>JBCBFY010000093.1:0-20348 GCA_038527325.1 Cyanobacteria bacterium J06614_10
GACGGAAAAGAACCTGAACAAAATGGTCAGGTTCCTGTGTCTAACTATTCAAACAGCGCGGCATAAAAATTTAAGAGCATCAGACTAATAAGATCTGTAGTTCTTGAATAGAGAAGATGGGTAGAGGCGAGTCTAAAAAGCCTTTTACATCACGGGTGACGATTGCTTCTAGGTTCTGGTTGATGGCGCTAAAGATTTGGATCGATGAGTACTCTCACAGTCCAAATTTCTCCGTTCGCCGTTCTTTTAAAAGCTTGGCGACGTCCTGGTCTGTAAGAGCAGGTTGCTGGGTTTTGAGTATTCCTCGCATTGCTTGAATAGCGGCTGGCTTGTCAGTTGTTGTCTTAGAGGGGATAGGAGAAGTAGCTTGTTGTTTATACTGCAGGAATTCGGCAAAGTTTAGAATTTCGGCTACTTGCTGCTCCGGTAGAGATTGGATGAGCTGATGGAGTTTTTCTGTGGCTGTCATGACTTTTGGGGATGAGTGATTGGTCGGCTGGATTTATAAGCCTGTCATTGTAGTGTAGTGTAAAGCTCAAAGGGCTTTTCTGAGGCGTTTCCCCTTTACTGCGCCGGACGACTTCAACGCACCTCTACCAGAAGATATTTTGGCAGCTTTTGAAGGTGACATGGCATGAGGCTGTTGCTGGATACTCAGTGCCTACAGCCACTCCCCTCAAATTCCCGTGTAGACTTGTAGAAAGTATGCTCATTTGTAGAAAGGAGAGCAATGGTTGCGGCTACGCTCAAACAATTCACAGCGGATGAATATCACCGTATGAGTGAAGCGGGCATTTTGCTACCGGCAGAGCGCACTGAGCTCGTTGAAGGAAATATTATCGAGACGGCTGCAAAAAGTGCTGCCCATGCTGCGGCTGTCTTTTTAACGCATCGCCTGCTGGCCCAGCAGATTGCAAACGCCGCCTTCGTGCGTAGCCAAGAGCCCATTCGCCTTAGCGATATATCTGAACCCGAACCCGATATTTCTGTCGTTCGCCCAGGTCCTCTAGCCTACAGTACGCAGCATCCATCCCCTGCAGACGTTTTGCTGATAGTAGAAGTCTCTAGCTTCAGCCTCCAATACGACCAAGAAACAAAAGCGCCGCTATATGCCACCGCTAAGATTGCGGACTATTGGATTTTAGATATTCTTAAACGCGAACTGCACCTCTATCGTCAGCCAAAGGGCGATCGCTATCAGTCTCACACCATCCTCACCGAAGCTCTCAGCGTTTCTCCTCTCGCCTTCAGCCACCTCACCATACAAATAACAGATTTACTCCCACCTCAACCATCTGCAGATTCTGATAACAAGTCATAAACAGAAAGGGTGCTTTCCCTTTACGACAGAATTGTGCAGTTTTTTCGGTTGGTAGTTCGAGTGCGATCGCCATTCTGTGTCTCCTTGTGCTTTTTACTTACCGCTCTATCGCATAAGTCGCCTTTAGCTGATACTCACTGCCCGCCGGCACTTCCACCACCTCATCGGCAGCGTTTGCCGTCTCCACACAGATAAATCTTTGATAGTCTTGCGCTTCTAGGTCAGCCATCTTTTCAGCAATTTCTGACCAAGGATTCCACACAATCGCGGTTTTGCTCCCTACGGTCGAAATGCGAATGCGCCGCCCGAGGTCACCGTCGTCAACTACTAGCTCAGGTTTCACATCTGTATAAATGCGGTCTACTTCGCCGGTGACCGTGACGGCGCCAGATTGTGTTTTTTGCTTGCCGCCATCAGGCTTGTCGATATAGCCTGTATCTTCTAGCCCGAGTACCTGGACCTGGGCGATGTCGCCCGTGGTGAAGTAAGTGTGGAAAGCCTGAGTAATCGAAAAAGCTGCCTCACCAGTGTTGCGAGTTGTCAGCGTCAGCGATAGCTCACTGCCCACCAGCACATCCATCGTCAGCTCAAAGGCATGGGGCCAAATTTCTCGGGTTTCCTCCGTATCTGTCAGGCCAAACCGTACCTTGGTTTCGCCAGAGGGTAAGGCTTCTGTACTGAGCAGATTCCACATGCGGTTACGCACGAAGCCGTGACTGGCACGCCCCTTGCCCTCTGGGTCTGGGCCAAACCATGGCCAGCAGATGGGCACGCCGCCCTTCGTCGCTTTCCCGGTCTTGTAGTAGGCGTTCTCGCTTACAAACAGGAGATCTTTTGGCTCGCCAGCAGGCTGAAAAGACAGTACCTGCGCTGAATACACAGAAACCTTCGCCGTTGCCTTTTCATTGCTGATTTCAACGACGGGAAAGCCGCCCTTCCCCTCAACGACTTTGACCTGACCGGAGATACCAAAGTCCTTATTGAGCTGCTCAATCGTCATCGAACTTGCCTAAAAAGATGTACCCGTTTATTTAATCCTGAGGAACGGGCACATATCAAGTGCTTGCAATACAATCGCGCTCATGACAACACAGACTGCCTGGCTCATACAGCGGCCTTTTCTGGGTCGTGCTGCGTGGAGTTTGCAAGTGCAGTGGCGATCGCATCGACAACCCTGCCCACCTCAGTCACTTCTATCCCTAGCCCCCCGCGCTTTTGGCCCTTCGGCACCAGCGCTCGCTTAAAGCCTAGCTTGGCCGCCTCCTTGAGCCGTAGCTCCATCTGCGACACTGGGCGAATCTGCCCGCCTAGGCCCACTTCCCCAATCAGCACTAGCTCTGGATCGATAATGCGATCGCGAAAGCTCGCCGCCACAGCTACCGCAATCCCCAAATCTGCAGCCGGTTCACCCACGTTCAGCCCGCCCGAAGACGCCACATAGGCATCTAGCTTCGAGAGGGGAATGCCCACCCGCTTTTCTAACACGGCCAAAATCTGTAGCAATCTGTTGTATTCGATGCCTGTTGTAGAGCGGCGCGGTGAGCTGTAGCTCGTGGGGCTCACTAAAGACTGCAGCTCTACCACGAGGGGGCGCGTGCCCTCGCAGGCAACAATGGTCGCCACTCCGGGCACATTCTCTTCCTGGCTACTCATGAAGAGTTCCGACGGGTTCAACACTTCTTCTAAGCCTTTGTCCACCATTTCAAAAACGCCTAGCTCGTGGGTGGCGCCAAAGCGATTTTTAACGGAGCGCAGGAGCCGGTGGCTGGCAAAGCGATCGCCCTCGAAGTACAGCACCGTATCGACCAGATGTTCTAATACTTTTGGTCCTGCGATCGCCCCTTCCTTCGTCACATGGCCCACAATAAAGAGTGAAATATTCTCTCTTTTGGCAATTTGCATCAGCGCCGAGGTGCATTCTCTGACCTGGGCAACAGATCCTGGCGCCGAGGTGAGCGCCGAATAGAACAACGCTTGAATACTGTCGATAACGGCGACCTTGGGTCTAAGAGAGTTTAGCTCTTCTAAAATGGTCTCTAAGTTTGTTTCTGGCAGCAGATAGAGATTTTCTAGCAGCGTGCTTGCGTTCTTTTGGGTGGGGTCTTGGTTGATGCCGAGTCGGAGCGATCGCAGCTTCACCTGCTGACCCGACTCCTCCGCACACACATACAAAATCGGCGTTTCCTTCGCCAGCTGATTGGCCGTTTGTAACAGCAGCGTCGACTTGCCAATGCCCGGATCACCCCCCAACAGCACCAGCGACCCTGGCACAATGCCCCCACCCAGCACCCGGTCTAGCTCGTGGTACCCCGAGGGAATGCGCGTTTGAGGATGGTCTTGAATCTGGTTGAACGTCAGCGATAGCCGAGGCTGAGCAGGTGCTTTTGAGCGGCGCCGATTTGAACGCGACGCCATGCTAGGCCGAGCTGTCTCTGCCACCTTGGCTTCCACCACCTGCTCCACCAGCGAATTCCAAGTGCCACAGGTCGGGCACTTCCCAAAGTGCTGCCGAGTCTCTGCCCCGCAGGCATTGCATATATAGATAGAACGGGTCTTAGCCATAGGTCATCACTCGTTTGCGACAGCACAGTTTTCTCAGGAGATACGCAAGTAGCTAACATACTGCGGGTCCTCAGACTCAATGCTTCTTTTTGTGGTTTTTTTGTGTCTGCACAAGTGTGAGACGTAAGTGCGAGATATTGGCTGGGTTGCTTAGGTTGCAGACCCACCCCGACCTCCGCTGCGCTCCGGCCACCCCTCCAGAGGGGATCTACTTCAGTATGTGAGGCTGAGGGTGTTCGATCCCTTTGTATACATAGCCGGGACAGATCCCCTCTGGAGGGGTGGCGCGCAGCGACGGGGTGGGTCCGCAACCCATGCTTCAAACCCGATAAACCTCTCGCAGATAAGTTTCCACGATTAACCATCTTTTATAGTATAAACGTACTTCAAAGCCGTCAATTTCGCGAAATCATTACAGCCAAATAAAACCAACGAATGTCTTCTGCAGATCCTGAAAAAATGCTATCTCTGATACATTTCTTTGCAAAAATGAGTATTTTTAGCTAAGCGAAAAATAGTTAGGGCAATGGCTCATTGTGTCTGCAAATGCTAACTTTCATAAAGGAAAACCGTTGTCCTGTCTATGATGTAGCGATTTGTATCACTTCTTGCCGCCTGCCTTACAAACCTTAAGAAACCCTGAAAGCCCTCTGCCTAGATAGCTTTCGGGCAGTTCTAAGGCATACAATTGGCACAGCAAGCAGAACTGCTGTCTTAGTTCGGTAGTTGTCAAACGTTATGTAGGGTATTAACTTTCTATTCGTTATGCCTCATATTCGTTCACATTATTAGCAGCGACTTTTTCTGCCACGACTTTATCTAGGAGTTTACAGAGCATTGGAAAGCGTTAAAGAAAAGATTCTGGTTGTTGATGACGAAGCGAGCATCCGTCGAATCCTCGAAACTCGCCTGTCGATGATTGGCTACGACGTGGTCACAGCCGCCGATGGCGAAGAAGCGCTAGATACTTTCCGCAATGCTATCCCTGACTTGGTCGTGCTAGATGTGATGATGCCCAAGCTCGATGGCTACGGCGTCTGCCAGGAGCTGCGCAAAGAGTCAGATATTCCCATCATTATGCTGACCGCCCTAGGCGATGTTGCAGACCGCATTACCGGCCTAGAGCTAGGTGCCGACGACTATGTGGTGAAGCCCTTTTCGCCCAAGGAGCTAGAGGCCCGCATTCGCTCTGTGCTCCGCCGGGTAGAGAAGACTGGCGCGTCGGGCATTCCCAGCTCAGGCGTGATCACCATTAATAATATTCGTATCGATACCAACAAGCGACAGGTTTACAAGGGTGACGAGCGCATTCGCCTAACTGGTATGGAGTTCAGCCTGCTAGAGCTGCTGGTGAGCCGTTCGGGCGAGCCCTTTTCCCGCTCAGAAATTTTGCAAGAAGTGTGGGGCTACACCCCTGAGCGCCATGTCGATACTCGCGTAGTAGATGTGCATATCTCTCGCCTGCGAGCCAAGCTAGAAGACGATCCGAGTAACCCTGAGCTGATCCTGACAGCGCGGGGTACGGGCTATTTGTTCCAGCGGATTGTCGAACCAGGCGAAGAGTAAGTCTGATAGAATTCTTAAAGTTTCTCTCGGTCCGGCTTGGGCCGACCCAAAGGATAGAGCTTTAATGGATTCGACGCAGGTACGCATCGCAGTAGACGCAACCGGTGGTGATTTCGCGCCTGATGAAGTGGTTGCTGGCGCTATCAGAGCGAAAGAAGAGTTAGGGATTGACGTCTTACTGGTTGGCGACCCGGCGCAGATACGATCCTCAGTTTCCCAGCCCGATTTGCTTAAAGGCATTGAGCTGGTGCCTGCAGAAGGAACCATCGAAATGCACGAGGAGCCCTTGAGTGCGCTACGGCGTAAGCCAAAGGCCTCGATTAATGTGTCTATGGATTTGGTGAAGAAGGGCCGGGCCGATGGTGTGGTGTCGGCGGGCCACTCTGGCGCTGCGATGGCGGCTGCCCTGCTACGTTTGGGCCGCATCAAAGGGATTGATAGACCGGCCATTGGCGCGGTTTTCCCGACGGTGATTGCGGGCAAGCCAGTGCTGATTTTGGATGTCGGTGCTAACGTTGACTGTCGGCCAAAGTACCTAGAGCAGTTTGCCTTTATGGGGAGCATTTACTCTCGCTACGTCTTGGGCAATGAAGATCCTAAGGTGGGTCTGCTAAATATTGGCGAGGAGAAGAGTAAAGGGAATGAGGTGGCTGTGACGGTTCACAAGCAGCTCAGTGAACAAACCGCAATTAACTTTGTGGGCAATGCTGAGGGGCGCGATGTGCTCTCGGGCAATTTTGATGTGATTGTGTGCGACGGCTTTGTGGGTAATGTGCTGCTTAAGTTTGCTGAAGCGGTGGGTGAGTCGGTTTTGCAGATCTTGCGTGAGGAGCTGCCCCAGGGCGTCGCGGGTAAAGTGGGCTGCACACTGCTAAAGGGCAATCTCAAACGGATTAAGCAGCGAGTGGATCACGCTGAGCACGGCGGCGGTCTGCTGCTTGGCGTGGCAGGTATTGCTGTAATTAGCCATGGCAGCTCCAAGGCGCCTTCTATTTTTAATGCGATTCGGCTGGCAAAAGACGCGGTCGATAATAAAGTGCTCGACCGCATTAAGGGCCAGTATCAAAAGGTCGCAGCCACAGCCAAGGGTGAATAACTACCATGACTGAGCAAACATATGGCGTTGCCTTTGTCGGTAGCGGCTCGGCCAAGCTTGAGACGGTGCTTACCAATGACCAGCTAGCAGACATTGTTGACACGTCTGATGAGTGGATTTCAACGCGGACGGGCATTCGGCAGCGGCATATCGCCAATGCGCAGGAGTCTATTCGGTCTTTGGGCGCAGCGGCAGCCTTGAGTGCGATCGCTCAATCCGATCTGGAGCCTACCGATATTGACCTGATTATTCTGGCGACCTCTACACCCGACGATCTCTTCGGCTCTGCCTGCCAAATTCAGCATGAAATTGGTGCCAGCCGAGCCGTCGCCTTCGATATTACGGCGGCTTGCTCAGGCTTTGTGTTTTCCCTCGTGACCGCCGCTCAATATATCCGCGCCGGGGCCTACCGCAATGTGGTGGTGGTTGGCGCAGATATTTTGTCACGGATTACAGATTGGCGCGATCGCCGGACCTGTGTGCTGTTTGGAGACGGGGCAGGGGCGGTGGTGATGCAGCGCTCGGTAGGGAGCGATCGCCTGCTGAGCTTTGAAATGCATAGCGACGGCAGCCTAAATGAGTGCCTGAATGCCGCCTACCAGCGTGAGTCTGTCCCCTTGACAGGCGATGTCACCGTACAAAAAGGGCAGTTTGCACCCGTCACCATGAATGGCCGCGAAGTCTATCGCTTCGCCGTCAAGCGCGTCCCCGAAGTACTCGAAAAATCTCTCTTTCACGCTGGGCTTTCTACCGATGACGTAGACTGGCTAATCTTGCACCAGGCCAACCAGCGAATTTTAGACGCGGCTGCTCAGCGATTGGGCATTGCGCCAGAGCGCGTGGTGAGCAACATGTCTCGCCATGGCAACACCGACGCAGCCTCTATTCCCATCGCGCTAGATGAGTGGGTACGCACTGGCAAAATTCAATCCGGCGACACTTTGGCGCTATGTGGATTTGGTGCGGGTCTGTCGTGGGGCGCTGCCATTCTAAAGTGGGGCGCATAGAAGCGGCATTGTGTAGCGCTTCGGTCTCTCCGCCGCCCCATAGAACAACAGGTAAAACAACAGGTAAAACAACAGGCTATATGCAAAGCAGCTTTCAACAAAAGACCCGTAGAGTAGGATAAAGAACAATGACAAAAACAGCATGGGTGTTTCCAGGACAAGGCGCACAGGCTGTCGGCATGGGAACCGATCTGGCTGATGTGGCCGCCGGACCCCTCGCAGAAGCTGAAGAAATCTTGGGTCGCTCAATCGTCGAAATTTGCCAAGATGAAACCCTGCTCAACGACACCCGCTACACCCAGCCTTGTCTTTACGTTGTAGAGTGCGCCCTCGCCGATTTGTTGATCGAAAAAGGTGAAAAACCCGATGTTGTTGCAGGCCATAGTCTGGGAGAGTACTCGGCCCTCTACGTCGCAGGCGTGTTCGACTTTGCCTCAGGGCTACGGCTAGTGAAGCGCCGCGCAGACCTGATGTCTCAGGCGTCAGAAGGGGCCATGGCAGCGCTCATGGGCTTTAAGCGCGACGAACTAGATGCCAAAATAGAAGAGACTGAAGGCGTAGTGCTCGCCAATGACAACAACGCGAGTCAGGTGGTCATTTCTGGTACGCCCGAAGCGGTAGACGCTGTGGTTGCCGGTGTAAAAACCAAGCGCGCAGTCAAGCTCAACGTCAGCGGCGCGTTTCACTCTCCCCTCATGGCCGACGCCTCAAAAGCCTTCGAATCTGTTTTAGCAGAAGTCACCTTTAACGACGCTTCGATTCCTGTTATGTCTAACGTGGAGCCCGCTCCGGCCACGGATGCGGCTACTCTAAAGGCTCGCCTCACAAGGCAGATGACCGGTTCTGTTCGCTGGCGAGAGATTTCTCTGAGCCTGCCCGAACAGGGAATCGAGTCTGTTGTAGAAATTGGCCCGGGCAAAGTACTCACCGGCTTGATCAAGCGGACCTGTAAGGGGCTATCGCTGAAAAATGTGCCTACGGTGGAAGCTGTGAACGGCTGATGTAGGCGTGCCGACCCGAGAAGAACAATGGCCCAAGATCGTGAACCTTTCATTAGCCTAGCGCTGTACCATCTCTTTAAGTGGTCTGTGGTGAGTCCGGTGCTGCATGGCTATTTGCGCGGGCGCATTTACGGGGCGAAAAAGGTGCCAATGTCTGGGCCTCTAATCGTAGTTGCCAACCACGCGAGTAACTTTGATCCGCCGCTGCTGTCAAACTGTGTGCGCAGGCCGGTGTCTTTTATGGCGAAGGAATCATTGTTTCGGGTGCCGGTGCTGGCACCTGCGATTCGGGCTTATGGGGCGTACCCGGTGAAGCGAGGGGCCGCTGATCGGAGTGCGCTACGCGAGGCGATGACACAGCTTGAAAAAGGCTGGGCTGTTGGCATTTTTTTGCAGGGTGTGCGAACACCGGATGGCCGCATTCCTAACCCTAAGCTGGGAGCTGCGCTGATTGCGGCGAAGGCTCAGGTGCCGCTGCTGCCCGTAAGCTTGTGGGGAACGGAGAAAATACTCAAGAAAGGAGGCGCGCTACCGAGGCCGGTGCCCGTGACCATCCGAATCGGTGAGGTAATTCCGCCGCCAATCACGAAAGATAAAGATGAGCTACGGGCAGTCACGCAGCGCTGCACCGATGAGATTCATGCCCTGCATGAGCTAGGCCGCTAGTGTGTAAACCATAGCTCGCCCGCAGCGTCGCGGTAAAATGCTGGTGCAACACGAAACTAAGACAAGTACAGGAGACGCAGGAAGTTAGCTATGGCAGGGGATTTGCGAGCGGAGCTGATAGACATGATGGGACCGGTTCAGTGGGAATGGCTGAAGCCCCATGTGCAAAGAGATGCTGTGGTGGTAGTGAATGAGCAGCTGGACTTAGCGGATGTGGGGGTTGCGATCGCCTCCAACAATACCCAAGCCGTACAGCGCTGGATTACCGAGCAGCTGATTGTCAAGCCCGATGCCGACCAGCTAGTGACCTGGAGCAGCCAAAACAAGCGCTTCACCTCGCTGATCGTGCAGCCCTACGTCTTAGTACAAGAGCCCCAACCAGACTCAAAGACCGACTCACGCTCTGTCCCTCAGGCCGACTAGCCGTCTATGGAAGACCATCCACTCTGGCGATATCTCAACACTTCTTCGCTCGTGCGATATCTGTTGCTGTTTGCCTGCGGGTGGGCTGCAATCGAGCTGTTGAACTATTTCGAGATTGTGGTGGTCATTTTTACCTCCTCGGCGATCTTGGCCTTTTTGCTGAGCTATCCTGTCCGCTGGCTAGGGCGGTTTGTCTCCCACAATGTCGCTGTTGTTGTTGTCTTTACCGTCGCCCTCACCGTCATTGGCGGCCTTGTCATCACCATTGGCCTCGCCGTGCTCTCCCAAGGGCAGCCCCTCATCGACAATCTCACCGATTTTTTAACCTCGCTGACCCCCCGCGTAGAAGCCCTCGAACGCACCTTACAACGCTGGGACCTGCCAGTGGACTTGCAGTCGCTTGGGGCGCAGCTACGCGACCAGACGGTAGCCTTGCTAGGCGCTGGCATCGGCGTCTTACAAGCGCTACTCACCAACTTTCTGCATGCCATTTTGGTGGCGGTCGTGACGCTGTTTATGATGTCTGACGGGGCGAGGCTATGGCGACTGTTTATTCGACTGCTACCGCCTGGTCAACGCCTGCGAGTGACAGAAACTGTACAAGAGAGTCTTTTAGGGTTTTTCTGGGGACGGTTGCTGCTATCGATTTTCTTTGGGGTGTCTACGTTCCTAGTTTTTCTCGTTTTCAATGTGCCTTACGCGCTAACCCTAGCCGTTATCGCGGGCGTCTTTGATCTCATTCCTGGGATTGGCGCAACGTTGGGTGTAGGTTTGGTTACGTTGTTCTTGCTGTCGCAAAGTATCTTGTTGGCGTTTCAGTCTGCGGTTATCTGCGTGCTTTTGCAACAGGTAGAGGAAAACCTGCTGCTCCCTCGAATCATGCGAGACTCGTTGAATATTAATCCAGTAGTCATGTTTTTTGCCCTGATTGTCGGCGCTCGGATCGCGGGTGTGTTGGGAATATTTCTCTCAATTCCAGTGGCCAGTACGATGGTTAGCCTGCTCGAAATTGAAGAGATGAAGGGCGCTCCCAAAGGTGGTTAGCGTTTGAAAAGCCTTATTACATCTACTTTTTGACACCCGCTGGGGTATAAAAGCGAAAAGATTTTACGCT
This sequence comes from Cyanobacteria bacterium J06614_10, assembly GCA_038527325.1. Classification (GTDB taxonomy): domain Bacteria; phylum Cyanobacteriota; class Cyanobacteriia; order Phormidesmidales; family Phormidesmidaceae; genus Phormidesmis. The sequence continues at coordinate 10,757 of JBCBFY010000093.1, forward strand.
TGAGATTCTGCGTTCACTGACTAGGCGCTATTGATATTAGATGTTATCAGTTGTAGACTATTCAATTAATACGATTCGTTTTCGGTAATAGCATCATGAAAAAGAACCTAAAGGTAACAGAACTCTTTCTTTCTCTGGGACTTGTGGCAACTTTGGCAACCGCCTGTGGTGGCCCTGCACCTGAAGGTGGTGAAGCCATTGAAGGAGATGAGGTTCCTGTAGAAGAGCCGATAGAAGAGCCCGTAGAGGCACCTGCTGAAGGCGGCGAAGGTGGCGAAGGCGGCGAAGGTGGCGAAGGCGGCGAAGGTTAACACGACGTTTCTTCTGTTCCGCTGTTCGTCGGTCGGATATGCAAGCAACAGACCTACTGTTGCTTGCGAAACCTTCCTGGTGTCGTTCCGACCAGTTCTCGAAAAGACTTGCCAAAGTGACTCTGACTGTTGAATCCACACGCGAGTGCAATCTCTGAAAGTGGTCGTTGCGAACCGACCAGGAGATGTTTTGCTCTTTCGACTCGTTGCTGGGTTACATATTGATGGGGCGATCGCCCGGTAGAGCATCTGAACAGACGGCTGAAGTGATACTGGCTCATGCCCGCCACGGTGGCCAGATCTGCTAACTTGATAGACCTATCTAGGTTCGCTTGAATATAGTCTGATACTTGCAAGAGACGGCGATCGCCCAAGCCACCAGAATATTCTTGGATGAGGTGCGATCGCCCTGCCGAATACTGACGCAGCAAATGCACCGCTAGCACATTAGCCAGCGACTCTACATACAGCTGACCCACCCAGCCGCCGCCCTTGTGCAGTTCAGATCGCAGCATCATGATGGTTTGCTCAAGCTGCGCATCGCGAGTCCGAAACTCAGTGATCAGCTCTAAACGCCGGATATCTAGCTCAGCTGCCTGCTCTGCAACCGTTTCAAGAAACGTCGTCGGCAGCTGAATGTTCAAATAGTGATCGTCTCCCTCGGCCCGGTAAGAGGCTGGCACATGCAGAGGCGTAATAGAAATGTCTCCTTTGGAGTAAAGCCCTGTGTAGCGGCGTCTACCGACGGCCTGATGAATGCGATAGGGCTGAGGTGATAGGCACAGCGCGATGGAATGCCCTAGAGAGCCACCATCCATATCAACTTGCGCTGGCGGTAGCTGATACTCCTCTACCAGCAGAGGGTCCCAGCCCAGTGGCTGACTGGTCAAAATAGGTGAGGGCTCTACCGGCGTCGAAGATGGCAGCTCAGTCATAGCTGGGTCTTGGGCACAAGCCAGAATTTGGCAGCAGGATTTTGACAAACCCGCACGGTTTTGACAGGCAAACCCGTTACAGTTGTTTACCTTTTGATTGTAGTCGATAGGTAAAAATTCGTGACGCACCTTCTGTGTTCAGATAGCAATCAAAAGGAGATAGGGTTGCACCTGCGTTGTCTCACCTTTTTTCCCTCGCTCCACCGTGAGTCACTCGCCAATTGGCTATTTGTTACTGGGTCACTCATGTTTGTTGTAGATGGCATTTTGGAGAACCTGCAAGGTGTTTCTTTATCTTCTGTTCTTCACTTAGCTGCGAGTATTTTGTTCACCACTGGCTCAGTCTTTTTTGCTGCTAAATAGCGCTTCAAAAACACTACTCAAATAAAACGATGACAATTGCTGTTCAACCAACTGGTTCGCTCCGCAGCGAACTTAGAGAATTTTTCAAACTAGCTACTCCCCTGGCGGCTGCTCAGGTAACCCAGTCTGCTACTGGCTTTGCCGACACGATTATGATGGGCCGGATGGGGCCAGAATCATTAGCGGCGGGCGGGCTTGCGGCGATTATTTTCTTGGCCGTGATGACGACGGTGACGGGCGCTGTGATGGGTGTGAGTCCGCTCGTGGCTGAAGCGTTTGGGGCGGGCCAAACGCGGCGCATTCAACAGTTTGTCCGTCAGGGGCTATGGCTGTCGCTGCTGGTGTCGATTCCGCTGATGATTGTGATGGGGCATTCGGGCGATATTTTGGTGAGCACCGGTCAGGATGCGCAGATTGCTAGGTTGGCTAGTCGCTACCTCAATACGGTTTTGTGGAGTTTGTTGCCTGTCACAGCGTTTGCGGCGCTGCGAGCTACGGTCTCCGCGCTGTCTGTCGCCCGTCCAGTTATGGTGATTATTGGCATCGGTACTGCTTTCAATATTGCGGGTAACTATGCGCTGGGTTTTGGTAAATGGGGCTTGCCAGAGCTAGGGTTACAAGGGCTAGCTCTGGCAACTGTGCTCGCTTGGTGGGGGATGTTTTTCGCGTTGGCTGCCTACGTGGCGTGGCATCCGTCGCTGCGGTCCTATGCCTTTTTTCAATCACTGCATCGCGTGCGGCCTGGCGTGCTTAAGCAGTTGGCTTGGGTAGGGGTGCCGATTGGTTTGTTTTCTGGGCTAGAGTCGGGCTTTTTTATGGTTATTACGTTTTGGATGGGCTGGTTGGGCACGGCTGCCTTAGCGGCACATCAGCTTGTGCTTCAGACCATTGTTGTTGCATTTATGGTGCCGCTGGGCATTTCGTTTGCGACGACGGTGCGTGTAGGGCAGTGGCTTGGTCGCCGTCACCGGCAGGGCATTGTGCGGGCGACTGGGGTCAGTGTGAGTGTGACGCTGGTGCTGATGATAGGTATATCGGCGTTGTTCTTATATTTTCCCAGGCAGGTGATTGGTCTCTATTTGGATGTGAATCGTCCTGAGAATAGAGAGATTGTAGCGATGGCGATGCCGCTGCTGACGATTGCTGCGATCGCTCAAATACTAGACGGCATTCAAAAAGCGGTATACGGCGCCCTACAAGGCTTGCAAGATACGCGAGTGCCAATGATGTTAAATATTCTTGGCTATTGGGGTATTGGGCTCGGTAGCAGCTATCTATTTGTGTTTGTGTTTAGCATGGGTCCTGTTGGACTGTGGCTAGGGCAGTCAATGGCGATTGTGTCGGTGACGATTCTCTTTGTCTGGCGACTTCTGCACCATTTTTACAAGCTACGGGAATCCCTTAAAACCCATCAGCCAAATAGCCGTCACTATGATGAGCCCTGTGAGTGCTCCGGATGAGCAAATAAACAGATGCCTGCTGACTGGCTCACTTTGTTGCAGATTGCATAATCTCGATGAGTTTTTTCTGCATGGTGTCTGAGGCAGAAACAATGATCTCTTTTTGTCGGTAGCCCTCGCAGGCAGAAGGGGGTGGGAGCGGCTTGCCATCGTAGGTGGTGAGGCAGTAGCCCATTTCTGAGGCCATCCAGGCGAGGGCTGCGGTATCGATAAACTGGGCGCTGGCTAAAATAACGCCTGCGACCTCGCCAGTAAAGAGACCGTTGATAGGTGGGATGGGTGTCTCGGCAGAATATTCTGTTTTGAGATCGACCACGGGGAAGTGCGATCGCACTACAGGCGCTAGCGGACTCAGCGCAGTACCCAATACCACTTTGTTGCCTGGGTCTTCTATTTTTAGCGGCTTGCACTCGTCTAGGCTGTCGGCCAGGGTGCCGATAAAGGTGCCTTGCCCGCGCAGGCTGTAGTAGTAGCAGTCATCGGCAGGGCGAAGTGCGATCGCAGCCTCAAACCCATCCGCATTGATAATCGTCATCATCACCAAATAGTTGGGATGGCCATCTTTGTAGTAACGCGTTCCATCAATCGGGTCGAGGGTTACTAGAAAGTCGTCTTGCGGACCCAAGTCAATCGCTCGAAAGTATTTGGTGTTGTAAGTTTTCTCGTATTCCTCCCCGTAGAATCGTACGTTGGGAAATTTGGCGAGCAGCGTCACTTCAATAAACGTCTGAATGGAGAGGTCCGCGTCGGTCAGCGCATTGGCAAAGAGATTGTCGCCATCGTACTTGTCGGGATGGGTGGCAATGCGGTGCTGAATTTGCTGAGCGTAGGTAGCTGCAACTTTTAGAAACGGCAGCATGGCCGCCAGAATCTCTTTCGGGGTAGCTGAAGGGAGAGCAGCATTGGCAGACATGGCGTAGCCTCTAGGAGTAGACGTTGCTGTGCGCTTCAGTCGGGAGACAAAAGCGGTAAAGGGTTTAATCGGCTGAGCCTTGGCTCTGAGCTTTTTTCTTAGGCCGACGGGTTTGTAGCCACATGGTCAGCCCAGTAAACACTAGCACCAGTAGCCCAATTCCGTTTAAGAAAGGGTAAATAAACGACAAATTAACGGGGCCATAGTGCCCCTTATGAATTTGTAATAGCCAAAAAAAGTCGGCGGCTTTGCCACTGTTGACCGCGAGCTGAAAGGTCGTGCCGGTAATCGCCGTTAGGATCAAGGGGAGCACCATGATAGGGGCGATGCTACGGTGCCATTTCCGAATTTGTGCCTTGCTGATGGCCATGTGAATTATCTCCTATATTGTTTGTATTGTTTGCAGGCTCTGTTTTGTTTAGGCGTCACCCTTATGGGTTTGTTGTTGTCTTGGGTACGGAGTGAAATTTCAGCTCGATTGAATCTGGCCAGGTCTGTTCTAGAGATCGATATGAATTTTGATATTGCGTAGAATAGAGATTGCTGCGGTGATTAATAAGGACACCGCCGGGATTAGATCCCCTCTGGAGGGGTGGCGCGTAGCGACGGGGTGGGTCGGAAAGTAGCGTCAGCGGCTGGACCCACCCCGACCTCCGCTACGCTCCGGCCACCCCTCCAGAGGGGATTTTGCTTCGGGCCAGTTCTATTTAATCTCTGCATTATGAGGTCCGTTTGCTTACATCATATAAGCAGGGCCTGTCCGATCACACCAGCGCGTGGCTCTCCGTAACCGTTTGGCTTATGGCTGAATCGACTATGAAACATATTGCGATCGCAGGTGCCGGGCCAGCCGGTGTCGCTACGGCACTTTTGCTAGCTCAGCGTGGCTTTGAGATAACGCTGGTAGAACAAGAATCAACCTTTGACCGGGCTTTTCGGGGCGAGGGGTTAATGCCGTCTGGCCTGGCTGCGCTGCATCAAATGGGGCTCAAAGAAACTTTCGATTCGATTCCTTCCCGCCAGCTAGATGCCTGGGATTTTTATGTGGGTGGGCGGCGGCGCATGCGTGTGGTTGAGCCAGTGGAAGAAGGGCTGGCGACTCAAATTTTTAACCAGACCGCCCTACTTGAGGCGATGGTGCAAAAGGCGCAGCAGTCCCCAAACTTTGCATTTCATCCCGGCTGTCAGGTGGTTGAACTGCTGCGCAACCAAGCAGACGGAGCGACCAATGGTGCGATTACCGGTCTGCAGATAAAGGATAAGCACAGCGGACAGGTAAGAGAGATTTTGGCAGATGCGGTGATTGCTGCCGATGGCCGCTACTCACGATTGCGAAAGCTGGCCGGGCTAGCCATAGAGGCTTCCCCGGCTCAGTTCGATGTGCTCTGGTTCAAGTTATCTGCCCCGCTGCACCTAAAGCACGAAACTCCCTTTGTTGCTTGCTTGCAGCCAGACCGGCAGTTTGCCTTTTATCCTTCGTGGGATGACCGGCTGCAGCTGGGTTGGATTGTGGAGAAGAGCGACTCCCAGCCGCCACTCAACAAAGCCAGCTCAGCAAAAGACTGGATCGAGGCCTTTGCTCAGGCACTGCCACCCGATCTAGCGCAGCACTTTCGGCAGCAGTCTGACGCGCTAGAAGGGCCTATTTTTTTAGATGTGCGTGTGGGGTGCTGCGAGCAGTGGAGCGTGCCAGGGCTTTTGCTCATTGGCGATGCGGCGCATCCGATGGCACCGAACCGGGCGCAAGGTATCAACATGGCGCTGCGGGATGCGATTGTCGTGACTAATCACTTCGTCAAATCGGTTGAGCAGTCAGCGGAAGGCGGCGTCAATGGCCCTATGCCCACTGATATTTTCAGCGCTATTCAGGCAGAGCGGCAGCCGGAAGTAGAGGCCGTGCAGAAAATGCAGCTGGCAGAGTGGCGGAAGGTAGCTTTTATTTCTCAGGCTGGATTGCCCTATCAGGGGTTTAAGGCGATCGCATCCCTGTTCGGTCGGTTTCAGTTCGCGCAAAACATTTGGCTGCACGAGCAGAAAGGATTGCGCGAAGGTGTGCGCCCAGTGAGCCTTCAGGTTTGAGCCTTTTGAGCTGCACTTTATAAAGACATAATCAAGCCAGCATTCTGACTGAAATCAGGCCGATAAAAGCAGTATCGTTCGATAGAATGACACTGAACTAAACTGATCGGTTTAGTGAGCTGTTGGTTGGTTGCCTGGGAGGCGCTAGATGATTTCTTTCATGCACCGTGCTGAGGCACGCGCTAAACGTTTCCACTGGCGGCGTGCGCTGAGCTATTTTGGCGGAATTTGCCTCGGGGGCGGACTGCCCTTTCTGCTGTCAACGCCGGTGGCGGCGGCAGAAAGGGTGATTTTGACCTATGGCATTGTAGAAATTTCGAGTAGCCTAGACACGCTGAGAACCTACGCAGAAACGGGGGAAGTGGGGGATGAGCTAGCGCCGTATTTTAGATTTCTAAATGAAGAGCAGCAGACCCAGTTTCGTCAGGCTCTGCAGTTGCGCAGAGATATTGACCCCGTGCAGATGTCTCAGTTTTTACACTCTGCTATCGGCACCAATATTTTGCGGTCTGCTGGGCAAGTGATTCAGACGCAGGGTCGTCGGCGGGGAGGTAAGGCGCTAAGGAGTGCGCTGGTATTGGCAGCTGCCGAGCCGGGGGGATTTACGCTGCTCGGTGCGCTTGAGAAGTTTCCCACAGGCGCGGTGCGGATCGATTCCCAGCGAGCTTTTCGCCTGGTTAATTCGGTGACTGGCCTGATAGAAGATACAGACAATGCGATCGCCGCCATTCAGGCCCAAAGCGCCCCTTCCAACCTCCTCAGCGCAGCCGTACCGCCCATAGATGCCCTTGCCCAGCCCGGCCCTTACGCAGTGACCACGCAAACCCTGACGGTTGTTGACACTGAGCGCGATCGCGAAATTCCAACCGATGTGTATTTGCCCGCCGATGCACCCGCTGCTGCGGTTGTGCTGATTTCTCACGGATTAGCAGGCGATCGCAAGGGATTCATCCCGATGTCAGAGCACTTGGCTAGCCACGGCTATGCTGTCGTCGCGCTAGATCATCCAGGCAGCAACCGGACCCAGCTTAATGCTTTGCTACGGGGTAGGGAGCGCGAGATTGCAGAACCGCTAGAGTTTAGCGATCGCCCCCGTGATATCTCCTTTTTGCTAGATGAGCTAACCCGGCTAAACGAAGGCAATGGCCCCTTTGCTGGTCGCTTCGATCTCTCCCGCGTAGGCATCATTGGTCACTCGTTTGGTGGCTACACCGCCCTAGCCGTTTCGGGCGCTCAGCTCAACCTCGAAACGCTACAGGCCAACTGCGACTCTGAAGATTTCATCTTCAACGGCGCCAATCCCTCCATGCTGTTGCAATGCACGGCCCTACTCGCCCCCGACCAGTTTTCTACGAACTATCGAGATGAGCGCATCGACGCGGTTATGGCCCTCAACCCTATTGGCAGTAGCCTATTTGGCGAAGCAGGCTTCTCACAGCTCGCCATTCCTAGCCTGCTAGTATCCGGCGGCAACGACCCCATCGCCCCCGCCCTCCTAGAGCAAATTCAGCCCTTCACCTGGCTCAATCAACCCAAGGTGGAATCTGGAGAGGGTGCAAGTGGTGACGCTATTGATCATTATCTGGCGCTGATTGAAGAAGGCTCCCATCTCTACGAGGAGATTGCAGAACCTGGCTTAGACACTGCGCCGGGTAGCAATGGCTTGGTCAGTGCCGACCTTCCCATCGTCAACGACTATCTCAAGTCTTTGAGCTTAGGCTTTGTTCAAGCTGAAGTCGACCAAGACCCGGTTTATCAGGACGCGCTCATAGAAGCTTCCATCGTGCGGGCAGGCCAGCCATCATCGCCGCTGTACTTTGTCGAGACGCTGACAGCCGAGATGCTGGTTCCCCCCGCTGTCGCCCCGGGAGAAACGACAGGAGAAACTCCAATAGAACAAACACCGGTAGAAGATAGCCAGCAGTAGAAAGCACAAAAAGCGCTACGATTTAGCTGTCTTCTGTTTGTCCTTCTGTTCACTGCTTCGATTACTTTTCGCAACTTCAAGGTCATGAGTCTAAACGTTTACGGCATTCCCAACTGTGGCACCTGCAAGAAGGCAATGGCCTGGCTAGAAGAGAACAACATCGCCTACGAATTTATCAATACCAAAGAGCAGCCGCCCACCAAAGCGCAGATAAAAAAGTGGGTGTCTGCGCTCACGGCTCGGCCAATGCGAAATACCTCTGGCCTGTCTTATCGGGCGCTGGGCGAAGAGAAAAAAGAATGGAGCGATGCTCAGTGGACAGAGGCATTTGCCGGTGATGCAATGTTGCTCAAGCGGCCCCTGTTTGAAAAAGAGGGCGAGGCTGTCATGGTGGGCTTTCGTGCCAAAGAAGAAGAGAAACTGGCCAAGCTCGGATCGTGAGCTGCCGCCTTTGAATAAGTAAGACTAAAGAAAACAAAATGGCCACAGAAAAAACCGATGTTGTTGTCATTGGGAGCGGCATAGGGGGGCTTTGCTGTGCGGCGCTACTGGCGCACTACGGTCTCAAGGTTATCGTGTGCGAAAGCCATACCCTAGTTGGTGGCGCGGCCCATGGCTTTGTGCGTGAAGGTCACCACTTCGATTCTGGCCCTTCTCTCTATTCTGGCCTGTCCTACAGCCCCTCCCCCAATCCGCTGCGCCAAGTGCTCGACGTCATCGGCGAAGACCTCGCCTGGGCGAACTACGACACTTGGGGATGCCGCCTCCCGGAAGGCGACTTCAGCACCACGGTCGGGGCCGACCAATTTTGTGATGTGCTCTCAGAGCTGCGAGGTCCCACCGCCGTTCAAGAATGGCGCGAGCTGCAGCGGGTAATGAAGCCGTTGGCAAGTGCCGCTGTGGCATTGCCTACGGCGGCTGTCCGCTTCGACTGGGGCGCGCTGCGAACGGCAGCACCCTTTGTGCCACAGCTGCTACGGCACACCGCAAACACGGTGAAGCTGACGGGTCCGTTTAGCCGGGTGATGGATAGTGTGATCAGCGATCGCTTTATCCGCAACTGGCTCGATATGCTGTGTTTTCTACTCTCTGGCCTGCCCGCTAGCGGCACTAGCACAGCCGAAGTCGCCTTTATGTTTGCCGACTGGTATCGCCCGGGCGTACAGCTCGACTACCCCATGGGCGGTTCAGCGGCACTGGTAGAAGTGTTGGTCCGAGGCATCACTAAGCACGGCGGTGCGGTCAAGACGGGCGCACATGTCACCCAAATCAACAGCAAAGCCGGGCGGGCAACGGGGGTGAGGTTGCGCAATGGTGAGAGTATTCAAGCTGCGATCGCGGTTGTTTCTAATGCCTCTATCTGGGATACGCTATCACTCATTCCCCCAGGCGTTTTACCCCAAAGCTTTGTGCATAAAAAGCAGAACATGCCGCCTTGCCATAGCTTTATGCATTTGCATTTGGGCATAGAAGCAGGCGGCTTACCGCCGGACCTAGCCTGTCACTACATTGTGGTGAACGACTGGGAGAAGGGTATCGATGCACCCCAGAATCTAGTGTTGATTTCTATTCCTTCAGTGCTAGATCCTGCGCTAGCGCCTCCC
>JBCBFY010000094.1:0-20318 GCA_038527325.1 Cyanobacteria bacterium J06614_10
CTTTGATCGCGGCAGATACCGTTGATGTAGAGGTCGTTGACGCCCCTGCTGAGAATCAGGCGGCGCCAGTTCCAGAGCGCTTTGTACAAACGCCTGAGTCTGCAACGTTGACGCTGGAAGACTTGCGAGAGTGGATAGCGGAAGATGCGCAAGCAGAAGAAGCGGGTCGAGCGATCGCTCAAGCAGAAGAAGATTTGCCCACGCTAGAAGAGGTAGAGCCCGAAGCGGATGAGCCGCCTGCTGACCCCGATGCTGCCCCTGAGCCTGACACCGTTCCCGAACCGGATGCCGAGCCCGCACCGGAGCTAGAGCCCACTACTCCTGAACCCGCCGCAGAGACGACAGAAATTGATCAGCTGCCAGATATTTTATTTGCCGACCCCAATCCGCTGAGCTTTCCGACCTCGCCTGAGGATGTGGAAGTAGAGCGAAACCCAGTGGTGACGCTGGAGCAGGCTATTGAGCTGGCCTATCAAAACAGTCAGGTGCTACAGGCGTCACTGCTATCGCTAGAGCAAGCGAATGCGAACCTAGCGCAGGCCCGCGCGGCACTCAAGCCATCTGTCACGACAGATGCGGGCATTACCAATACGCAAAACGACGGCTCACGTACGGTGCTTGATGGCTCTGTGCAGCTCAGCTACGATCTGTTTACAGGCGGCAGCCGGTCCGCGTCTATTCGGACTGCTGAGCTACAGCAGGAAGTGAGCGCGCTGACGGTCGAAACGCAGCAGGAGGAAATTCGCCTGGCCACGGCCACGGCCTACTACGCCCTGCAGGATGCAGGCGAACAAATCAGAATTAATCAGTCTTTTTTGGATGAGGCGGCTCGCAACCTGCGAGACTCTCAGCTGCGTCAGGAAGTGGGCGTGGGCACCCGGTTCGATACCCTACGGGCCGAAGTGCAGTTTGCCAATGCTCGCCAAGCCCTAATCCAGTCGCAGGGTAATCAGCGAATTGCCCGGCGTGATATTTCTCGTCTACTGAATCTGCCCCCCACTACAGGGCTCTCGACAACCCCAGTTGCGGTCGCTGAGAACTGGCCCCTAACCCTCGAAGATAGCATTCTGCTGGCCTTTCAAAATCGGGGTGAGCTGGAGCAATCGCTGCTGCAGGCCGAAATCAGCGAGCAACAGCGGCGGCTTGCCATCTCTGCGATTAGGCCCCAGGTCAGCTTGTTTGCCCGTTACAGCAACCAGGAGATCTTAGAGGGGTCGACTGCCTTTGAAGATGATTCTTCGAACAGCGTGACGTTTGGCGCTCAGTTTAATATGACGCTGTACGACGGGGGGGCCGCTCGGGCGGGTGCTAGAAGTCAGGAAATTGGCGGCTTGATTGCTGAAGAGGAGTTTAGCGAGAACCTCGACCAAATTCGCTTTGACGTAGAGGAAGCCTTCTTTAACCTGCAGTCTAACCAGGAAAATATCGCGACCTCTGAAGTTGCGGTCGCCCAGGCCGAAGAAGCGCTCGAACTGGCCAATTTGCGTCTGCAGGCTGGCGTCGGTACGCAGCTAGACGTGCTAACTGCCCAGAGCGAGCTAACCCAGGCAGAAGCCAACAATGTCTCTGCAATCTTGGGCTACAACCAAGCGCTAGTAGCTATGGAGCGGGCCGTGAGTAATATTTCGGGGCCTTATTTGCCGTAGTGCGTTATCTGACGGTGGCCTTGGGGCGAAAGCGACCCGAGCGCAGGAAGGGGGTGAGCTGGTGAACCAGCCGCGCCAGCTGATTTTGGGGGGCGAGCTGTTTGGTTGCCCAGGGTTCTTGGTTGAGGCTGTCAGCGCTCGGGGGCTCTGAAGCCTCTGGGTCAGTGGAGTCTGAGTGGTGGGCCGGTGGATGAAAGATCTCTTCTTGGCAGAGGCGCTCTACTACTTGCTCGGCGCTGAGCAGCCGCTTGAGAACGACTTGACCAATGGTGGGGTCTGCGATCGCTCTTGGCTTTACCTCGATCATTAAGATGGCTTCTTCCGCTTTGTAGAGCCACAGATTGTCGCCGTTTTCTCGAATGTAAAGCGGTTGCCGTTCGACGTAGGCAGGACGGTTCCAAGCAAGCTCGTTCCACAGCCCGCCAAATTCCCAAATTCTGCCCGTCGTCCAGCTCTCCGATAGAAAGAAATATTTCACAGTGCCACCATTGGATTGACGATTCTTGGATTGACGATTCGGGTCATTATGACCTGAAAAGGCTGACAGCCCAAGGACTCAAAGACAGTTTTTACATTCAGCTGCCTGAGACGATGCCTGAGACGACGAATTGAAAACCGACGAATTTTGGCTGCTTAGAATTTTTTGCCCGGATGGCAGAGGCGACTTGAGAAGTAATAGGTGGTAGATGCACCCTGACAAAACGCTTAGATTCACTTTTACAGATGAATCTCAAGCGTTTTTTTTTGCTTTTGGCCCAAGCCTGTAGCTGCCAAGTCTGCTGACTGCTTACCCGTGATAGGCTAGCCCGAAAGCATGTGAAAGGATTTGGCACCATGGCTATGCGGGTGGGATTGCTGTTTGGCGGACGTTCGGGAGAGCATGAAGTTTCGATTCGCTCGGCAGGTGCGATCGCACAAGGCCTCCGCACCGGAGAGAACGCGACAAAATATGAGGTCGTCCCCGTCTTGATTCATAAGGACGGCACTTGGGCGGGCGGGCAGACTGCGCAGCAGGTGCTAGCAAGTGGCCAGCCCGACATGCAAGACGAAGGCACCATTGGCGAGTTGCCGCCACCCGCGCCTGCTATCAAGCGTCTCCCAGATACTGAGTTATTTGGCAATATCGACATTTGGTTCCCGGTGATTCACGGCCCCAACGGGGAAGATGGCACGATTCAAGGCCTGTTCGAAGTCTTGGAGATGCCCTACGTGGGCTGCGGTGTTTTGGGTTCTTCTTTGGGCATGGATAAGCTCGCTGCCAAGAGTGCGTTTGCCCAAGCGGGCATTCCCCAGGTCGAGTATCGCGGCGTAACCCGGGCAGAAATTTACTCGAATCCCTGTATCTTTCCGAAAGTCTGTGACAGTTTAGAAGCAGCCTTGGGATATCCGTGCTTTGTGAAGCCTGCAAACCTGGGATCCTCTGTAGGTATTTCTAAGGCCGAAAATCGTCAGGAGCTGGAAGCTGCCTTAGACAATGCGGCTAGCTACGACCGCCGGGTAATTGTGGAAGCAGGTGTGGTGGCCCGCGAAGTGGAGTGCTCGATTTTGGGCAATGACGAGCCGAGGGCTTCTGTCTTGGGCGAAACGCAGTTTTCGACGGATTTTTATGACTATGAGACGAAGTACACCGATGGTGGGGCGGCGCTGCTGATTCCTTCGCCGGTGCCAGATAGGGTGCGCGATCGCATTCAAGAGCTTGCGATCGCTGCCTTCAAAGCTGTCGATGGCTCTGGCATCTCCCGCGTAGACTTCTTTTACATCGAAGATACAGGCGACGTCCTCATCAACGAAATCAACACCATGCCGGGTTTCACCGCCACCAGCATGTACCCCAAAATGTGGGAAGCCTCCGGCATCGCCTTCCCCGACCTCGTAGACAAGCTGATTCAGCTAGGATTAGAGAGAACCGGACAGCAGTAGTTCACTGGGTTAGCGAGTATGTTGAAGCTTAAATCCCTATACGATGTTGACTTCAACCTTTGGGTAGAAGCGCAAGTGCTTGCGCTTAAGAGCGAACGCCTGGAGGACTTGGATTTACCCAACTTAATTGAGGAAATTGAGTACTTGGCTAGAAAGGACAAAAAAGCCTTGCGAAGCTACCTAGAAGTGTTGCTGATGCACCTATTAAAGTGGCAATTTCAACCTAGCAAGCGCTCTAAAAGTTGGAAGGTTTCAGTGACTCGTGCTCGACTTGAGATTGAAGACATCTTTGAAGACAGCCCTAGTCTAAAAAACTATTTGCCGACGGTCGTAAATAGAGTTTATGCGCGGGCTAGAACAGTTGCTGAGCAAGAGACAGAATTGAATATTACAACCTTCCCAGCGGACTGTCCTTACACGCTTGAGCAGGCGTTAAACGTAGATTTCTGGCCCAATGGATGAGGTGCTTGATCAAGCAATAATCTCTATTAATGACTGCTAGCTGAGGTATTCAGCGCTGACTCTGTGTTCTCTTCGGTTGTCTCAAATTCTTCTGAGTCGTCCTCTTCCTCTTCAAAGTCTGTTTGGCTGAGGGTCATGGCGCGGCTGAGCCAGTGTTCGTCTAGTTTGCAGATGAGGCGGGCGTTGTTGTAGGCCTGGCGCATGGTGAGGATGGTGTGGCCGATGTATTTGCCCGAGTCGGAGCGGCGGGTGACGATGGCACAGTCGGCGACGTCTTCTTCGATCAGGCAGATCGGCAGCAAGAGATCGATGCTGTTGATATTGGGGTAGTAGGTGGGGACGGCGGTTTTGTAGTTTATTTGCGTTTTGAGGAGGGTGCGGCTGAGCGCCTCTTCTAGGCGATTGACGAGGTTGCGGTAGGCCAGGGGGTCGGCGTCTAGCGCATCAGAAAAGGCTTTTTTGTAGCTGTGAAATTCTGGGCTGGTGAGGGATTGGGTATTGCGGGGGAGGAAGCCTGCTGGTGCGTATTGCGCAATGAAGGACGCGGGCAGGCGCTCCATATTGTCTTTGACGATGTGCTGCCAGTCTACATCTGGGGAGCCCGCAGATAGATGGTAGAAGACTCGGCTGGGGTCGCTGAGATAGTTGGCTGGATCGGGGAGTGTGGTGAACTGGGCGACGAGGGCTTTGCCTGCTGGGCCTTCACCGGGAATGCAAAAGAGCAGGTCCCAGGGCTGGCTAGCTATTTGTGTAGGGGTGAGCAGGGCGTAGATTGGTCGCAGCAGTCGGTCGAGGAGGCCGGTGTTAAATGCGCGGCTTTGGCTGCGGGGGCTAGTGAGTACCTTGCGTTCGTACTGTAGGCGAATGAAGGTGTAGCGCAGGTAGCTTTTGAGGATGGGGTAGGCGAAGTTGTCGGGGGGCTGGGGACCAAAGTACCAGCGTTCGGGAAGGGCGATCGCCGCTAGCTGACTGACCTTTTGATTGAGGATTTCAGGAGAGAAGCCCGCAAACCTAGAGAGATGAATGATGGCACCGGCAGCGCCTACCCCTGCCGCGCGGGGTTGTCTTTCTCCGGTGGTACCCACCTTCTGTATGGCAGGCTTCTGGAGGACGGGCCGTTGTACAGCTGGCTTGATCACGGGTCGAGGGCCGTTGCGGCGAGAGGTGGGCCTAGCTCTGAAAACCTCTCTGGCCTGCTTGAGACGAAGGTAGTTAATGCTGTCTGGTTTGAATTCGATGAGGTCGGAGCGACTCGACAAAAAAGATCGAATTTGGCCAAAGCCGTAGGTCTGGGGTGAAAAAGACGGTAGCTGTCGGGCGATCGCTGCTTCAACGCTTTCAATATGCACCCAGCCATCTGGACTATCAAAGCTTTCTAGCGTGTTAGTCAGCAGTTGGTGAATGTTTACCACTGGCTGAACGTAGTAGGCAGGCGCTGCACCAGGGTTATCTACTCGTTCTAGCGCAACCAAATCTGGCACCGCTTCTAGCAGATATATCAGCTTAGTAAAGTCGTATTTTTCGTAGGAAAAAGAAGCGTCTTGCTGCCTGAGCAGTGAGCCAAACTGCCCGGCGTGCACCCTTGGCTTATCCATCTTGCAGGTTGCCTGGTAAACCAGTTGCCGGAGTTCTGCTGAGACGGGGCGAGCTGCTGCTGTATTTTCTGGGGCCTCTACTGCAGAGGAAGACGACTGGTCAAGTTGCTGCCTGTCAGTCTGCCTGGCGGTGTTGGTCGTCGCGGCTGGGCGGGCCGTTTGCTGCGATCGCGACCGACGCTGATTACGGGATTTGAAAGGGAAGAAGCGCTGTAAAAACCTTGGCAGAAACCTGGACAGTGACGTGAGGAGAGATTGCATGGGACGAAAATGGGTCGCTAGGGCAAAGCAGGTATCAAGAACTCACGGCCTAAAGCTCAACTCTCTTGAGCATAGCGATTGTGCGCGTAAATAGCAGCGCAATTAGATACTGTAGGGCTAATCTATGCCGATAGTGTGTGTTTCTTGCGGTCTTCTGGCGTTCGGCTGAACCATTAGATGAACGTCAAACTGTATTTGATGTACCCAGCTAAATTCGTCTCCGTACCTCGCTACAATGAATGCTGCTCCGCTTTTCATTCCGCTATTTTTTCCGTTGTTCGTTCGATAGATAAGTCCTATGTCAGTTCGCGTTCGCATTGCGCCTAGCCCCACCGGCAACCTTCACATTGGCACTGCCCGCACGGCGGTTTTCAACTGGCTGTTTGCCCGCAATCAGGGCGGTGAGTTTTTGCTGCGGATAGAAGATACTGACCTTGAGCGATCAAAGCCTGAATATACGGAGAACATTATTGAAGGGCTCAAGTGGTTGGGCATGAACTGGGATGAAGGCCCTTTCTTTCAGTCTGAGCGGTTGGAGATGTATCGCGAGCAGGTGCAATCGCTCTTGGACAAAGGGCTGGCCTACCGCGCCTACGAGACGCCAGAAGAGTTAGATGCTATGCGAGACGCTCAGAAGGCTAAAAAACAGGCGCCAAGATACAACAATCAGCATCGTCATCTGACGCCGGAGCAAATTGCGGCCTTTGAAGCAGAGGGTCGCCCGGCGGTGATCCGCTTCAAGATTGACGATGAGCGCGAGATTCAATGGAATGACTTGGTGCGCGGGCCGGTGAGCTGGAAGGGCCGCGACCTAGGTGGTGACATGGTGATTGCGCGGGCTTCGTCGGGCGATGATGTGGGCCAGCCCTTGTATAACTTTGTGGTGGTGGTAGACGATGCGGACATGGCTATTACCCATGTGATTCGCGGGGAAGACCATGTAGGCAATACGCCAAAGCAGATATTGCTATACGAGGCGATGGGAATGCAGGTGCCTGAATTTGCCCATACACCGCTGATTTTGAATGAGCAGGGAGCCAAGCTGTCGAAGCGAGACGGGGTAACCTCGGTGGGTGACTTTCAGGCGCTGGGCTTTACCGCTGAGGCTTTGGCGAACTATATGACGCTGCTGGGCTGGTCTGCGCCGGATGCGCAGGAGCTATTTACCCTAGAGGAGGCAGCAAAGCTGTTTAGCTTTGACCGGGTCAACAAAGCGGGTGCAAAGTTTGACTGGGACAAGCTCGACTGGATCAATAGCCAATATTTGCATGAGAAGCCTGCTGAGGCGCTGCTGCCGATGCTGATGCCCTACTGGGAAGAGGCGGGCTATGGCTTCGATGCACAGGCAGATGCCGACTGGCTACTGCCCCTTACCGCGATGATTGGCCCTAGCCTGACCCGGCTAAAAGACTGTGTGGAACTGGGCCATTTTTTCGCGACGCCGACGCTGCCTTTTAGCGAAAAGGCGAAGGAGCAGCTAGGGAAAGACGGCGTTGCTAACGCGATGGAGGCCGTTGTAGAGGCGCTGGGCAGTGCTGAGATAACTGAGCCTGCCGATGCCAAGGGCGTGATCAATCGGGTGACGAAGGCGCTAGGAGTGAAGAAAGGACTGATTATGCGATCGCTCAGAGCAGCCCTCATGGGTGATATGCAAGGCCCTGACCTGGCAGAGTCCTGGGTGATTTTGCATCGCCGGGGGTTTGATAAGCAGCGGTTGACAGAGGCGCTTGCGATCGCTCATGCGTAGTTGATGGTGAAGCGTCGAGACTGAAAGTAGGCGCTTAGGGAAGTCGGGAGTTGGGGAGAATGAGGGCCATCATGTAACGGTACTACGCACTATCGTTACATTCCTTTTTGTGCTGCGCGTCTGAGGGCACGCTGGATTCTCCGATAGTAGAAAAATGCGCTAAACCCTTACTGCGTTAGGCGTTCTTTCTCTTTTTTTAGACTAAAAAGCGGCTGACTTTGAATATCCGATTGCCTCATCCTAAGAATTTACGTTAAATTTAGTAAAGACAAGTCTCATAAAGCTTGTGATTTTTTGACATCTTGCGTTAGTGCAGCGTCCGAACCATCACATCGCCGACTGAGCACCGCCTGCACTTCACTCCTGTGCCTGCGGCTCGCAAATTTTAGCTCTCAGTTTTCTCAAGGCGATTTGCCTGCACACTAGAGTCAAGAAAGAGCGAACTTTCTAATCCAAGTCCAGTTTGAAAGCCACCGGTTTTCTTGAGCGAAGCCCGTTGGGCTGGACTTGGCCAAGGTTTATTTAACAGAGGCCACCGAGTTATGAAATTTTCTTGGAGAACTGCCCTACTGTGGACACTGCCCCTTCTAGTGGTTGGATTTTTCCTTTGGCAGGGTTCGTTCGGTAGTACAGATCCCGTCGACACAGGCCGTAATACTGCTAGCACTAGCATGACCTACGGACGATTTTTGGATTATTTAGATGCAGGTCGTGTGACCTCCGTCGACTTCTACGACAGTGGCCGGACGGCCATCATTGAGGCAGTAGATCCTCAAATCGACAATCGAGTTCAGCGCTGGCGCGTTGACCTACCCGGCAATGCTCCTGAGCTTGTCGAGCGGCTTCGCACAGCCGATATCAGCATCGACTCCCATCAGCCCCGCAACGATGGTGCGTTGATTGGTATCTTGGGCAACTTGCTGTTCCCTGTTTTGTTGATCGGCGGTCTGTTCTTTTTATTCCGGCGCTCAAACGGCGCGGCGGGTGGCCCTGGTCAGGCGATGAACTTTGGTAAATCCAAGGCTCGCTTCATGATGGAAGCCCAAACAGGCGTTATGTTCGATGATGTTGCCGGGATTGAAGAAGCGAAGGAAGAGCTGCAAGAAGTCGTGACCTTCTTGAAGAAGCCTGAGCGCTTTACGGCAATTGGCGCGCGTATCCCTAAAGGTGTGCTGCTAGTGGGTCCTCCGGGAACGGGTAAGACACTTTTGGCCAAGGCGATCGCAGGCGAAGCGGGTACGCCCTTTTTCTCCATCTCTGGTTCAGAGTTTGTAGAAATGTTTGTGGGTGTAGGTGCTTCCCGCGTTCGTGACCTGTTCAAGAAAGCGAAAGAAAACGCGCCCTGCATCATCTTTATCGATGAGATCGACGCCGTGGGCCGCTCCCGAGGCGCAGGCATCGGTGGTGGTAATGACGAGCGCGAGCAAACGCTCAACCAGCTCCTGACCGAGATGGATGGCTTTGAAGGCAATACAGGCATTATTGTGATTGCTGCTACCAACCGGGCCGACGTCCTAGACTCTGCGCTGCTTCGTCCTGGTCGCTTCGACCGTCAGGTCATGGTCGACCCGCCAGATATCAAAGGTCGCCGCGAAGTGCTGGAAGTGCACGCCCGTGACAAGAAAGTCGCTGACGACATTTCTCTCGACACCATCGCCCGCCGTACGCCTGGTTTTACCGGGGCTGACCTGGCAAACTTGCTCAATGAAGCTGCTATCTTGACGGCTCGCCGCCGCAAGGAAGCGGTCACTATGCTGGAGATTGACGACGCGATTGACCGCGTGGTGGCTGGCATGGAGGGTACGCCGCTGACTGATGGTAAGAGTAAGCGCCTGATTGCTTATCACGAAGTGGGTCATGCCATTATTGGCACGCTCGTAAAAGACCACGATCCAGTGCAGAAAGTGACGCTGATTCCTCGCGGACAGGCACAGGGCTTGACCTGGTTTACTCCTAGTGAAGACCAGATGCTGATCTCGCGTGCTCAGCTAAAGGCTCGTATCTGTGGAGCTTTGGGTGGCCGCGCGGCTGAAGATGTGATCTTTGGCGATGCAGAAATCACCACTGGTGCAGGCAATGACTTGCAGCAGGTGACCAACATGGCCCGCCAGATGGTGACAAAGTTCGGTATGTCTGATCTGGGTCAGCTAGCACTAGAGGGCGACCAAGGTGAAGTCTTCCTAGGCGGTAGCTGGAACCGGAACGAATACTCTGAGGAAATCGCTTCTCGGATTGATGCGGCGGTTCGTGAAATTGTTCAGAACTGCTATCGAGAAACGCTGAACATCATCCGCGAGAACCGCGAGGTGATTGACCGCGTGGTCGACTTGTTGATTGAGAAAGAGTCGATTGATGGCGATGAGTTCCGTCGCATTGTCGGCGAGTACACGACGGTTCCTGATAAGGAGCGGTTTGTTCCTCAGTTGTAAGCGTTTTGGGACAGGGCTTGCAGACCTTGCATTGAAGTAAGGTTACTTTGGCTCCGTTGCGAATTCTCACTAAAACAATGCCGTAGTCTCTCACCCAAGGCTTTGGGAAAGGAGACTCTTAAAATGATAGCCAGGCTATTTATTTAGCCTGGCTATCGTCGTTTGTAGACTGATGCCGTTGATTTGCGGAATGTTTTTCTCTGCTGCCTTATGAGAACTTCATTGTTACTGAAATCTCAACCCAGCGTAATAAAAGCTACCGCTATTAAGCTTTTTATTGATTGCCTATCCGCAGAACCTTGACTTACCGTCTATATTCTCTTTCTGCGTGTGTTTGTTGTTTCATCTTTCAAGTAAGTGATTTCAGGGTGAAAGCTTTGTCACAATGAAACTTCTATAAACACAGTATTCCCAAACAGACGACCTTGATAGGTTCTTTGAGGGTGTCCAAAAGGATATCTGTCGATATTTGGGGAGAATGTATGAAATTTCTGAGTAAGAGGCTTGCAATCGAAGATAGAAAGAAGCAATATTCAATTTTCTCTCACAGGCTTAAGCATAAAGTGTCAATCTTGCCTAAAGAAGCGGGCTATTTTCTGATGAATATTCCGCTTGTTGAGAAGGCTTTGCTAGAGCCAAGTTACAACAAATATCTCCAGTCTTATAAAAGTCAACAGTTTAGTCTCGAACCGGGTGATGTCAGCATTGTTAATGAACTAGAACAAACGGGTATCTGTATTACCTCTTTGGATGCGCTCTGTGTTCCTAATACAGAGAAGTTTTGGGCGGCGGCGCAGCAGCTATGCAACGAGTTGGCAGAGACGGCGGCAGCACCTAGTGGCAAAGGGAAAGATAAGATAAGGGCGACAGGAGCCCAGTTTGTGAAGTACTCCGATGTGTATCATTGGGGGCTTGAAGAGCGTTTGCTGAATATCGTTGAGCGCTATCTGAAGGTGCCAGCTGCCTACGGTCATCCGATGTTTTCTCTGCATGTGGCGGAGTGGTCCCATGAGAGATCGGGGTACTGGCATCGCGATCGCGAAGACCGAAGAATGCTGAAAATTGGCGTTTATTTTAGTGATGTAGATAGAGAGAGTGGGCCTTTTGAGTATGTGCGGCCTGAGGATACTGCTGCCCTCTTCAAACGCTTGCAACAGAAGTATCCCTTCATGCAAACCTACAAGACGCTGCTACACTCGCCTCTAGAGAAACTCTTGGACTCAGAAGCAGACTGGCTGCAACCCTGTACCGGTAAAGCAGGTACAGTTGTCCTTTTTGACCCTACGCGGGTATACCATCGCGGTAAGCCACCAGAAAAGAGCAACCGCTTTGCTACTTTTTTCGGCTACCACAGCCGCCGACCGACCTATCCCTTTTCCTGCGGTCTATCCCATTTCTCTAGCAAAGATGCCCACAGCTTAGCTGCGCCACTCTCTGAGCGTCAACGAGACTGCATAAACTGGAGAGATGAATTAACAGGTGTGGCAAAAATGGCGTTGCAATTCTAATTTTTTGTGTTGATTTACTTACGACAGCTTGTCGGAAAGGCCTGTCCGTATCGGACGGGCCTTTTTGAGTGTTCAAGGAGCTTTATTTGTAGATTGGGCTATCGGAAAATTTCAGAAGCGATATATTGGTTTGGGAATTATTGATTTAACAGACCATCCGACCCTTAGTCTGTAGTCGCAAACAGGACTTCAGGGGGCTGATCTTAAAGGTTTGACTGTCCTTTCACCACAGGATGCGCTATGCCTACTCTGTACATTGCCGTGACAAATCATGGCTTTGGCCATGCGACCCGTGCGGCCTCTATCGCAGCAGAAATTCGCCAGCGATGCGATGCTGCTGGGGTGCCGCTAACGCTGATTATGGCGACGAAGGCACCTCAGTGGCTGCTCGATAGCTATCTCAGTGGGGAGTATGTTTACCGGCCAGTACAGTTTGATATTGGTGTGTTGCAGCGCGATAGCCTGACGATGGACCGGCCCGCAACGCTGACTGCGCTGGAGGAAATTCGAGCGAATGAAGAGACGCTGATTGCTGAGGAAGCGGCTTTTATGACTTCAGCCGGGGTGGATTTGGTGCTGGCCGATGTTCCGCCTCTGATGGGTAAGATTGCGCGTAGGGCTGAGGTCCCCTGCTGGATGATTAGTAACTTCGGATGGGACTTTATCTACCGGCCATGGCAGGATGAGATGGCGGGCTTTGGCGCGATCGCAGACTGGATTACAGAGTGCTACGGGCAGTGCGATCGCACATTTCGCCTCCCATTCGCTGAGCCCATGGCGAGCTTCCCCAACATGACCAATGTCGGCCTGACCGGTGGCGTGCCAGCCTACAGCGAAGCTCACCTGCGTCAGCTTATGAACAGCGATGTTCCTAGCGAGCAAACGGTCTTATTGACCTTTGGCGGCTTGGGCCTTGCCGATACGCCGTATCAAACGCTGACCGATTTTTCAGACTGGCAGTTTGTCACCTTTGATCAGGCGGCGCCAGCACTGCCCAACCTGTATCGGGTGACAGATCGAAAGATGCGACCAGTGGATTGGATGGTGGTGTGCGATCGCGTTTTTTCTAAGCCGGGCTACAGCACGTTTGCAGAGGCTTGCCTGCTAGACAAGGGCCTTATCACCATCACCCGCGAAGGCTTTGCAGAAGCCGACATCCTAATTGCGGGTGCTCAAGACTATGCCCGCCATCGCATCGTCAACGCCAAGACATTCTTTGAGGGCGACTGGTCTTGCCTGACCGAAGATCTCCTGCCGCCCCGTCAATCAGAAAGCATAGACAAGCAAGGCAAAGAAACCATTGCTGCTGCTGCCGTAGCACATCTCTCACGAGGCACCGCCTAATGCATACACGCCTGCTTCCGTCGTGCGATAAACTGACGAAACAAACAAGATAGCTCAGATTTTTTTCGCTTATGGTCGCGCTCTCCGGTCCTATTCACTATCAGCAGGTGCTACGGCTCAAGACTCAGGGCAAGTCGCTTGGTCGCTTTACGCGCAAGGTGCAGGATGTCGTTGCCGACTCTGGTGTGCAAACGGGGCTGTGTTCTCTCTTTTTGCGCCATACTTCAGCGAGCCTAGTCATTCAGGAGAATGCCGACCCAGATGTTTTGTTAGACATGGAGACCTTTCTCTCTAAGCTAGTACCAGAAGAGGGCGGTTACCGCCACAGCGATGAAGGCCCAGACGATATGCCCGCGCACATTCGCACGGCCCTCACCCACACCTCTGAGCAAATCCCGATTATGAACGGGCGACTGGCGTTGGGGACCTGGCAGGGCATTTACCTGTGGGAACATCGAGACCGTTCTCACACGCGGGAAGTGGTTGTTCACATTACCGGGACATAGCCGATGAGCGATCAGCCAAACCCGTGGAAAGCTGCCAAAGGTGCTCAGAAAAAGAATGCACCTAAGCGTAAAAGCAACAAACCTAAGAACAAGTCTGCTCAGCGTACGCCTAAGCCCAGCTCAGCCAAGCGTAATCCGACGAAGAAGGGCCCTATCTTAAAGGGTGAAAAATCTGTTGTCTCTCCAAGCATTGATGTCGCAAAGGAAGACTCTCGCGAGATTGTTCCTCTGTCGAATCCTGCAGATGACACGGTTGTTGTAAAAAGTCGGCCCAACGTCAGCGGCGGTCTCATTCCAATGGCTGCGCCGGATTTTCGCTCGGGGTTTGTCAGCATTGTGGGCCGCCCGAACGTGGGCAAGTCTACCTTGATGAACTATCTGGTGGGTCAAAAAATTGCGATTACGTCGCCGGTCGCGCAGACGACGCGCAATCGGTTGCAAGGCATTTTGACTACTCCGCAGGCGCAGATTGTTTTTGTCGATACGCCGGGTATTCATAAGCCGCATCATGAGCTGGGCAAAGTGCTGGTGCAAAATGCGCGGGTGGCGATCAGTTCTGTGGATGTTGTTCTCTTTGTTGTGGAGGCGACTGCTGTCGCGGGGCGGGGAGATTTGTTTGTGGCTAATCTGGTAGCGCAGACGACTGCTCCGGTGGTGCTGGGCATTAATAAGGTCGATCAGCTGCCGGAGAGTGGGCGGAAGGCTTCAGAAATCAAAGAGAGCTATGAGGCGATCGCAGCTGAGCATGGTTGGCCGGTTGTGAGATTTTCGGCGCTTACGGGTGACGGGCTAGAGGCCTTGCAGCAAACCCTCATTTCTAAGCTGGAGCCGGGGCCATATTACTATCCGCCGGACTTGGTGACCGATCAGCCTGAGCGATTCATTATGGGTGAGCTGATTCGGGAGCAGATACTGCTGCATACGCGGGAGGAGGTACCGCATTCGGTTGCGATCGCAATTGACAAGGTAGAAGAAGACGAAAATATTACGCGTATCTTGGCGACGGTGAATGTCGAGCGCAAGTCACAAAAAGGCATCCTCATCGGTAAGGGCGGCCAGATGATGAAGGCCATCAGCTCTGCTGCCCGTCAGCAGATGCAAAAGCTGGTGGCAGGCAAGGTATATATAGAAATTTTCGTGCGCGTGCAGGAGCGCTGGCGACAGTCTCGGACTCGGCTGTCAGAATTTGGCTATAGAGTAGAGAAGTGATGATTGCGCTGGTAAGACGATGGTTCTAAAGTATGACCCCAAACAATACCTGCCTACCGCTGCGGAACTTCCAGACTCCGACGATACACCTGTGGATAACGAGCTACAAAATCTAATTCCAAACTTACTAGGCGCGATATTGGCAATGGCTTGGTCTGAACGCGTGGACTGGTTTTTTGGGGTTAATATGGGCATGTATTTTGACCCGAAGAAGCCCGCGATTGTCCCGGATGGCTTTTTGAGCTTAGGTGTTGAGCGGTTTGTCGGTGGAGAGCAGGGGCGTCTTAGCTACGTCTTCTGGGAAGAAAATTATGTAGTGCCTACCTTCGCTTTGGAAGTAGTTTCTAAAACCTATGGCGGTGAATACGAGCGCAAGAAAGAAATCTACGCCCGCATTGGCATTCGCTACTATGCAATTTACTGGCCAAATCGACGGCCAAAGGGGCATGCGGCCCTAGCGGTGTATGAACTGATTGACGGTTCCTATGAGCAAATGGCGGGCGATACCCGCGTGTGGCTACCAGAGATTGGCTTAGCGTTGGGCCGAGAACGAGGGCGGCATAGGGGTTGGGAGCGAGAATGGTTGTATTGGTACGATGAATCCGGTACGAAATTGCCAACACTGGAAGAGAAGGCTCAGCAGGCAGAGAGTCGAGCTGCAAAGCTGGCTGCAAAGTTGAGAGAGTTAGGTGTCGATCCGTCTGAGCTTTAGGACGGCTAAATGTGTGATGGTAGGGCGTAACTGTAAGATTGTCCTATCTGTTTCCGTTCGGGTTTCGCTTTGTCAGCTTCTCATTCTAGTGCCCTGATCAATCATCGATACCGCATTATTAAGTCACTGGCGGAAGGTGGGTTTGGTAAGACGTTTTTGGTAGAAGATACTCAGATGCCGTCTCGCAGGCACTGCGTTATCAAGCAGTTGAAGCCAATGACTGACCGGCCTGAGGTGTTTCAGGTGGTGCAGCAGCGATTTGGCCGAGAGGCGGCTGTGCTGGAATCTTTGGGTAAGGGGCATCGCCAGATTCCTGATTTGTATGCGTATTTTGAAGCGGGCGGGCAGTTTTATCTGGTGCAGGAGTGGATGGAGGGGTCGCCGCTGTCTGCCCTGAGTCAGCAGGCTTGGCCAGAGGCGCGGGTGCGATCGCTGCTCAAATCCCTTTTAGAAGTCTTAACCCATGTCCACAGTCAAAACATCATTCATCGCGACATTAAGCCGGACAACATTATTGTGCGCAGCGCCGATCAGCTGCCTTGTCTGATTGACTTTGGCGCGGTGAAGGAGCTGATGAGCACAACGGTAAGCGCATCTGGCGCTGCCAATAGCTCACTGGTAATTGGCACGCCTGGCTATATGCCACCCGAGCAAGCAGCGGGACGGCCCACTTTTTCTAGCGATCTCTACAGCCTGGGCATGACGATGATCACGCTGCTGACGGCGCGATCGCCTGCCGCACTGCCGACCAACAGTCTGACCGGTGAAGCCCTATGGCAGCAGTTTGTACCGGCGGTGAGCCACCCACTCAAAACTGTGCTGGCGCAGGCAGTGCACCCAAACGCGCAGACGCGCTACGCGACAGCTGCCGATATGTTGGCAGCGCTATTCCCAAATACGTTGGAGCAGGCTGTGAGTGCTGACGTAGAAACTCAGCTCCCACCTAATAGCTCCACGATGCCGACGGTGGCCGTCGCGAAGCAGGGTTCCGCTTTACTCGCGAATCAATCAGTGAGCCCAGCGACGAGTCAGCCGATGAAAGGCAGCGCTGTTGGTAAGCATAAACTGCCAGTGCGGGGGTTGGCTTGGGTAGGGGCAGGTGCAAGCGTTTTGATGATGGCTGCTGGCTTGTGGAGCTTGCGACCTCGATTATCTTTTGAGGGGAGTACGGCAGGGGCAAGTGCGAGTGATGTGCAGTCTACGATTCAATCTTTGCAAACTGTGGTGGACACAGATCCGGATAATCAGGCTGCGAAGGTTGAGCTGGCTGTCGCCTTGCGAGAAGCCGGAGACTACGACCAGGCGATCGCACAGCTAGACCCCGTAATCGCTCAGTCACCTGACAATGTACCGGCGCTCGTTGCCAAAGGCGTCTCGAAGATGGCGGTTGGAAGGTACACAGAAGCGATAGATACCTTTAGCCAAGCGATTGAGCAAGATGCGAACAGCGTGATGGCTTGGATTGAAAGGGGAAATGCGCACTACGAAACGGGCGACTATGACAGCGCGATTGATGACTATCGCAGCGCGCTGCGCATAGACCCAGGAAATGCTCAGGCCTACCGGGAGTGGGCCGCTGTCAATGTGGTGCGAGGCAATCGGCAAGAAGCCTTGCAAAATCTAAACCTAGCGATTGAAAATCTAGCGACTGACCAAGATTCGACGGCTATCTCGGCGTATGTGAATCGGGGGAGTCGGCAGGCGGAGCTGGGCGATCGCACGAAGGCAGTGGCGGACTGGTCGAAGGCGGCAAGCCTGCCTGCCGACAGTGCCGATGAATTTGCTAGTCGGGGCTATGCTAAGTCGCGGCTGGGCAATAAGTCAGGCGCAGTGGATGACTACAACCAGGCGCTCATCGTCAATCCTCAGCATGTGCGATCGCTGGTGAACCGGGCCTACGATTTTTATGAGGCGGGTGAGCAGCAGCAGGCTTTGAACACGCTGGAGAGGGCGCTGGCGGTGAATCCTAATGCGGTGACGGCGCTGATACTAAAAGGGGAGATTCAGGCGTTTGGCAATCCGGCAGATTGGGAAGGTGCGATCGCCGCCTATAGCCAAGCGCTGGATGTGAACCCAAATGATCCAGATGTACTGAATAATCGGTGCTCGGCCTACTTTGCGACGGAGCAGCTGGATTTGGCATTTGTGGATTGCGATCGCGGCCTTAGCATTAACCCTCGTAGCCCTAGCCTCTATGTAGGGCGCGGAAATATTCACCTCGCCCAAAACAACTATGAAGCTGCCATTCGCGACTTTAGCCGCACCATAGAACTTGGCGATGAGGTCGGCGGCGACCCTCGTCGGCAAGCCACTGCCTACTCCAACCGAGCCAGCGCCCTCATGCAGGTGCAAGACATTGAGGGTGCCCTTGCTGATCTCAACAAGGCATTGGAGCTCAAGCCGGATGATGCGCCAGACCTGTACAAGCGAGGACTGGTAAAAGCTGCTCTAGAAGATAAAGCTGGCGCGCGGAGCGATCTTCGCCGAGCTGCTGATATCTACATCCGAGAAGGTCGCACTGAAAGCCATCAAACTGTGCTTGGCATGATGGAGCAGCTAGGTCTGTAGCGCCTTGAAGACTCTCTATGATTTTCTGACGAGTTGTTGCAATAAATGCGTAGCAGATAACAGTAACGAGATCTGCCACGCGTGGGGACTGTTAGACCGTTGCCAGTGTGAACTTTTCGCTGATGCGCTTCATGGCTTCTTCTACATTCTCGCGGCTGTTGAAAGCAGAGATGCGGAAGTAGCCTTCACCGGCTGCGCCGAAGCCAGCGCCGGGCGTGCCAACAATGTTGCAAGTGTTCAACAACTTGTCGAAAAAGTCCCAGCTAGATAGGCCATCGGGTGTCTTCACCCACACATAGGGTGCGTTGACGCCGCCATATACCTGAATGCCAACCTCAGTGAGCTTTTCTCGAATGATGCGCGCGTTTTCCAAATAGAAGCTCACGAGCGCCTTCGTCTGTTGTTGGCCAGCCTCCGAATATACTGCTTCGGCAGCTCTTTGCACGACGTAAGAGACACCGTTGAACTTAGTTGATTGACGGCGATTCCAAAGATTCCAGATCTCTACGTCGGTGCCATCTTTTGCCTTGCCTGTGAGTGACTTCGGAACAACGGTGAGGGCGCAACGTGTGCCGGTGAAGCCTGCGTTCTTGGAGAAAGAGCGAAACTCAATGGCACAGTCTCGTGCGCCTTCGATTTCATAGATGGAGTGAGGGATCGAGTCGTCGGTGATGAAAGACTCGTACGCTGCATCGAATAAAATGATCGAGCCGTTGGCCTTGGCGTATGCCACCCAGGCTGCAAGCTGGTCTTTTGTCATGGTTGCGCCGGTTGGATTGTTCGGTGAGCACAGGTAGATCAGGTCCACTTTCTCGGTTGGAATCTCTGCAACAAAGTTGTTGTCTGCGCTGATGGGCAAATAGGTGATGCCACCATATTTGCCTGAGTCATCGGCTTCGCCAGTGTGGCCAGCCATCACGTTAGTATCTACATACACCGGGTAAACGGGGTCTGTGACTGCGATGCTATTGTCATCGCCAAAAATATCCAGAATATTGCCGCAGTCGCACTTCGAGCCATCTGAGATAAAAATTTCAGAAGCGTCAATATC
Source organism: Cyanobacteria bacterium J06614_10 (assembly GCA_038527325.1). Classification (GTDB taxonomy): domain Bacteria; phylum Cyanobacteriota; class Cyanobacteriia; order Phormidesmidales; family Phormidesmidaceae; genus Phormidesmis. The sequence continues at coordinate 18,959 of JBCBFY010000094.1, forward strand.
ACAGCCTCTGGCCTGAAAGTCCTGCTGAGCAATTTTTTCACGTAGCCAGGGATAGCCCTGCTCTGGGCCGTAGCCTCTGAAGGAAGCGCGATCGCCCATTTCCTTTACCGCTTCAATCATCGCTTCGCGGCAAGCTTCTGGCAGCGGCTCTGTCACATCACCAATTCCCAGCTTAATCACCGGCGCATCAGGATTCGCTGCCGTGTAAGCCTTCACTCTGCGACCAATTTCTGGAAATAGGTAACCCGCCTTTAGCTTGAGATAGTTGTCGTTAATCGTAGTCATATTTGTTTGCGCGCACGTCGGTAAGCTCTAGCGATCTTACTAAGAAATGATGAAGTATGAATGATGAGTGATGAATTTGGTGGCTAGCTAACGTAGCGAGAGGGCTGGAGTATAGCGGGCGAATGGGTTGCGTTGGATGATGAGGGCTGGATGATTTGTACAATGCCGGAAGGTTTTCTTTTCCGGTTATCGTTTCTTTTTTACTGTTTTTCCTATGCTTTATACGCGGACCGCTTGGATTTTTGACATGGATGGCACGTTGACAGAAAGCCTCCACGATTTTCCTGCGATCAGCCGAGCGCTTGGGCTGCCGCCTGATGAGCCTATTTTGGAAGCGCTAGACCGCCTACCGCCCGACGAACTTGCCCAGCGTCAAAAGCAGCTGACCGATATTGAAGTTGAAATTGCTCACCAAGCCACTCCGCAGCCTGGTGCACATGAGCTGCTATCTGAGCTGAAATCCCAAGGCAGGCGCATTGGCATACTCACTCGCAACACCAAAAATATCGCGCATATCACTCTTCAAGCCTGCGGGTTGGCGGATTTTTTTCATTCTGAAGATATTCTGGGCCGCAGTTGTTGCGCGCCCAAGCCCAAACCCGATGGCATCCTAAAATTGCTCTCTCGCTGGTCGCTAGCACCTACCGATGCCGTCATGACCGGCGACCACAAATTCGACCTGATCACCGCCCAAAATGCAAATGCGATCGCTGTCTATCTCGACCCGCAAGGCCTTTTCCCTTGGCGGCAGCATGCAGACTATGCCGTGCAGAGCCTAAGCGAACTCAGAGCCCTCCACACGGCACGCTAACCTCGGCTGGAAACCGGGCTATCCGCTCATACTCTATGGTCTGCAAATAAAATTTACATGGCTATCTACTAGGAAGGCTTACCCAGTTTCTGCGTAAGCCATATGCTATGTAAGCTTTGTCAGGAAAGAGGTTTGGCGAATGTGCCGCTTCTGCAGACCTTCCCATGAAGACAGCGTGAACGAGTATAAATGCTGCCTTCAAAGTCAATGAGCAAAAATACTTTCTGTCTAAACATAGCACTTATCAATAAGCATTTATACTCG
>JBCBFY010000095.1:0-20212 GCA_038527325.1 Cyanobacteria bacterium J06614_10
TGCACTTCCTGAATGGTTTGCCGCAACAGTTCAGGCTCGGTGTTTGTGTCAGCCACAAAAGAATTGCCTTCCATTTTGATGTCCAGCGCAACGCTTACCAGCTACAGCTTAACCCAAATGATACTGTCGCCATCGTTATGCTTTTACGCTCACCGTGCTTCACACACATAGTGACTGTAGACAAACGATCCCTTATTCCCCCGCATCGGCTCACTACAGCCCTCCTTCTTCAGCACGGGCACCATCCCTATCATCCACAGGTCAAACGGCCTAGGCATGAGCCCTTCATCTAGCACCATCGCCTCAATCTGAGCATTCGGATCGCTATCCGTCAGCAAATTTCGCTCCAGCAATATAAACCGAGGGTCCTCTACCCACTCGGTCCCAACCTGCGTCAGCTGCCGCTGCACCTCCCACGCAGCAGACATGATCTCTATCCCCAACACGCTCGGCTGATCTCCCGTCACCGTAGACGTCGAAATATACACTGGGTGCTGAGAAGTTGCCTGCATAAAATCAACAAACCGGTCCGCCTTGTAAAACTTCAGATGCGTCCGGTCCAACACAATCGTTTGCGCACCCAAAAATCCAACAAACAACACCGAGAGAACAAATGCTTTTCCAGAAATCATCCGGTTTACAACAGGTAGCTTAACCTGAGTAAATCCCTTTGCAGTCCCCGCAATCGGCCCCTCCACAGCAGGCCAAAATGGCGCTAGCCCCACCCCTACCAAAATCACAATACTGGGGTAGAAAACAAAGCTATACCGATGCCCTCGAGTAATATCGAACCCGGCAACATAACAGATCGCCAGAAAAACAAGATTGCCCATGAGAAAAAATCCACCCATGGCCACCAGTCCCGGTCGCAAATGCGGTCGACGCCACTGAAACCTGAGTGATCGCACCCACCACCTCACAAACCAAGGCAAATACCCAAACAACAACAGCACACAAGACACCACAATCAGCGTCACCGCAGGCCAGCCATAGCCACTCGTCACCGGCGAAAACACCGCATATATCCAGCCCACTACCGACTGCACAATCGGCCCCAGCCAAAACTTTAGCCCTCGTGCCCCCGAGGTAATGTACGTCGTCTGCGGACTGCCATAAAAATTCAACAACACCGGCAACCACAGCAGAGCCCCCGCCGCCGTTCCCACCGCCGTCACATAAATTCGCCCCCAGTATCCCTGCCGCCAGGTTGCGCCATCCTCCACACACTGACGCACCAGCAACACTAGCAGCACCAACCCCTCGATTAAATACGTCAGCCCGCAAAAGTAATGCACCGCAACCCCCAGCGCATTAACCCCCACCCACAGCGCCACCGTCAGCCAGCTAATCGCCCGCCGCTGCAACACCGCCCGCACCGCCAGAGAAAAGCAACCCAGCGACCCCATCACCGTCAAAATTGCCAGGGTGTAGTGCCGCGCCTCCTGAGACAAAAAGACTGAAAACGGCGAAACCACCATCAGCGCCGCGCACAACAGCCCAATCAGCCGAGCCTCCCGGCGATCGCGCACGCCTTCCCCACTAAAGCTCACCCAGGCCAGCCAGTAGCTCACCGGCGCCGCCAGCGCGCCAAACAGAGCAGGCAGCGCCCGAGACGCCCACAGCGAAGCATACACCGCCGAATTTTCAGCCCGACTCAGGTCGCCCGTCAGCCGATGAAACAACATCATCCACCAGTGAGCCAGCGCAAAATACGCAGGCGGATGATTGTTCTCCGCCAGCAAGTTGTTGATCGTATCAGTCGCAGTAGCCCCCGGCGTCAGCTGCAAAGGCCGCACCATCTCCGCCAGGCTAATCACCTGATCGGTCGGAATCAGCCGAGAATAATTTCCCAGGCTAAACAACACCGTAGAGACTTCATCCATCCAGGCAGGCTTACCCGCCAAATACGTCAGACGAATGAGAAGTGCGATCGCAAACAACCCAAACAGCCACCCCACCGGATGAGTCACCCGCTCATCCTGCCGCTTATCAAACATCGGCCTGCCGTTCCGCTTATCTTGCCGCCGCTCACCGTCCGCCGGAGACAAAAGAGACATCACACCCTCCCCTATCGATTCACCAAAGCCACCTGAGACTCAGCCGCCCCCACCACCTCACGCACCCGGTAAATCGGGCGCCGCTGAGACTCGTGATAGGTGCGCATCAGTAGCTCAGCCAGCAGCCCAAAGCTAAACAGCTGAATCCCTGTCAAAAACAGCACCACCGCCAGCATCAACAGTGGCCGCTGCCCAATATCGGCCCGCATCACAAACTTCACCACGGCTAAATACATCGCAATGCCCGTGCCGCTGAGCAAAGAGAGAATGCCAAACGTCCCAAAAATATGCATCGGCCGCGTCAAAAACTTCTGCATAAAGAAAATCGTCAGCAAGTCCATAATCACCCGCAGCGTTCGGCCCAGGCCATACTTACTCCGGCCAAACTGCCGGGCCTGATGGCCCACCGGCACCTCCGTAATTCTCGCCCCTTCGATATTGGCCAGCGCCGGTAAAAAGCGATGCAGCTCACCATACAGATGCATATCGCGAATCACCTCAGCCCGGTAGGCCTTGAGCGTGCAGCCATAGTCGTGAATGGCCACCCCCGTCACCCGGCCAATCAACCAGTTGGCGATTCTAGAAGGCACCCGGCGAACGAGAGAATCGCCCCGATAGCGATGCACCCGCCAACCGCTCACCAAGTCGTATCCCTCCAAAATTTTGGCGTACACCTTAGGAATATCCGCCGGATTATTTTGTAAATCACCATCGAGCGTGACAATCACCCGCCCCGTCGCATGGTCGAACCCTGCCGACATCGCCGCAGACTGACCGTAGTTTCGCCGCAGCAAAACGGCCTGAAGCGCCTCATTCTCAGCCGCTAGCCGCTTGAGCAACGCAGCCGACCCATCTGTCGACCCATCATCGACACAGATAAATTCCGAACTGTAGGGCAGCGCCCTCAAAACGTCACTCACCCGCTCCACCAGCAGCGGAATCGTTTCGACCTCGTTGTAAATAGGCACCACAACAGAGAGATCTACAGAGAGTGGCGAAGCGAGCGGAGCAGAGAAGATAGGGCGTGGCATTGTGCTTTTGCGTATAGAAACACCGTTATGTAGCGTTCGGCGGGTGACACGATATACCCACACTAGCGGGTCAGAGAACACGATGTCACAAAAGGCTCATACAGTGCTGCTTTTTCATCAGTGCCTATCGGCTGCGCACTCGCTTGCCAAAAGGCCATACCACAGCGGCTGCGACGACCTCCGCCAGGGTGCTCGTCAGCCGGTAGCACGCCACCGCGCTGACAATAATGCCCGTAGAAAAGTGACCACTCAGCAGCGCGATCGCACTCGCCTCAAAGACACCAATCCCACCCGGCGCCCCCGGCACTATCAGCCCCAGCAGCCAAGCCACACTAAACGCCAAAAAAATCACCGGAAAGTCCGTAGGCCGCAGCGATGTGAGCGCCATCATCGTCGCCACAAAGCCCAGCGATCGCCCGCACACAAACAGCATTTCACCTAGCAAAGGCCGCAGAGGATATCGCCTCAGCTGCAGTTCCGATGGGCCTTGAGCTGCATTCACCAACCTTTTCTGAGCAACAGGCAATCCCGTCGTATCAGGCGATGACTCACCAGCCTGCGCCATTCGCTGCCACCGCAGCCGACTGAACCGCTGCAAAATAGGATTGAGCCAGCGAGGATGTAGCAAGCCGAGTGCGATCGCCCACCCACCCCACAGCACCCATCGCAACAGCCACCCATCGATAAATCCGACTTGAACAAAATTGACTTCGTCACCCCCAAGCAGCCACCCAACGGCACTTGCACAAGCCGCCACACCCAGCGCCCCCACCGCCATCACCAGCGGCTCAGCAATCACACTCGCCAGCGCCTGCTTCAGTCCGCCACCCGCCGCTCGCACCCGGTTCACCCGCCCATAAAAGTGCCACACATTCCCCGGCAAATATTTCGCGACATTCGTCACCAAATACGTCCGCACGGCCCACCACTGGTTCCGCTGCACGCCCCACAGCAGCAGCAGCTCATGCCACACCCAGCCCGCCCAGCCGTGGGCCACCAGCGTAATGCACCCAGCCAGTGCCAACCAGCCGTAGCTCGTCGCCGTCAGCGCGATCGCCCGCACCTCCGGCCAGTAGGCCAAGAGCGATCGCCCCACAAAAAACAGCGTCCCGCCGACAATCGCCCACCGCACCAGCCGCTTCAACCACTGACCATACATCCGTCAGCCCCAAGCGCTAGAGCGTTCCAGTCGGCTGATAGCACCGCATTACCCGGCCAAAGCAGCGGAGCAAGTCGTAATAAGTCTGGCTCACTGGCTCACTCAAATCTGTAATGGAATCAATCCCAATGCCGTTGCGCCCCTTGTCCTTGCCAGAGCTGTGAATGTAGCGCCCATCTCCTAAATAGAGCGCCACATGAGTCGTCCGCTCCGGCGTACCAAAAAAAATCAGATCGCCCGGCTGCAGCTCAGCCATGTCCACCCGCTGCGTAAAGTCTTCCTGCTGATAAGAGTCTCGCGGCAAAACAATCCCTGCCGCCATAAATGCCGACTGCACTAACCCAGAGCAGTCGTAATTGGGTGCGGTCGCCCCGCCCCAAAGATATTCATTGGGCACGGCCATCGCTGCTTCAGCAAAATCAATCACCTGGGGCAACCGCGAAGCGATTTCAGCCGCCGTCAGGTTGGGCATGGTCAGCGGCTCTGTCGCGGGCGTCAGGTCGGCAAAGTGCGTCGCCGCGACCCAGCCAGGATAGTCATCTTTACAGCTGCTGACCCGCAGAGCGCTCTGGTCTTTTGAAACTTCGAGAACGCGGAGTCGATGGCCCACATCCGCCTGGGTAACGAGCCCTTCACACTTAGGCGATTGGTACAGGTTGATAACGCGATCGCACACATACTGCTGCTGCGCACCTCGGTATATGTCATCCTGCACAGCTTCAAGCGTCACCATAGTTTTTACCAGTTCTTAGCCAAATTTTTAGCCACTTTTTCAGCCATCTAAGCCAGGCCCTATCCAGCGGATAAGCTACCTTAACCCAAGACTTCTCAAAACCAAAGCATTCTCAAAGCCATTCCTTTCTTGGCCCCTTTTGGCACTTCCTCACTCGCGGTAGTCTAGTTTACAGAAAAAAACTAGGAAACCCTCATCTTTCCATGACCACCACTCTCCCCGTCCAAAAGCCCACCCTCGATAGCAGCCACCTCAAGTCATTAAGCCCTCTCGACATTCCCGCACGCCTGCTGCTAGGTCCTGGCCCCTCCAATGCTGATCCTGCCGTTCTCTCTGCGATGGATCGCCAGCCCATTGGCCACCTCGACAAAGCCTACCTGCAGCTCATGGACGAAGTGCAAGAACTGATGCGCTACGCCTGGCAAACCAACAACCGCATGACCCTCCCCGTCAGCGGAACGGGCTCGGCAGCCATGGAAGCCACCCTTGCCAACACCGTAGAACCCGGTGACAAAGTGCTGGTGTGCGTCAACGGCTACTTCGGCCATCGCCTCATGGACATGGCAGGCCGCTACGGCGCCGAAGTCAGCCGCATCGACCGTCCTTGGGGAGAAGTCTTCACCCTGAGTGACATTCGCGCCGCCCTCGAAGCCAACCGCCCCAAAATCATGGCCATCGTCCATGCAGAAACTTCCACGGGCGTCTGCCAACCCATGGAAGGCATCGGCGACCTGTGCCGCGAATACGATTGCCTGCTGCTGCTAGACACCGTCACCAGCCTAGGCGGCGTGCCCCTATTTTTAGACAAGTGGGGCGTAGACCTAGCCTACAGCTGTAGCCAAAAAGGCCTCAGCTGCCCGCCCGGCAGTTCACCCTTTACCATGAGCGATCGCGCCCTCGCAGCCCTCAACAACCGCAAAAGCAAAGTCGCCAACTGGTATCTCGATATGTCCCTGCTGGCGAACTACTGGGGCAAAGGCCGCACCTACCACCACACCGCCCCCGTCAACATGACCTACGCCATCCGCGAGGCCCTACGCCTGCTCGCCGAAGAAGGCCTCGAAGCCCGCTGGCACCGTCACCAAGACGCTGCAGAACACCTCTACGCCGGACTAGAAGAGATGGGCCTTGAGTGCCACGTCCCCCGCGAGCACCGGTTGCACACACTCACCACTGTGCGCATTCCAGACGGCGTAGATGGCAAACAAGTCACCGCCAGACTGATCGACGAGCACAACATGGAACTCGGCGGCGGCCTTGGCGACTTGGCCGGTCAGGTTTGGCGGGTCGGCCTCATGGGCTACAACGCCAAAAAAGAAAATGTAGACACCTTTCTGTCAGCGCTAAAGCAGGTCCTAGCATAGGTCCTAACTCGGATTCTCAAGAAAGGATCAGGTAGCACACAAAACAACATATTTGTGATCAAGAACACGCAAATTATGTGACTTTAGCTAGGGTTAAGTGAAGCTTAAACTTCATTTAACCCTTTCATGTCGACGACATCCAGCCAGCTTTTAATTCGAGTACTCGGACTGAACGTCCTTGCCTTGGTAGGAACGATTGCTGTAAGTGCCCCCTTCGGACAGGTCTATCGTCAGTTTGAAGATGGCGGCTTTGTCACTTACTTCTCAGTCATCCAGCTGTTTATTGTTTCCTATCTCTCCTACAAGATTTTTAAGACGCGATCGCAACACATCAAGCGCCCCTGGAAATCTCCCATCGCGATTTGGGGAATTATCAGTCTAGGATTCTCTTTTTTGGCACTCGATGATCTGTTAATGATTCACGAATGGCTCGACAAAGTCATTCACGGCATCTGGCAGATTGAAGAAACCGGCGCGAGCGATCGCATCGACGACCTAATTGTTGGCGGCTACGGAATCATCGCCCTCGGCCTCCTGGCTTACTATCGCCGCGAACTCAAAAAATACCCGACCGCGCTGCCCTACGTCGTTATCGCTTTTGTACTGATGTTCTCAATGGTCGGCGTAGACGCCCTCACAAATCGAGACGATCTGTTGATGATGATGTTTTCGCCAGACGTCACGCAGAATATTATGAGCTGGATTTTCATCCCAGAAGAAAGCTTCAAAACGCTCTCCGAAGCCTTCTTTATCGTCGCGGCCCACAGCTGCTATCGCACTGCCCAAAAACTGACTTTGCAGACCGTGGCCACTGCTCCACGAAGGGCGATCGCACTCAATGGCAGAATCCGCAACTAGCAAAGCAACCCTGATAGAATTGTCAAAGCGACGTGTTTGCAGCGATCGCACAACGACTGCAAGGGCATTCGCATACAACGGTTGACACTCACGGCTGAAACCCATGGTACAGGCACCCACCAAACCCATCACATTAGAAGCCTTTTTGCAGCAGCCAGAGACCAAGCCTGCCAGCGAGTACGTCGACGGACACATCATCCAAAAGCCTGTACCAGAGTTGTATCACAGTGGGATACAAGCAGATTTAATCAAAGCTATTGATGCAGCGCTCAGCCCCAACAAAATAGCACGGGCTTTTCCAGAGCTGCGCTGCACATTTGAAAACTGTTCAATCATCCCTGATATCACCGTATTACCTTGGCATCAGATTTCTCACACAGAAAACGGCAAGCTTTCTGGAGAACTCCTCTCTCCCCCACCTTGGATGATTGAAATTTTGTCTGAGGGGCAAAATCAGACCAAAGTCGTCAAAAAAATCTTACACAGCCTAGAACACGGCACCCAGATAGGTTGGCTAATAGACCCGTCCGAAGACTGCGTATTTGGTTACACCCCTGACCTCAAAACAAAGCTATACGAAAACCCCGAGCAGTCCCTACCCGTACCTGATTTTGCCAAAGATTTTCAGCTCACCGTAGGCGAACTCGTCTCCTGGCTATACGAATAGGGTAGCCACCACGAATGGCAACCTTCCTCCAGAAGACACTCTTCATCTGCAACGGTTTTCTCCTTACGGCTCTCTCAAAGCGTCCATTAGGAAACCATCAGCTCATCCATCACTTCATCCTGATAAGCCTTAAATTCAGGTAGCTCACGGGTTTGCTGCGTGCGCGATCGCCCCAACCCGACCGCAATCTCTTTCTGCACGGTGCCCGGTCTTGCCGTCATCACATAAATTCGCTGTGCGAGAAATACCGCCTCTCTCACATCGTGCGTAATCATCAAAATGCTGGTTCCCGTTCTCTCCCACAGGTCCAACATAAACTGTTGCATCGACTCTTTCGTTTGCACATCTAGCGCGCCAAACGGCTCATCCATCAACAGAATTTTAGGTCGGCTCGCCAGGGCCCGGGCGATCGCAACCCGCTGCTTCATCCCTCCCGACAGCTGCTTCGGCAAGCTCTGAGCAAACCCCGTCAACCCCACCATTTCTAAATAATACGAAGCCTGCTCCCGGCGATCTTTTGGGTCCACACCCTGCAGCTTTAGGCCAAATTCCACATTCTTCTGCACCTTCATCCACGGATACAGTGTGTAGTCTTGAAACACCATTCCCCGGTCCGCCCCGGGCCCGGTCACCGGGTCTCCATCTACCGCTATCCGACCCGCTGTCGGCATATCTAGCCCCGCAATCAGCCGCAGCAACGTCGACTTACCCGACCCAGAAGCCCCCACCACACAGACAAACTCTCCGCCCTCCACATGCATCGTCACATTCTTCAGGGCCAACACGGTTCCCTTCGGCGTTGCAAACTGCTTGTGTAAACCAGAGACTTCTAAGTGCATAGAGATTCTAAGTGCATAGAGACAGAAGCATAGAAATATGCGCCTGCAAGACTTTCAACAAAATAACAACAGCTTCAACAACTCAATCAGTCTTAGCCAACTGCTAGTCTACCGCCCACTTACAGGTCGCCTTCAACAACAATCGTAGCGAGAGATCGACCAGAAAGCCGATTACCCCTAAGACAATCAGGTAGGCGAAAATCTCATCAGTTCGAAAAAACTTTTGCGCGATCGCAATCCGTTTACCCAATCCCTCATTCGCCGCAATCAGCTCTGCCACCACTACCAAATTCCACGCCGCCGCCATGTTGATACGAAACGTATCAAGAATGTTTGGCATGACGTAGGGCGCGATCACCTGCCGCAGCGTCTGCCACCGCGAGCCGCCTAGGGTGTAGGTCGCCTCCAGCAAATGCTTCGGCACAAACTTCACCGCATCCATAATCATCAGCGTGTTAAAAAACACCACCCCGATGAAAATTAGCGCAATCTTAGGGGCTTCATCCAAACCCAAATAAATAATCAACAGCGGAATAAAGGCAGGCGCAGGCATATAGCGCACAATGCCAATAATTGGCTCCAGCAGCGATCGCACCGTTGCAAAAGCCCCCATCGCAATCCCCACCGGAATCGACAGCGCCCCAGCCAGCAAAAACCCAACCCCAACCCGCATTACGCTTGCCGTCAGGTCATCAAAAAACAGTCCCTTCTCCCACAGCCGCCCAAACGCACCCAGCACCTCTACCGGCGACGGTAAAAACTTAGCATTCACCCAGCCCGTCATCGACAGCAGCCACCATAACGCTAATGGCACCACCACAGATGCGATTCGCAGCGACCAGTCTAGCCGGGCCGGAATCGGCTCTCCTAGCTGCCAAAACACACTGGGCGACAGACTCTTCCGCGTCGCCTCAGCCGGTTCAGCAGTGAGCTGCGCAGATCGTGGTGAAATAGGGTCTGTCCTCATCTATTCTTCGTGCGCCTACCTTAGCGTGCCTACTGCGCTGCAGCCAGCGCCTTCACAAAACGGTCATCCAAAATGGGCTCCAGCGGCGGTGCTTCTGGAATAAAGCCCACACCCACCATAAAGTCTGCCATCTCCTTAGCGGCATAGGGCATATGCTTCATCCCCTCACCGTCGCTAAAAGCTTCGAGGTTATCTTCCAGCGTAAACATTTGAGTGCCTTCTTTGAGCAGCTGTAGCTCTTCCACTGTGACATCTGCCCGCGCAGCCATAATCTCATCAGACCGCTCAGGATTCTCTTCCATAAAAGCCAACACATCAAACCAAGTATTCACAATCGCCTGAACATCGTCAGGCCGCTCATCAATAATGGTTTGGCTCATCACCAACAGATCGGGAATCGCCCCAGGAAAGTCACTCGACGTCACCAGCTCTTTGCTACCTTCTCGCTCTAGCGCCGTCAGCCAGTACGGTGGAAAAGCACCCACCGCGTCCGCCTGCCCTGCGGCAAAGGCAGCCGTTGCTGCCCCTGTCTCTAGCGGTAAAATCTCCACATCGTCCCGAGAGAGTCCCTCTTTTTCTAGGGCTAGGCTCAGCAAAAAGTCGTCAACCACACCCTCTTCTACAGCGACCTTCTTACCTTTCAAGTCGGCAACGCTGTTGATCTCTTCGGTCACAATAATTTTGTCGTTACCTGCAGAGTTGTCGTTTACCAACACTGCGACTTCACCATTCACCGCATCCGCCGCAAAAGAAATCGTATCGTTTAACGTCTGACAATTTCCATCTAGCTGTCCTGCTGCAAAGGCTTCCATCGATTCAACGTAGCCGTCAAACCACCGCATTTCTACATCTACATTGTTCGCGGCAAATAGGCCCTCTTGCTCTGCGATCGCCCAAGGCCACCACCCTGCCCAGTTGCTGTAGCCAATCACAATCGGCGCACTAGTCGACGCTCCCGGGTCTGTAGCCACGCCATCACCGCTATCAGTAGCCGTTCCACAGCTAACCGTAGCCAGCATCGTACAGAAAAATGCCAAAGCCCAAGAAACCAAACGACGTCTTTTCATAAAAGAGAAATAAGCGTAAAAAACAAACCGCTCTCAAATCATCTTTTACTCTTAGCCGAAAATGACAGCCGAGGTTTCCAGAAGAAAAACAGATGACTACAACGGATACACAAAGATAGACCAGTCAAAGCCTTAGCCACTTATATACCAAATGATTGAAGGCACACTGTAGCCAATGAGACAGCGGCGAATGAACCGATAGCCATGCATCCAACCTGCTATCTTCCTCGCGCTCAATCCATAAAACACTCACAGGCTAAAAACGCGGCTCGATAGTGGCGCCAAGCGGCGAGGGGGCGGCGACGCAGGCGAAAAAAGTCAAAACAAAACATCAGTCTACGAGTCCAAAGAAATCAACAACAATAAGACCTTCAAAGAGACAAAAAACAGTCTAAAAAAGAACAGGGGCGCTGTGGGGCAACAATCACCCGCCAATTCCAGCCTTTTTCATTTAGCCTCTACCTTCAAACGTTTATTTTCCAACTGTCACGCCACCTACCTCCCCATAACTTCAACAACCTCATTCAAAAAAATCAAACCACGACTTCCGGGAGAGTGTTCGCCTTTTTAGACGTTGTCTGCCGCAACCAATCAAACCACTCAGTTAACCCTTCACCTGTTTTGGCAGACACCGGGATAATCACCACTTTTGAATTTAGCTGCCGGACATTCTGCGCGATCGCATCCACATCCACATCCAAATACGGCGCCAAGTCAGTCTTTGTAATCAATAAGCAGTCTGCTTCTCGAAACATAATCGGATATTTGAGTGGCTTATCCTCTCCTTCCGTAATGCTCAGCAGCGCTACCTTTGCATGCTCACCCACTTCAAACTCAGCCGGACACACCAAATTGCCAACATTTTCAACAAATATCAGGTCAAACGCTTCCGGCTGCTGCTCGTGAGCAAACTGGTGCAGCCCGCCCGCCACCATCTTCGAATCGAGATGACAGGCCCGGCCAGTATTAATCGCGATGACCGGCACCCCGTACTGGCGTAGACGATCTGCATCGAGCTGAGTCGTCATATCCCCTTCAATAACAGCCATCCGCAGCTCAGTTTGTAGTCCTTGCAACGTTTTCTCTAACAGCTGCGTCTTACCTGAGCCCGGACTGCTCATCAGGTTTAGGCAGGTAATGCCCCAACCATCGAAGAGCTTTCGATTCTGGTCAGCCCCATGCTGGTTGGCATGCAGCAAATTTAGCTCCAAAGCCGCGTCAAACGTCTGATGCATCACCGACCCTCCAAACTCTCAAAAAGCCTACACCATATTTGCAATCAATCAATCCGCAACCTGCATGCAGTCCTGAACCGTTCTCGTATCCGAACAGTTTGAAAACTCCACCCGCCCGATTCTCAACTCTCGCCCAGAGCGAATGTCATCCATCGGCCCCTGGCACTTCGGGCAGGCATACTGCATCCCTATTTCAGGCCGATATTCCTCACTGCAGGCATGGCAAAACGCAATCAGCGGCGTTTCCTCTATCACCAGCGCTACCCCCTCCAAAAAAGTCCCCTGCGTCTGAGCAGCAAACGCAAACTGCAGACTCTGCGGCTCCACACAGGTAAATTCGCCCACCGTCAGATGCACTCGTTCCACCGTCCGCTGCTCAGGCTGCTCAGCGAGCCAGTCTCGCACCGTCACGATCAGCGCCTTCGTCATATCGGTCTCGTGCATAGGCCCGCGCTACTCCCACTCACTTCCCAAGCTCATATTTGCCGTCTCACTGATATACGCTGGCTTCTCCTGCCTAGGCAGCTGCCCCGAAAGGACCAAGTGAGCCATGGTGTCGCAAATCACCCGGGTCGCCATCAGCGAAGTGATATCGCTAATGTCGTAGGGCGGCGACACCTCCACCACCTCCAACCCGCAAACAGGTGCCTTCGAAACGATTTTGCCCAGCATGTACAGCGCCTCCCGGGGCAACAGCCCCCCGGGCTCCGGCCACCCCGTCCCCGGGACAAACCCCGCATCAATACAGTCAATATCAAAGCTGATATACACACAGTCCGTGCCATCTAGCGCCCGCTCCAACGCAAAATCAACCGCCGCATCTAAACCCATATCCGTAATGTCGGTGACCGTCAAAATGTTGGTCGCTCGCTCACGGCACACCTTCACCCCAGGCCTAGGCACCTGCCAGCCACCAATGCCTAGCTGTACCAGATTCTGCGCAGGTGCATTTGCCATATTGGTCGCATGAAACCAAGGGCAGGTATGCATCCGTTCATCTAGGTCTGTTTCCTGAGTGTCCACATGGCGGTCAAAGTGAATAATCCCCACCTTTTTGTCTCCTAGGTGGCGACAAACCCCCCGCACCGTAGGGAAGCCAATCGAGTGATCGCCGCCCAAGATAATCGGGAACGCCCCCGAGCTAAAAATATGGGCAATACCTTTCGAAATCTGGTCAAAAGATTTCTCGTTGTTCGCTGGAATGGTAAAAATATCTCCCACATCGCAGAGCGTAATCTGCTCCCGGAGATCGACTCCCAGCTCAAAATTGTATGGCGTATAGAGCGCCGAGATCCGGCGAATCCCCTGCGGACCAAATCGAGTGCCCGGGCGGTAGGTTGTGCCTGAGTCGTGCGGCACCCCCACGATTGCGACATCGTAGTTGCCCACCTCTCGGACATCTTCTAAGTAAGGCGCTTTGAGAAAAGTAGTGATCCCGGCATAGTGAGGCAGCTCGCCTCGCGAAAAGGTTGGGATAGATCTATCTCGGATGCTCTCGGCGGCTTCCAGGCCAAACGTCAGTCCCTGCTCGACCTCTTGTTGCCAGCCAGTCAGGGGTAATCTAGATTCTTTTTCTAATGCGGCTTCCGCTTCACTGCGACCATCAGGGCTACGAAAAACAGATTGATCAGTCATAAGTCAAATCCTAGAAACAGCCGCGCATTTCATGGCCAGCGCACCAGGTTAAATAGCGCTCGCGATGAAGCGTGACAAATGTGTTCTTAGCTACTCAAAAGCAGCAAGCTGCACCAACGACTGTCTCTATTGTCAGCCCAGAATTTTGGCCAAAGTTAGCCCAAGTGTTATCTCAGAATCTCAAGTCATGTTTTCGAAGTGTTTATCGATAAAGAGAAGTTGTTAAAAGACGCATTGCCAAGCCGTTAGCAGCCTTGTAGGCACCCAAAGCATACTACACTTCGCCCCTCCTACCCTAAAGCCACAGCCCATGTAGGAGAGTTTTCGTAAGGATACCTGCGCTATGCTATTCACAGCGATCGCACCCAGTAAGTATCCGCATATACCTTTCAAAAAAGAACAACCTCACCGCCCTCCACACCGCCCTTATCTACAACCTCCCATCAACACGCCCCATGCTAAAAACCGCTCAAAGAGACAAACTCGACCCATCCGACGACGGACTCTTTTACGCCACGCCTCGGTTTGTCACCCATGTCGACGAAGGATTCATCGCCCAGCTCACCAAGCTCTATCGCGATCGCATCCCGCCACACAGCCGTGTTTTTGACATGATGAGCAGCTGGGTATCTCACCTGCCGGGCGATGTCACCTACGCTCACGTCGAAGGGCACGGGCTAAACGCAGAAGAACTCGCCCGCAACAAACAGCTCGATCACTACTTCGTCCAAAATCTCAACCAAAATCAAACCTTTCCCCTAGAGAGTCAATCTTTCGACGCGGTCATCAACACCGTCTCTGTGCAGTATCTCCAGTATCCAGAAGCCGTCTTCGCCGAGATGTACCGGGTTCTCAAGCCCGGTGGCATTGCCATTGTCAGCTTCTCCAATCGCATGTTCTACCAAAAGGCGATCGCCCTCTGGAGAGACAGCAGCGAAGCCAGCCGCGTTGAGCTAGTCAAGCGCTACTTCAACGCTGTCCCTGGCTTTGGCAATATTGAAACCGTCATCAACAAATCTGAAGCACCTGCCATCTTGCAGATGATGGGATTAGGCGGCAGCGACCCGTTTTATGCCGTCGTCGCTGAGCGCATGGAGCCCTTGGTCTGAGTCATTCAGTCAAGCGGAGGAAGCAACACTCAAGTTAGACAAATCAGAAAATTAGCGATTCCATACTGGCCTGGAGGTCTTTGGTGAGAGTTGCGATCGCCCCCCGCCGTTTCTGTTTATAATCTGCCAACCGCTCATCAACGCCTATCGGCTCACCCACCGTCACAATCGCCCGCTGCTTGCCCAACTGCGGATAGCTCGCCGCCTCCCCCTTAATCTTCGCCACCATATCTCGCAGCAGCAGCGTCGTTTCTGCAAAGCGGTCCGCGCTGGGTCGCTCCTTCACATAGTGACCCGTCACCGCCACAAAGCTCTCCACCAGCCGCATGTGCCACATCCGCAAATTTGCCTCTTCAGCAATTCGGTTGGCCAGCCCCAGCGCCACCGGCGAGCATTCCCGCATATCTTCCCGAAAAATACGGTCCCATCCCGCCTGCTCCACCTTCCGGCAGCGGTCAATAATCTCCCCCTTTGCCCGCAGGCCAAAGTAATCCTCCGCCACCTGCAGCGCCTCATTCATCAAAAACCTCAGCCGCTGCGCCAGCTGCTCATTCGGCGTCGCAGCCCTCTCATCCGCCGCAAATTTCACCCCATAATACGACTCGTAATAGCCTTCCATCAGCGTTAGCAAATGCTCCGCCAGCCGGTACAGCCGCCCATACAAATCTAGATCCGCCGCCCGCGCAAGCCCCGTATCAGCCTCCAGCTGACTCATTAACCGCTCCACCGCGTCCCACGGCTCACTGACATATCGATACTGAATCCCCACCGGCAAAATCATCACCGATTCTGCTCGCGCCTGCGCTCTGAGATCTTCCGCGCACCAAAACGCCAGCTGAGCTACCCCCGGCTCCAGCGGACTGACAATTTCGTTGTGACCATTGGTGCCGCCCTCCGGCGCAGCCGCCAGCGGAAACTGCCCGTCTACCAGCAGCTTTCGCGCCGTCTTCAGCGCCAGCAAATCGAGCTTGCCGCGCTGAATCGGCACGCCGCCAAGCTTTGAAAATAGCCAGCCCAGGTAGCTTCCCGCCCACAGCGGAATGCCCCGGTCATAAATAAAATGTGCGTGAGGTGCCCCCACCGACAGTCCCAGATCCTTCGCCTGTTGGGGCAAGTCTCGCCAGAGCAAATGGCTCAGCACATAGGGATCGCTCACGCTGGGATGGCGAAAAGCCAGCATCAACCGCGTCTTACCGGTCTCAAACTCGTGATACAGCTTGGCAAGCGTCTCCACATTACGCACTTCAACTGCCGCCAAATTGGTTTTAGCCGCTGTCCAGGCAGGCATGAGAGGCTGCATGACGCGCCGTAGCAGCGGGCTGTAGTTAGGAGGAATAAAAGCAAGCGCGGGCTGGGCACGGTCAATGACAGAATACATGCGGTAATAACGCTAACGAAGAACAGGAACGAGCTAACGGCGCAATCCGGTGAGATCTTTATATCAGATTGCCCTGTTACGACCGTCTACTACGACCACCTGTCTAGCCCGTCACAGTAACCACTCACAGCAAACCCTCACGCCAGCCTATATTGCATACCCGGCAGCTGAGTCACTAAGCCCAACAGTTCTAGTTCGACCAGAGCGCCCAAAACCGGCCCCGTCTCACGCTGAGCCTGCAAAACAATTTGGTCGAGCAAGGCAGGTTCAACCGAAACCGCCGCCAGTACCTGAGCCAGCAGGGGAGATAGGTCAACAGTCTCTGTCGCAGTGCCTACAGCATCTCCTGCCACACTTGCCGCAGGACTCTCCTCATTTATGCTGTCCTGCCCCGATGGTAGCGCCTCCGCTGCTTTGCTCATTCCTTCATCAGACATAGGCAACTGCCTATCGAGGGCAGGCAAGGCTTCTAGTGCCTCAGTCAGGGCTGCTTCACCCACCACTATCTGCGCGCCCTGCTGAATCAGATTCAGACAGCCCTCACCCTGTTTGTTATCTAGCGCGCAGGGTAGTGCATACACCTCGCGGCAGTAGTCATTTGCCAGGCGAGCCGTAATCAGCGCGCCAGAACGAGCCGGTGCCTCTGCCACCAAAACCGCACGACTGAGCCCCGCGATAATTCGATTACGCTGCGGAAAGTGCGTCTTATCTGGCCCCGTCCCATCTGGATATTCACTCACCACCAGTCCACGGTCCACAATACGCCGATACAGCGCAGCATTTCGCTGCGGATACACCACATCGACCCCCGTTCCCAAAACTGCGACCGTCATTCCCTGCTGATCCAGACAGCTCGTATGCGCTTCAGTATCTATCCCTGCCGCCAGCCCCGACACAATCACACCACCCTGCCTCGTCAGCTCACAGCTCAAACGCTGGGTCCACCGCCTGCCATAGGAAGATGGACGACGCGTGCCCACAATGCCCACCGTCAGCGTCCGGGGCATATCGTTTAGCCTGAGCGCGCCGCGATAGTACAGCACAGGCGGCGGATCAGTTATTGCTAGCAACAGCGCCGGATACTCAGGATCAGCCGGGGTCCAAAAAGATTCATTCTCCTGTTCGTGCTGAGCCAGTAGCCGGGCAGGGTTCAGCGTCTTACGCACAACGTCGATGCGCTCTGCTGTCAGCAGCCCAATCCCGTCTACCGCTAGCAGCTCGTTGGCAGGCGTCTGCCAGGCAACCGCCAGCGAGCCAAAGTGCTCCCACAGTCGCTTTATGGTCACCGGCCCCACATGTTTTATCGTCGACCATGCCAGCCAATACGCCCGTTCTGTCGCCAACACCTTGCTCCCCGTGCACGCCTACCGCCAGGCTTAACATTCCCGCGACCGGCCCTAATTGATGCCTTAATTGACGCCCCAATTAAAGGTAGAATCTGAAGCTGTAGCAAGCATCCCATCGCAGGAGAATACCCTTGGCTCAGCAAGACCAGCAGCTAAAAGCACTGATTTTTGATGTGGATGGCACCTTAGCCGAAACCGAGCGCGACGGTCATCGGCCCGCCTTCAATCAGGCCTTTCTCGATGCAGGGCTCGACTGGAGATGGTCTCCAGAGCGCTACGGCGATCTGCTAGAAGTCTCCGGCGGCAAAGAGCGCATCCGCGCATTCGTGCAGCAGTCCAAGCCAAATTTTGTTCTCCCTGAAGGGTTCGCCGACCTCACAGCGTTTATCAAGCACCTCCACGCCAACAAAACCAACTACTACAAGCAATACGCGCAAGAGGGCAAAATTCCGCTCAGGCCGGGGGTAGAGCGCTTGCTCACCGAAGCCAGAGCGCAGGGAATCCGGCTGGCGATCGCAACCACCACTACCCCCGCCAACGTCAAAGCTCTCCTCGAAAACACCCTCGGCCCAGAGAGCATGAACTGGTTCGAAGTTATTGCAGCAGGCGACATGGTCCCCAAAAAGAAACCCGCGCCCGATATTTTTGAATACGCTCTGGCCCACCTCAATCTGCCCCCTGAGCACTGTCTCGCCTTCGAAGATACCAACAACGGTCTGCTCTCTGCGACCCAAACCGGCCTCAAAACAGTGGTCACCGTGAATGACTACACCCGCCAGCAAGACTTCTCGAAGGCAACGCTCGTCGTCAGCGACTTAGGCGAACCTGAGCAGCCCTTCAAGGTCATCAGCGGCAGCGCCCACGGCCAAACCCATTTCAACATCACTCTGGCAAAAGCGCTTTGCGAAGTTTAGGGAGTCTCTAGCTTCTTTAGAGAATCGCCAGCGCCATTCCGTAGGTCTGCCAAGCCTGAAAAAAGATATAAATCGACAGCACAATCAGCAACCCCCGAAACAGCTGAGTCACCGTCTCGTTGCTCAACCGAGGCAAAAACCGAGTGCTAAACTGCACGCCCAACAAGCCGCCCACGCCCAAAATCAACCCGGCTAGCCAGTTAATGTTTTGATTGATGGCATGCCCCGTGCAGGCCGACAAAGACGTAATCACAATCACCCCTAAGCTGGTACGAACCGCAGATTTTATGCGCTCCCCAAGCAGCAAAATCTGCAGGGGCACCAAGATAACACCGCCCCCCACGCCAAACAGGCCCGCCATAAAGCCAGCAATAGACCCCGTAAATAGCCTTGCCAACACAGGATTAATCGCCGGACCGATGCCCATCCTCGACTCGCGAAACTGGGCCTTGCGAATCACGCGCTTCTTTAGCGACACCAAATACAAATTGCTCAGAAGCAATAGGCCAAACCCGATGAGCAGCCAATGGTCGGGAATGCGATCGCCCACCATCGTCCCCACAAAAGCCGTCACCAGCGCAGGCGCACCCAGAAAGAAAATCTGCTTTAACTGCAGATAGCCCATCCGCCAATTTTGAAAGCTACCCGCCCCCGAAGTCACCAAGATGGCCAGGCTACTCGTCGCCGTTGCCTGTACCGGAGAAAACGTAATCGGCACCGGCAAAAAGTTCATCTGAATCAGCACAGGCACCAGCAGCGTCCCGCCGCCAATCCCCAAAAAGCCCGCCATGACTCCAGAGAGCAGCCCCGCCAAAGCCAACAAAATAACTGCGCTGAGCGTCACATTTCCATCCCAATAGGCATTACCACAGGCCAACAGACCCTCGTCAGCACTAAGACAACACCGCCGACAGGTCTATGTACTGTTCAATCGTAGCGGCTAAGTTGTTTAGCATGCTGTCGCGTTGCTCACGATAGTTGGCAATGCCCGTTGGCATCGAGCCTAGGCCCCGCTGCTGACGCAAACGGTTCAGCCAGGCCCGCCGCCAGGGACCATTGTCAAAGATGCCGTGCAGATACGTGCCCCACACAGACTGCGCTCCATCTACAATGCCCAAACTGCGATCGTCAAAAATCGGCATAAAGGAATTCTCTTCGTCATTGCCGGTAGACATCACCAGCTGAGTGCGTCCCTGATGGATCTCATACCCAATCACCGGCAGGCCTTCCTGCGGATACTTAGAGCTCACCGTGCGCTGACGGGCAACTTTTTGCTGAGTGATCACCGTGCGCAGCGGCAGCAGCCCCAATCCATTAAACCGACCTTCCTGGCCTTCTAGCCCTTCCGGGTCAGCCAGCATCTGCCCCATAATCTGAAACCCACCGCAAATACCCATGACCGTGCCGCCCGCTGCCGCGTAGTTGCTAATCGCTTCGGCCATGCCAGTCTGCTGCAGTACCAGCAGGTCAGCAATCGTTGTTTTCGTCCCCGGTAAAATCACCGCATCTGGATAGCCCAAACTATCCTTTGGGCTGAGATACTTCACATTCACCGTTGGCTCAGCTTCAAGCGCATCAAAATCGGTAAAGTTAGAAATTCTCGGCAGGCGAATCACCGCCACCGTAATTTCAGCCTGCGACTTGACGGCCGGACGCTCCAGCAGCGAGAGCGAATCTTCAGCCGGAAACGCCTCATTAATCCAAGGAATCACCCCAATCACCGGAATGCCTGTGCGCGACTCGAGCCAGTCAATACCGGGCTGCAAGATAGAGCGCTGCCCGCGAAACTTATTGATCACAATGCCTTTGATCAGCGATCGCTCCTCAGGCTCCAGCAGCTCCAAGGTCCCCAC
>JBCBFY010000096.1:0-20173 GCA_038527325.1 Cyanobacteria bacterium J06614_10
TCAGTTCGATGAAAGCGTTGAGCAGTTCCGTGAAGCCGTAGAAGTGCCGGTAATCCCAGGCAGCAACAGCGGACGTCAGCCTTCTTAATGGCTCGACTAAAGGCCTTTAGAGGGTAGGCATCCCTATTCAGCGACTAGCCTGAATTAGTTACACTCGACCTCAAAGCCTGAAGCAATCCCTACTCTCTTTTGCGACTGTTCCATGACTGCGCTACTTACAAACAATACGCCGGATACATTTCCACTGATGGCCGTGGTCGGCCAGGATACGATTAAGTTTGCGCTGCTGCTGTCAGCGGTAGACCCAGGATTAGGGGGTGTGGTCATTGCTGGACGACGCGGAACGGCAAAGTCTGTGCTGGCTCGGGCGCTCTATCAGCTACTGCCGCCGATTGAAATTATTGAAGGCTCTTGCAACTGCGATCCAACAGATCCGACGGAATGGGACGACGAAACGGCTAGCCGATTTTCAGCGGATACGCCGGTTGATGATCTGCCAACCAAAGTAGTCAAAGCACCCTTCATTCAAATTCCGCTTGGCATCACCGAAGATCGGCTGTTGGGCTCTGTGGATGTGGCAAAGTCTATCCGGGAAGGAGAGAGCGTCTTTCAACCTGGGCTTTTGGCCGAAGCCCATCGCGGGGTTCTCTATATTGATGAAATCAATCTTCTAGACGACCAGGTCAGCAATTTGTTGCTGTCTACACTCACGGAAGGTCGCAACCAGATTGAGCGTGAGGGAATTAGCTTTCAGCATCCGTGCAAGCCACTGATGATCGCTACCTACAACCCAGAAGAAGGGAACTTGCGAGAGCATTTGCTCGATAGGATCGCGATCGCACTCTCTGCCGATGCCGAACTCACCCTTGATGATCGCGTGGCAGCCGTTGAACAGGTCAACAACTTTACCCGAGATCCCAAAGCGTTTTTATCCGAGTTTGAAGAAGAGATAGATTCGCTCAAGACGCAAATTGTGCTGGCCAGAGAATGGCTAAAAGATGTCACGATCACCACAGAGCAGATTAACTATTTGGTGACAGAAGCGCTGCGCGGCGGCGTTATGGGTCACCGGGCAGAGCTCTTTGCCGTGCGGGTGGCCAAAGCCTGCGCCGCGTTAGATGGCCGTAGCAACGTCACGGCAGATGACTTGCGTAGTGCCGTGGAGCTAGTAATCGTGCCGCGATCTAGCGCTGTGCCCCCTATGGAAGATGAGGCACCCCCGCCGCCCCCGCCCCCCCCACAAGACCAACAGCAAGAAGACAATTCTGACGACAACTCAGAAGATAATTCTGAAGATGAAGACGACAAGGACGAAGAGCAAGAAGAACAGCCAGAAGCGCCACCTTCTATTCCAGAAGAATTTATCTTCGATGCAGAAGGCGTAGTGATGGACCCTGCCTTGATGTCTTTCGCAGAAAGTACGAGCAAGCAGGGCGCTTCTGGTAAAAACAGCGTAATTTTCTCCGATGAGCGGGGCCGCTACATCAAACCCTTCATTCCACCGGGGCAGGCTCGCCGCATTGCGGTAGATGCCACCCTTCGCGCCGCTGCGCCATACCAAAAGGCTCGCCGCGATCGCTTTCCCAACCGCAAAGTCATCGTCGAACAAGGCGACATCCGGGCCAAGCGCCTAGCTCGCAAGGCCGGTTCGCTGATCATTTTTGTGGTAGATGCCTCTGGCTCCATGGCGCTCAACCGTATGCAAAATGCCAAAGGTGCCGTCCTCAGCCTGCTAACAGACGCCTACCAAAACCGCGATCAGGTCGCCCTGATTCCCTTCCGCGGCGAACAGGCCGAAGTGCTCCTTCCCCCGACTCGCTCTATCACAGCGGCTAAGCGCCGGCTAGAAACGATGGCCTGTGGCGGCGGCTCGCCCCTAGCCCATGGCTTAATGCAGGCCGTCCGCGTTGGCACTAATGCCCAAAAGTCGGGAGACGTAGGCAGTGTGGTCATTGTGGCGATTACCGATGGCCGTGGCAATGTGCCCCTGGCCCGCTCCCTAGGCGATGAGCCCGACGAAACTGCCGAAAAGCCTGACCTCAAGGCGGAGCTGCTCGAAATTGCTGGCAACATTCGCACGACGGGCTATCAGATGCTGGTGATTGACACGGAGCGAAAGTTTGTATCAACGGGGTTTGGTAAGGAATTAGCGAAGACGGCAGGCGGGAAGTATTACCAATTGCCAAAGGCGACTGATCAGGCGATCGCAGCCATGGCTCGCAGCGCGCTTTCTGATACAAAGTCTTAGCCGAAAGACCAAAAAAAAGGTCAAAAAAGGATGAATTGTTAGAATAAGGCCCAAAGGCCGAAAACAAGGCTAAAAACAAAGACCAAAAACACTGTGCGACTCCGGTTATGGTACTTGCTAAGGATCTCGAACCAGCCCTGACTGAGCAGCCAACAGCAGCGCCAGACGTTGTTGAACAGCTTCAGCCTGAGCCTGATTATTTTCCCCCTCTACCCCCTACAGATCTCTACAGTGACGAGCCGCCATTGGAAAGCGATTTACACCTGCGCCAAATTCTACTGCTTATCTCCAGCCTAGAGTGGATCTGGAAAGATCGGCTCGATTTTTTTGCCTCAGGCAACTTAACGGTTTATTTCAGTCCCAAGCAGCTAAAGTCTAGAGACTTTCGCGGGCCTGATTTTTTGGTTGTTCTAAACACTGAGAGACGTACTCGCAAAAGCTGGACAGTGTGGGAAGAAGATGGAAAATATCCTAATGTGATCGTCGAGATTCTTTCGGACAGTACGGCTAATGTAGACAGAACAACCAAGAAGGAGCTGTACCAAGAGACTTTTCGACTACCCGAATACTTCTGGTTTGACCCGGTTAGTTTGGAGTTTGCTGGGTTTATTTTAGTGGGAGGCCAGTACGAGCCGATTCCTCCAAACGAGCAAGGGCAGCTGTGGAGCCAGCAGCTTAAGCTGTTATTAGGAATTCACGAGGAAAAACTTCGATACTTTACCGATGACGGTAGGCTAGTCCCTTCGCCCGCAGAAGCTGCAGAGTCAGCCCAGCAGGCTGCAGAATCGGCACAGAAAGCTGTAGCGTCAGCCCAGCAAGTAGCAGAGTCAGCTCAGCAAAAGGCCGAACGATTGGCCACTAAGCTGAAAGCGCTCGGTGTGGATCCTGACGCTATCTAAGTTTGTTTTTGCGCGTTGAGTAGCTGCTCTTTTTTACCGGCTCGTGCTCTTTTTTACCGGCTCGATATAATGGGCAGCGTGAATATGCTTGGGGTGCTAGCTGTATGGATGAGCAAGCTGAAAGTGCTGCTGCTGTAAGCGTGGCTGAGGAATTGCCCAATTGCGAACCCGATAACGAAGCAGATAGTAAGCGGGCTAGCGATTTCGCTGATGATGGCTTCTTTCAGTGGACGAAGCAGTGGTACCCGATGGCCGCTGTTGCTTGTTTGGATCCTCAAAAGCCCCATGCGATGCAGCTCTTGGGTAAAAATGTGGTGCTGTGGCGAGATGGGACGCAGACCTGGCGATGCTTTGAAGATGCTTGCCCCCACAGGCTAGCGCCATTGTCTGAAGGGCGGGTAGAAGCGGATGGGACGTTGCTCTGTGCGTATCATGCCTGGCGGTTTGATGGGGAAGGGCGGTGCGATCGCATTCCTCAAGCTAGAGATGCTGCCACCGAAGCCAAGCATCGACACAACCCAAAATCCTGTGCGATCGCTCATCCGACCCAAGTTAGACAGGGGTTGATATGGGTCTGGGGCGATGTGGGCGCAGGTGCGATAGAAGATAGTCGGCAGCGTGCGCCCCGCATCATCTCAGAACTAGACGATACCTCGGGCCGTGTCGTCAAAAGCAGTTGGAACTTTCGTGATTTGCCCTATGGTTGGGACTTCTTTATTGAGAATGTGGCGGACCCTGCCCATGTGCCGGTGACTCATCACGGCATCGTGGGCAATCGCTACACGGGGGCAAAGTACTACGACATGCTGCGGCTAAGAGAGACCACAACACAAGACGGTTTTGCCTTTGACATCAGGCCATTGCCGGGCAACGTGGCCGCAGCGAGGCACGATTTTCAGCCGCCTTGCCTCATGCGAATCTCCACAGAATTTGAAGACGGTGGCGCGTTTATTTTAATTTTGTATGCGACGCCGACGCGGCCAGGATGGTGCCGTCATATCGGTCAGCAAATATTGGTGAAAAATTCGGCTGGCAAGGTTCCTAAGGGACTGGCATTTTTTGCACTGCCTATGCCAACTTGGCTAAATCATGTGCTGGCATCGCTATTTCTCCATCAAGACATGGTATTTTTGCACTATCAGGAGAAAACGGTTGCTCAGCGAAAAAGACAACGACAACCAACTCGCTGGCATGACGAAGTCTACACGCCTAACCCGCAAGACAAAATGATTGTCGCTTTTCGGCAATGGCTAGAGAAGCGAGCTGGCGGTGGCGTTCCTTGGCACAACAACTTAACTTTGCCCGCTGCTACGCTCAGCAAACAACAGCTTTTTGACGTGTGGCATACCCACACCGCTCAGTGCCAGGTGTGTCAGAAAGCGCTGACCCGAATCAACTGGGTGAGACGGCTGGCTTATGGGACAGCAATTGTGCTGTTTGGTCTAGCGCTGATGATAGATGCTAGAGCGATCGCATCCAGCGGCCAAACCTCAGCGGCGATGGCGTTCACCCTCCCGCCCACAGGTTTTTGGATAGCGATATTCGCTGCAGCTTTATCTGGTGCAGTAGGC
Organism: Cyanobacteria bacterium J06614_10; assembly: GCA_038527325.1. Classification (GTDB taxonomy): domain Bacteria; phylum Cyanobacteriota; class Cyanobacteriia; order Phormidesmidales; family Phormidesmidaceae; genus Phormidesmis. Next base: position 4,719 of record JBCBFY010000096.1, read on the forward strand.
TACGGTCTGCAGAGACTTCGCCAGCTGTTTTACTTTTATGCATTTGAACATTCTCAGAATGACTAGTGTTGTAAGCCACTGAGATAGCAAGGTGAAATGCGTAAACCTCCTTGCCATAACCTACTCTTTTGTAAATATTAAATGAGATTAATAATCATTAACTTATGGGCCTGTTGCCTCACGGATTCTGTCTGGAACGGCTACCAAAAAAGCGGCTAAAGCCATTCTTCCTTTGAATGCAGGCGTTTTCGGCTTTCTGGCTGTTTTTTTGTCAAATGTTTCATGAACAGGGAAAACCTAACTTATCACCGGCTGCTCCCTTAAAGATATTGATTATCAATAGTGATCCGTGTATGATTCTGTTTATTGACTTTGTTCTTGTGGTAGCTCGATAAAAGCTATGAAGCGCAGAGTGTTGCTGTTTATTCTCAATACGAAAGGATAGCCATGGCTAAAGTAGGTTTGTTTTACGGCTCGACGACGGGTAAAACGGCGGACGCTGCAGAGCAGGTGCAGGCTGCGTTAGGAGGAGAGTCTGCTGTAGATTTGCAGGATATTGCCGATGCGGGTGCTGAGAGTCTGGCAGCATACGACTATCTCATTATTGCTTCGCCGACCTGGAATATTGGCGATCTGCAGGACGACTGGGAAGCGGTATTTGATGATTTGGACAGCGTTGATTTTAGTGGGAAGACGGTGGCTTACTTTGGGACGGGTGACCAAATTGGCTATGCAGATAATTTTATGGATGCGATGGGCCAGCTAGAAGAAAAGATTTCTGCATTGGGCGCAAAAACAGTGGGCTACTGGCCCGCCGATGAGTACGAACATAGCGAATCGCGCGCGCTTCGAGAGGGCGGAAAGTTCTGCGGTCTCGCGCTTGATGACGATAATGAATCTGATAAGTCAGCCGCGCGTATTGAAGCTTGGACAGCTCAAATTAAGCAGGAGATGGGCCTTTAGGTAAGGGCCGCAATAACAATTTATGGTTGTTCAATTACTGCCGGATGTGGTGGAGGGTGTCTCAGCCCTCCCGCCCGAATCGAGTCGCCACAAAAAGGGGCTGCTTCGGCCTACGTTTTCACCTGAACATGGTGTGTTGTTGGTGCTGCTATGCGCTGTGCTCACTGGGGCTTCGCTGGCTCAAGCTTGGACGAGTGATACGTCTTTAGCCTGTCTGGCTGCCTTCTTGGCACTGCAGGCAGAGCACCCGCTCATTGTTCAAATTAAGCAAAGGCGACGATGGCGTCCGCGCTATCTGTTTTGGGCGGGCCTGTATGGGGTGTTGGCACTTGCGATCGCACTGTGGCTATCGATGCGCCATCCTATCTTGTTCGGGATTGGCATAGTGAGCATTTTAGCCCTATGCTTCGACATTGTTGCTGTCTTGCGCCATCAGCAAAAGTCCATCACAAATGAGATTGTGATGTTTGGTGCAATCTGTTTATCTACGCTGTTTGTGTACGGTGCCACGGCTGATGTGCTTACGTTTCATGCGCTTGGGCTGTGGCTATTGAACAGCTTATTTTTCTCAAGTGCAGTGTTCAGCGTCAAACTCCGTAAGCAAAAGACCTGCTCGCTCAAGGCTGGATTTATTTACCATGCGTGGGCTGTGGCCATGCTCACTGCAGTTTATTGGCTGGGCTGGCTCTCCTTGCCAACGGCGCTAACCTTTGCGATCGCGCTTCTGAAGCTAGCCGTTATCGCCCGTTGGCAGCACTGGTACCGCACTTGCCGATTCGAATACATTGCCCGTTTTGAAACCTACTTTGCGCTTAGCTACACTGTGCTAGTCGCTTTAACGATACTGCCACCTACGCTGCCGCCTCGTTGAGCGATCGCTGAACCAATACCGTTGCTAAGCCGGACAGGGTGTTATGACGTTCAGACATCAGGGAGGGTGATGGCCGTAGGTGCGAAGCGGTGTCCGCCAATGTGGCTGGCCTGCCAAATTCGCGTGTTGGGTAGCTGCCCTTGCTCGCTCAGATGCCTGGCTTCTCTAAACAGGGGCTGCCCGAACCTGGCACAACACTTGTCTCGCATGCCGTGAGTGCACACGAGAATGTCCTGTTTGGTGATTGGTTGGTTTGAGTAAGTGGCGGTGGATTGGCCGAGCTGTTGATTGCTCCAGTGGGCTTGCAGACAAGGAACAACCTGATCTAGGCTCTCTAGCTGATATTCAAAGCCTTGGTATTGATGAACAAAGCTTTTGCTTGCATAGAGAGGCTTATAACTGTTCCTAGACCTGTCTGCAGGGGGCGTAGTGGTGAAGGGGCGCGCGGGTAAATGAGGTTGCTGGTATATCAGCAGCGTTGTATGAGCGTGCCGAGCAGCAGTACCGTGATTGATACCGAGGAATTGAATAGATTTTTCACGCTTGGTAGCTTGTATGTAGTGGCGTAGCGCTGCTGGAATATGGCTGGAGTCGAAGACGTTTGCCTGCCACGGCATCGGACATTCAATCAGAACGTAGGTTTGATAGTGTCCGGCTGTACCAATTGGGTCTTCCTTCGCTTGCTGAGCAGCGATCGCACATGAAAAATGCTTCACGACGGTTCTTTCTGTTTTCTTTTATTGGGATTTGAGCTTATTGGGATTTGAGCTTATTTCTGTCTTTATTCTGTGCTTGGTCTCGAACGCGCAGATGATAGATGTGGCGTAGGTGCATATCCGTATAATTTCGGAGTCTACCTTTAAATGCTGTTGAGAAGCTGTATCAATAGTACATTGCAATGATACGGTTTTAGGCTGGCTAACGTTATTTTTTATACGCTTTGCAAAGGCTCTTTGGGAGTTTGTTTGGTTTCAGCTAGGTAATCAATAAGACACAACATTTCTAAGAAAAAGCCTATCTCTCAGTTGAAACGAGAGATAGGCTGGTCGATGTCAATCGGAAATTTGTGTGATGAACGCAATGTCGTGTAGTGAGTCAAAAATGCTGGTTAGCAATACGAATTATGGGATGAGGCGGCGGGTAGCTCCCAGCTTTTGATCAATCTTGCAATGAGAGTTTGTCGTGATTCAGAGATTCGATTCGCTACGCTCCACAGCTGAGCTGCTTCTGTTGCCGATTGAACATCCACGATTAAAGGTTTGAACCCACCGCACTGGCAGTCGATGTCTAGCTCTTGGAGGCGGTGGTAAACTTGCCAGCGGTCTTGGCAGCTGACGGTGACGCGAGCGGGCTCGGTAGCAGGGCAATCAGCGGGTACGTGAGAGGGTTTGCTGATGTTAGATGACGACACTTGGGTGAATTCTCCAGATGATAGGAACGGGCTGATAAAAGTAAATAGAAGCTATTTTCAATTAGCTGAAACTAGTCATCGCAACATGTTCATTTTTAATGTGATTTCTACTGGGTAAAAGATAGTTTGGTGTGTATTCTTTGGTGCCTTCATATATTTATTGAGAAACCCTTCTACTAAGGGAGATAAGAAAAGATGCGAGCTTTAGTTAAGCTATCATCAGTTATTGCTATGAGTTGAAAATATAACTAGAAGGTGGTTTCAATAAGCCTTGCTTCGATATCTGTAGGAATTAGTTGAAAATCTGTGATGTATCGCATCTAAAACCGGTGATTAATTGGTTTTGCCTGTGCGCTTGCTTTCGTCATTATTGAGAATCCGTATAAACTGCCCGAGTGGAAATCCTCTTGTTCCAATAGGTGTGGCTTTCTCAATAAGACACTATACTTGTCTGTATTAGGGCCCAAAATCAAAACTTAAAGGGATTGGAAAATATGGTTGTTTCATCTGCTGTTATTACACCTTTTGGGCAGGTAGCTGACAACGCTATTCTGCTAGAAAAGTCGATTACTGAGCCCGTTTGCGAGGGTTTGAATATTGCGCTGGCTAGCTTACAAGGTATCTATGTGCAATATCAAAAGCATCATTTTGTCGTTGAAGGCGCTGAGTTTTACCAGCTTCATCAGTTTTTTGAAGAAAGCTACGACGCGACCAAAGAACATGTTCACGACCTAGGTGAACGACTAGATGGACTGGGTGGCGTACCCGTTGCTAGTTTTAGAACGCTAGCTGAGCTCTGTTGCTTTGAGCAAGAACCTGATGGCATCTATGGCTGTCGCCAAATGGTTGCCAATGACCTACGAGCCGAGCAGGCAATTATTCAAGTGTTGCGTCGTAACGCAGCTCAGGCAGAAAGCTTGGGCGATAGAGCTACTCGCTATCTGTATGAAGGTATCCTCCTCAAAACGGAAGAACGCGCCTATCACTTAGATCATTTCCTCTTCTCCGATACGCTAGTACAACTCAACTAAAACCACGAGACTAGAGCTATAAACTCATCCCACAAAGCAGCGACTGCTCCTAGCAGGCTGCTTTTTTGTTGGCTAGTTTTCTGTGGCTATCCTTCTATAGCTAATGGGCTATAGCTAATGGGAATGTTTCCCATAGCTCTAGTTATACATGTAGTTGACAATCAATGTCAAGAAAGTTTGAACTAACTTTTAAGCCGTTGATCGCTAAAGGACTTGGGCCTTTTCGACCGCCTGTCCTGGAGGACGCTTGAGTTGGCTGGAACTGTATCAGTAAATATTCTTTCTAGAGCGGTTCTCAATAGTAGACTTGAGATAGTGTGATGTCGTTTGGCGATTTGCTTACTGGCTGGAGCGGAGGTTTGATGATGACGAGTGTAGGCGCTTCTCAATTTTGTCTGGTAGGTCGGTTCCTCTCTTTTTTGCCAGGGGAGAAATCACCCTACCAAGGAATTTCATTAGAAGTGTTACGGGAAGATAGGCGCTCGCAGGCCGGGTCGGATGTGGCACTGGCAGCAAATAAAGCTGCTGCTCTCACCATTCAACAAGTTGTGCTCAGCAAACAGTTGCGGCGTATGATGTACTGCTATTTGGCCCCGCAGGACTGGGTGAGGGTTGTGGGCAAGCAAGCGTTTGACAAGCGGAGTGGTCAGCTGGCATGGAAAGCAACTGAAATTTCTAAGCTCTCTGCCCATCAGGTGGATAGGCTAGCGTATAGACTGCGCTCATCACCGACGCGGGCACAAGCGACCACCTCTGCGCCGGGCTCTCAGGTGCTTGTGTGCCAAGGGTCTAGCTGTCGGCGGCGGGGTGGCTTAGCTATCGGGAATGCGATCGCTCGTCACCTATCTGAAAAAGCGGACTTTCCCCAGTGCACTGTCCAGCCTACAGGCTGTATGAAGCGCTGCAAACAGGGGCCGAACGTTGTGCTTCCATCAGGCGATAGGTGTAACCCTATGACGGTTGAGCAAGTGCGATCGCTCTTTCCACACATGCTGGATGCAGGCCTGTGAGCAAGTGCGCTGAATTTAGTCAGCTGGGGGAATGCGCTGAGAGCTGAGGGAATGCGCTGAGAGCTGAGGGAATGCGCTGAGATTAGTAATAGCTGTCTTCAAAAGACTGTTCAAACGTTCTTGCATACACTATCTTTTCGTGAGTGTTCCACTTTATTTTGTGGGTGCGCGCAAGCTCTTTTAGCAAACGGGTAACCGTTACCCGCGTGCTCCCAATGGAGTCAGCAATCTCTTGGTGAGTTAGCTTGGGCTGAATTTGATGCCCTTCTGCAACGCTCTCTCCAAATCGCTGCGCCAGCCAGCAAAGAAAACACAGCAGCCGCTTTTCGGCCTGACGACAGTGTGCAATTCGCAGTAAATCGTTGGATTGTTGAATTTGAGCTAGGGCGACATCTGGAGAGAGGCTGTGTGCCCTGCCCAAATACTCAGCGGTGACAGGGGTTAAACAGCGCACTTCGTAGTGCTGCGCAGGAGAAATGGCATAGCCTACAACATCACCTGTTCTCCAAAACCCTAAAGGCACCGGATCGCCTTCTAGGCTCCAGGTAATGGAGCGGACATATCCTTGCTGAATTCGCCATAGCCCGCGGCCCCGAGAGCATAAGTTTTCGTGGCGTTTGAACCGTAAGCAGTTCGATTGGTAGAGCGCTTCAGGCGGAAAATTGGAATATTGTCTGTGCTGAGGTGATTTCGTATTAGTCACTACGGTAGTATTTTCAGGAGGAAAGCAGCGTGAAATCACAGCGCTCTCCTCCTGAGGCTTTCATTCAATGAGAGTCTAAAATGAGAAGTCGAAAGTGAGAACCGTCCATCAAGAAATTCTCGTGGAGAGGTTCTATACCCAACCGACTCTATCCATGAGCTGTACAGCAGCAGCTTGATTTTCCCCATAGGTCGAGACGTTTACGCTGTCGTCTTTGAAGCTGCCAAATTCTTTTACAACGGCCGCTAGCTCTGCGTCTTCAACAACAGGATATTCGTTGTTGCCTTTGGCAAAGAATTCTTGGGCTTCACTACCTGAGAGATATTCAAGGAACTGCTGAGCAGCGCTGGCATGGGGAGCATTGGTAACAACGCCAGCACCACTGATATTGACGTGGGTGCCCCGACCTTCTTGGTTAGGGAAGAAGACGCCTATCTTTTCGAACACTTCTTGCATGGCGGGTTCTTCTGCTTCTAGGTAACGGGGGAGGTAGTAGGTGTTTGCGATCGCCAAGTCACCCAAACCGGATGCCGCTGCTTCGATCTGTGCTCGGTCATTACCCTCTGGTGGCCGGGCGAAGTTGCTCACTAGCGCTGCGGCCCATTCTTCTGTTTCTTCTAGTCCGTTCGCCTCAATTAGAGAGGCGACCAAAGACTGATTATAAATATTGCCCGAAGAGCGGATAAGCACTTCGCCCTGCCACTTCGGATCCGCTAGGGCTTCATAGGTAGAGAGTTCAGCGGGGTCGACAGTAGCTTTGTTGTACATTATCACCCGGGCTCTCTTGGAAAAGCCAAACCACTTGCCTTCAGGATGCCTTAGGTTCTCAGGAATTCGGTTGTTTAGCTCACTAGAAGAGATAGGCGCGAAGATATTCGCTTGGTCTGCTCGCCAAAGCATACCGGCATCTACCGTCATAAACACATCTGCAGGACTGTTGGCGCCTTCGTTAATCAGTCTCTCTAAGAGTACGTCTGCCTCACCTTCCAACAAATTCACCTGGATGCCAGTGAGCTCTGTAAAAGTCTCATAGAGTGCATCGTCTGTGTTGTAGTGGCGAGAAGAATACAGGTTAACTACGTCATTTTGAGCGTTGGCTCTGCGGGGGCGAAAGATCTGGGTTGCGGCAAAGGCTGCAGTGGCAGCCGTACCGCGTACCATCAATGACCGTCTTGAAAGTTTCATAACTAGATATCTTGGGGCTGATAAAGGGTAATGACTTCTTGAGTTGGCAGCATCATATCACTAATGAGAATTACTTTCAAATAAAAAAGATGAACTAGTCGAAAAGCTTTGTATGGCAAAGGAATAGGGAATATTTTTGCTTGCTTGATAGGTTAACTATTGAGAAATGCTAATGATAAAAAACGCGTTGGAAAGCTCAATGACTTCACTGAAAAATGGTCAATTATCTAGCGATCGCCCGAAAGGACAGGGCTTAGAGCGCCTAAGTTGTTTGTTTTCAGTTGGGCTCTAGGTATTTTTGTCAAGATCTATTACTAATAGTAATGCTTGATATTGAGCCTGTCGTGACCGACTCGTCTGCAAAATGCCCAGCCCTAATGCTTGACCTTAACGAGCCTTTTGTTTTTCTATGCAGCGTGCACAAACTCCATAAAGCGTAAGCTGACAATCTAATAAATGATAGCCAGCCGCTTCGACTGTTTTCTCTCCTATTTCGGTGATAGACTTTTCCGAAAATTCCAGCGTTTGGTTGCAGTGGACGCACACGATGTGGTGGTGCTCCTGAAGTGGTCGATTGAGCTCGTAGTGCTTGTGCCCTTCTGCAAGCTCTAATTCTCTGAGTAGACCCATCGAAACCATTAAGTGAATGGTTCTGTAAACCGTAGACAGGCTGATCCGTTCTCCATCTTGCTCTAGCGTTTTGTGGAGATCTTCTGCGCTCAGATGCTCACCCTGAGGTAGCGACATAAATATACTCAAGACCTTCTGACGCTGAGGTGTTGATCGATATCCTCTAGCGTTCAGCTCGTCTTTAAGAGCAATATCTGACAAAGAAGTCACGGGCAATTCTATACAAGTTAGTAATCATTCTTATTTGCAAGGCTTGAAAAAGTCAAGTTATCAGAAATGTAGACTTCGATACGTTTTAAGACGTTCAAGGTCGCTTTACCGATATTAATCATAGAAATTATCGGGATTTTCTGCGTTTTGCATTGGGAAAAGTCAAGCCTTAGGGGTTGATGTTGGGAGCCACTCGCAGTAGTATTAACGAGAGCCTTTCCCAACTGTAAGGATGCTACTTCTATGGATAGTGCAGGCTTTGACTCCACTCGCTTCACCGATTGGCTGCTAGTCGGTTCTTTTGTTTGCCTGTCTGTTTGGGGCCTATGGCTTTCGCGGCGGTGGAAGGTGGAGGCTCGTTTGAGAAGAACGCGGGCCGAATTGGCCGGTCGGTTGTGGATGGAGCTACACGGTAAGCACACTTCGGATATCAGTGGAAAATTGCATAGGAAATCCGCTGCTCAGAATGCGCCCTTCGGCAAGAAGAACTTTCGAAATGTGACCTTTGAGAACACCGCGGTTGAAGAAAGGTTCACCCCTAGGCGCTCAGTAAAGAGATAATTCCTCAGGCAACCCGTGCTAACTATTCAGAAGTCGAACTTAAAGCCTGGAATGATTCTGTTGTTTTCCCTGGGTTGCCACAGCTTATTTTTTTTACTTCCTTGGCCGGGTTATCAGCGGTTGGCAACAGAGGAGATGCCTGACTTTGTTCAGGGTCAGCCCGTGCAGCCGCCTGCTATAGATGTTGTGAATTTGCCTGCTAGTTCGCTTTCTACAGAGCCCCAGCCAAGTCAACAAATGGAATCTGTTGCGCCCATATCGGAGCGTGTTCTAGATGTCGCTCCTACTCAGCCATCTGAAGCACACGTTAACTCCCTCGCTCCTGCTCAGGCTAGCTCGCCCGTTTCTCCCAACACTTATCCTAATCTGGCGGCTTTAGATCCGCTCCCTACCGAGCCTGTACCTACCGAACCTGTATCCACCGAACCCGTATCCACCGAACCTGTATCCACCGAGCCTGTATCCACCGAACAACCCCACTCACTGTCAGGTAATGATGCGTTTGAGGATGTTTTTCACAGCCCTAGCTCGCCCTCTGAGCAGGGAACAGAGAATAAGATGGTGGTCCAACTTGGTGACGATTTTCCGCATTTGGCGGGCGCACAAGCGGGTTGCTATGGTTTGGAAAGCTGCCATCAGCTGAGCGGAAATTTCCGTCAGGCTGCTCAACAGCTCGTTGAGCAGATGGAAAGCCAAGGCTATCGGCTGACTGAGAGAGAAGATATCGATGGTACGGGCCATCGAGTGTTTGAAGTCATTATGCCGGATGATCCCAACACTATTGCTTATCTCAACGTTTATTCGCCTGATGTCGGTAGCACGGTTTATGTGCTTACAGCAGATATTCTCAGTTTGGAACAACTGCAGCAGCTAAATGCTTAATCAAGCGGGCAAACCTAGTAGAGAGTTTTGTTGGTCACGTCTATTCGACCGGAGAACAACAGGGTACTAGCTGAATCTCTCCTAGCTGGCTGAGGTTTGCTGATTCTAACAAGCTAGTCCAATCTGTTGCTAGTTCTGGAGTGTTTGGATTGGCTCGATAGCTTTCACCGGCTATGGTGAGCGTCTCTTGCCAAATTCCATTTTCTGCATAGAGTCTAGCCTGCTCTCTGGTCGTTGCTGTGCTTAGCGCCTGGCTGAGTGCTGGCGATAGGGGCGATCGCGCTGTCCAGCCTTCGACAAAAGAAGGATTATCTTGATCGCAGTAGGCGAGAAAGAACCAGTGATAGGTTTCGTTTTGCTGCAGTTTGGGTGCTGTGTCTGGAAGGGTGACTTGCACAATGCCATCGACATTGGTCTGGCCGATGAAACGGCCCTGGTAGAGCGTGTTGTTTTTGTCGTCTTGAAGCACAAATTCTAAGGGCGTTGTGTCTAGAGGATAGGGTACATAAAACCAAAAGGAAGGTTGTTCTTTTGTGGTGAGGCTAAAGACTGATTCGGGTAAGGTGGTGAGCTGCTGTGAGCGATCGCTCGTTTCAGATGTGCCTACTGTTTCTTCTACAGGAATTAGCGCGGTGAGGGGTGGCTGACCGGCGATGTTGCAGCTGCCCCGGCTGGCACCGCCTTCGGAGCGCCCGGTCGGTCTGCCCCGGTCGGGTAGTGAGGGGGGCACAAAGTTGAGGGTTGAAGGCTCGGTGAGCAGGTCGACCTGTGCAAGGGTTCTAGGGGATGGCGATATGAGCTGTGCGGGTGTCGGAGTGACGGGCAACAGCGTGAGGGTTGTTGTGAGGATGGGGAGCATCATGGATGTTTTTTTCATTGTGAGGTTGTTATGAGGGTAGGTTGATTCTGTTAGGAAAACGATGGGTTGAAAAGCGGTTGGAGGTGCGATGGGTGAGTAGGGAGGTGGCGACAACGGCAATGGGTGCGATCGCAGCTGAACTCCAGGGCACCCAGAGCTGCGCTTTTGACAGTAGCAGCCAGCACAGCGCAAAGAGTGCTAGCTCGCTGACAAGCAGAGAAAAAGCGAGTTTTGGCAGTGCGTGGGATTGTTGCTTTCGTAAAATGCCTAGTAGCGCGCTCCCGACTGCCGCCCACGCTGCGACCCACAAGATGTCGCCCCACTCGGGAAAACCCCTGAGGAGTGGGCGATCATTGAGTACGGCGCTGATCAGCTGGCTGGTCATGTGGGCCTGCAGGAAAACGCCGTTGGTTTCTCCGTAGGGGGTGAGCCAGCTATCGCCGGAGCTATTGGCAATGGTGCCGATGAGAATAATGCGATCGCGCAGTGCTTCTGCTGAAATATCATCCTGCAAAAATTCTGTCAGGGTGATTCGATTGGCAATTTGCTCGGGCGCTGGCAAGTTGCGGTAGTTCAGCAGGATCTGTCTGCCGCCTGCATCTATCCCACTGTAGCTACCTGCACGGGGGCCGATGGGTTGAATCGTAAGTTCACCAATTTGCAATTCCCCCTCTGGCGAGATGCCTATGGGGACGTCCTCTTGCGAGAGATAGTTGAGCGCGAGTAGGGTTGCGAGTCCGTACTCGGCGACACAGGGGGAGGAGAGTTCTGGGGTAAGCGTCAGCAGCTGTCGCCTGACCTGACTGTCTGAATCTTTGACAAAGTCGGAGAACCCGACTCTATGGTTTGGCACTTCGGGCGGGGGTTGGATGCCTTCACTATCGGCATCTATATCGCTGCTTTTGCAGACGGCTAGAAGATTCTCTTGGTTTGATAAGGCGGCGGCTAGGTCGGGCTGGTCTGTTTTGGCTGGAAAGTCGCGGTAAATATCCAGGCCAATTGTTCGAGGCTGACTTTCTTGCAGCTGAGCGATCACTTGCAGTAAGGCCGAATCTGAAAGTGAACCTCTTCTATCTTCTGGGTTTTGAGCCTGTATATCTGTTTCATCGATGGTGATAATGACCAGGCGAGGATCGGGCATTTCGGCAGGGCGGAGGCGCAGGAGCCGATCAAACGACTGGAGTTCCCAGCGCTGGAAAAAGCCAATTTGCCGAAGCAGTAACAACAGCGCTGTCGTAAAGGTGAGAACGAGCAAACGGCGCGGTAAAGACTGCGCCGGGAGCGCGTAAGATGGCTTTGGTGTGTCAGGAGAGGAAAGATTTCTGGGTGCGGGCGAGGTGGCTCCGACAAGAGAAAGCTCGGATGGGTGCGTAGAGGGAGGCGGCAGAGAAGGCTGCAGGAGAGATGGCCAAGTGGGGGGGATCTCAGCTGGGTTTTGGTAGAGGGTGGGTAGCCAGGCGGCGCAGGGAAACATATCTTCTATGGCCTGGAGCTTTTCGCGGGCTTCTCGGACCGCGAGATAAATCGGTTCGCCCCGAGAGAAGGCTTCGATAAAAGACTTGAGGAAGGCATGGGCAACGGGGTCGGGCACCAACTCTCGCATCACCAAGACCTGTGAAATGTGCAAATCGGCCAAGGCGTGCGCCAGGCCCAGGCCATCGCAAGAATTGAAAAGGGCGATCTTGAGCCCTCTGGCGACGGCTTTTCGGAGGGCATTTTTGAGCTGTTCTATGGTGATGCTATCGGTCGGGCTGATGTAGAGTTTGCCGGTTAGCCCTGAGTGGCAGGCTGCTTGGGTGGCATCGTAGGGCCTCGTCTGAATGCTGTGCGATGCTGCTTGGGTGAGGCTATGACCGGCAAAGAATAAGATGTCCCAGCCGCCCGGATGCCAGAGGTGCTCGTTGAGGGTTCGGCGGTCGGGCTCCTGTAGGAAGGTGATGCTGGTATTGGGTAGGTGATTTAGCAGGCTTTTGTCAGTTTCAATGTCTAGCCCTTTGCTATGGCCGAGTACTGCTAAGATACGGACGCTGTCGTGCTGTCGCGGGGGGATAGTTGTGGGCGTTTCGTAGGCTGGGGCGCTGAGGGTGATTTCTAAATTGGGATAGCGATCGCACATTTCCCACAGATGCCAGGGCAGGCGCTGCACGCTCTCTTGGTCGGTTTGTAGAATAAAGCGAATGCGGTCGGCTGGGTTGAGTCGCTCTAGCAGTTTGTTTTGCACGGCGCGAAAGTCGGTAGCCTGCAACCACTGATTGAAGCGGTGAGTCAGCTGGGTGGATAAACTGTCGCAGTCTCCTATAAGAGAGACATTGGTGACATATCCTGATGGATTGGCTTCTATTCGATTGGTTTGCCCTAAGCTGCGGTAGGCGGCCTGCCATTGCTGATATAGGCTATGCAAATGAGGGGCCGCTGGTAAGCTGCCAGAGAGTTCTACGGTGGCGGGCGCTCCCTCATTGCCAATTTGCAGGATGACCGGGAAGCCCGTTATCAAGCTACCGCTATTGAGTTTGAGCGTTACCCGTTTGTCCATCACCGTTGTTTATTTCGCGGATTTATTGCGCTTGCATGAGTCGATTGGCTAGCTATATGGGTGGCTGTATTGGCGATATGTAGGCGGATGCAACGTCTCGATTGAAAGTGCTATGGGTGGCAGGTGTAGCGAATCGGCACGGGCTCTAAGTATTTTCACATTTTACGCTGAGTAAGTAAATTTACTGGGATATGGAGCTTATCAAAGCGTGGGTTGTGAGGGGTTAGAGGTAGCCTTGCGATCGCCCAAATTCTCTGAGTAAAGGCATGCACTGTCGCTGGTAGAAGCTGCTCAGCGTTCCCAGAGGCACGTTGAGGTCGGCGGTGAGCACTTTCCAGGGGACTTCGGGCGGCAGCCTCGCTAGAATCAATTGCTGTGCGGTGATATTTGGATATGCCTTGATGTGTATATCTAATAGCTGAGGTGTCGTGATTGCCCAATGGTGCACTTCTTCTAGCAGGGGCGGAATGTCTGGCCTAGCGGCCAATCGGTCGATGAGGTCGGTGGCTGAATCCTGCGTGGTTGAGTCTTGGCAGCGGCTGTGGGCTCGGGTTGCTCTTTGTTTTTGCAGTGCGTTGTAGCCGTCTTGAAGGCGACGTTTGAGATAGATATTTAGCCAGGTAATGATGCTGGCTTTTTGCGAATCGTAAGCTTTTCCCGTTACGCCCTCGCAGAGATTCTGGCAAAAATAAATCCAAGTTTTTTGCAAGGCATCTTCGTAATAAGGGGACGCTTCTTTCCAAAGCTGAGGAGAGACGATGCGAATAATAGCTGTGAGCTTTTTTTGTCGCGTAGGATGCCCTGCCGGATAGCGACATGCCTCAGCAATCATTTCCTTAGGACAGCTTTCCGTGTCTTTCATCTCATACAACCTTTCATTCCAATATGGCTGTACCCACTGAGGGCAGCCATGATGCGTTCTTCTGAGGAGTTATCAGGAATTATTGAAACTATTCTGCAACTGATAAATGCTCGGTTCAAACGGTTTGCTGCGATCGCTGACTTTTTAGCAACTAATTTTGATGTGGGAAAGAACGTTGAATCGCCTGTGAAAAAGAGATTAGAGAAAAGTATGAGCTTGAGGCGTCTCAATTTGTGGATGTGTTTTTGCGCAAAAAGAGATTTTTCCCAGATAACTAAGTAAGGCGGGAAACTGAGAAAAGAGAGTTTTCTAAAACAGTTGCCTGCTGCACGGGAATTTGAATTTTTTTAGAAAGTAGAACAATGTCTGCTATTTACGGAACCTCTGCTAGTGATACGATTTATGGCACTTCTGGCGCTGATATTTCAATCTTTGGAAGGGAAGGCGACGATTTGATTTATGGTTTGGGTGGCAACGACATTATTGACGCTGGCACAGACGACGATGAAGCGTATGGCGGCAGTGGTCATGACGATTATGCGCTGATTAAGGACTTTAGCAGTCTGGATAAAATAGTGCTGGATCGAGTGATCGGGATTAGAGGTTGGCGCGAATCCAAAATGTGAGCCACAACCGATTTTGCCGCTGTTTCAGTCCCGATGATCGGGATGAGAGGTTGGCGCGCTTGCATCCGCTCTTCGTCCTTCAGAGCCTTAGAAGTTTCAGTCCCGATGATCGGGATTAGAGGTTGGCGCGGTATTGTCAACCTCCCCAAGCCGCCCCGCATTCATGTTTCAGTCCCGATGATCGGGATTAGAGGTTGGCGCGAACACACCAGCAGCGAGGCTTGCCGACATTCAAACGTTTCAGTCCCGATGATCGGGATTAGAGGTTGGCGCGTGTCGTCCTGCTCGATGAGGCTGGCGTGTTTTTGAAGTTTCAGTCCCGATGATCGGGATTAGAGGTTGGCGCGTGTGAGAGGGCCTTGGGTGACGGTGATGGCAGCAGTTTCAGTCCCGATGATCGGGATTAGAGGTTGGCGCGCCCGATACAGAATGAAGCAATTCAACAGTTGCGGGCGGAGGGGTTTCAGTCCCGATGATCGGGATTAGAGGTTGGCGCGCCACTTCAGATTCTTTCTTCTGGCGCTTGTTTCGCTGTTTCAGTCCCGATGATCGGGATTAGAGGTTGGCGCGCGCTGTCGTCCTGCTCGATGAGGCTGGCGTTTTCCTCAAGTTTCAGTCCCGATGATCGGGATTAGAGGTTGGCGCGTTTAGTTTCCGGTGGCATTGTGGGCTTACAAGAAGGTTTCAGTCCCGATGATCGGGATTAGAGGTTGGCGCGCAGGTTAGACTGGTTCGCTCTAGCTCTGCAGGATCTAGTTTCAGTCCCGATGATCGGGATTAGAGGTTGGCGCGTTCTGAGCAGTGCTGAATCTTGGGCGTTCACATTGCGTTTCAGTCCCGATGATCGGGATTAGAGGTTGGCGCGCATCTACGGGAAAAGAAGAACGAAGCGCCTCTGGTGAGTTTCAGTCCCGATGATCGGGATTAGAGGTTGGCGCGCTTCTGGATACACGCCTAAATACTCTTCAGCCCTGGGTTTCAGTCCCGATGATCGGGATTAGAGGTTGGCGCGCTAAGGACTTGCCGCGCTTCCTAACGTCTGTGACGTTTCAGTCCCGATGATCGGGATTAGAGGTTGGCGCGGCGAACTTCGCTTGCTCACCCAGCTCTGGTCGAGT
>JBCBFY010000097.1:0-20172 GCA_038527325.1 Cyanobacteria bacterium J06614_10
CTCAGAGCGAGCAAGGTAGTGAGTCAAGTCGTCGCCAATTTCCCCGCTGACCAAATTCACCGTACTCGAATACGGATAGCCGTAGCCCACATCCCGCACCACGTACAGATAGCCCTCTTTGCCCACTGCAGCGCCCACATCTAGCTTGCCGTCTGCATTGGGAGGCAGTTCTACCTGGGGTTTTTCTACATAGCCCCGCACCGTACCATCTAAGCCTGCATCTACCATCAGCCCCTGCAGCGGGCCATTGCCCTTGATGCGAATATTCACCCGCGACTCTGGCTTTTTCATACTGGAAACGAGCAGGAGTCCTGCTGTCATCGCCCGCCCTAACGCAGCGGTCGCCACGTAGGACAGCTCATGCCGCGAGCGAGCCACCTCTACCAGCCGTGTCGTGGTTACCCCCACAACGCGAATGCCTCCGTCTGCGGCGGTTGCTCGAATTAACTGGTCTGCCATGCTGGTCTCGTATCAGGTGCGCTTTACCTATTGTAATGCGTGTAATGCGGCAGCTGATGGTCGTACAGAAAGCGACGAAAACTGTGATTGCAACCGCAAAGGCGACCCAAGCGATAAAAAAGCGCCGCCTGGTCGTGCCAGACAGCGCTCGAAACAAAGAGAATAACGCAGTTAATGAATGGAAAAGGAAGCGTGAAAGCTCTCTTTTCGGCTGTTTCTATTAGATAGCCTACAGGCTATCTATCTTGCTAGGGTGCAAGGGCGTATCCCCGCAGCAAGCTACCCACCGTCTTAGCCGTGATTTTCATCTGGGTGATGGGGTTGGCAGGCACCACGGTTTTGTAGAGGTAGCTGTCGAAGGTAAGCTTCTGAACGTCAATGTCGGAGCACATTTCTACAAAGGCTTCACGAGACGCGTCGCTACGGTAGAACACACGCTGCAAAATATCTAGCACCTTGTAGGTCAGGCCATATTCCTTATCCCACCGCTTGATGTAGCGCTTTAGCTCTTCTTCTGTGAGGGCGCGCTCGCCGCCATTGGAATACTCCACAATCGTCTCTGCGCACATGCGAGCCGACTTAGCCGCAAAGTAAATGCCTTCGCCAGAAGACTTGGTCACCGTACCAGCGGCATCACCCACGAGGGCAACGCGGCCAACCACACGGCGCGGTCTGGGATGCTCTGGGATTGGGTGGGCTTCTACCTTAATGATTTCGCCACCTTCAATGCGCTTAGCTGCGCGGGTGCGAATGCCCCTTTGCAGTTCTTTGATGCGGGCCTGGTTAGGGCGCATGGTGCCGGTGCCGACAGCGACGTGGTCGTACTTAGGAAATACCCAGGCGTAGAAGTCGGGAGAGACATCGTCGCCGACGTACATTTCGGCCAGCTCTTCGTAGTAGGCCATTTTGTCGTCGGGGATGCGGATGCGCTCTTGGAAGGCGATCGCATAGT
Source organism: Cyanobacteria bacterium J06614_10 (assembly GCA_038527325.1). Taxonomy (GTDB): domain Bacteria; phylum Cyanobacteriota; class Cyanobacteriia; order Phormidesmidales; family Phormidesmidaceae; genus Phormidesmis. The sequence continues at coordinate 1,412 of JBCBFY010000097.1, forward strand.
TGTAGTCGCCTGCATCAATCGCCCGGGCCACCCGAGAATTGGCACCGTCAGCGCCAATCACCATATCTACTTTCAGGGTCTTGGCTTCACCCTGCAAACCTTCTTTGGAGTGGTCTGCGTAGTGAAGGATGTAGGGGTCTTTGTCGTTGTCGGGGAGCTGCAGCTTGTGGACGGTGCCGTTGATGATTTTGGTGCCGAGCTTTTCAGCGCGATCGCGCAAAAATCCATCCAAAATCTCCCGGCGACACATACCGATGTATTCGCCATCCTTCAAAGTAGAGCCGATATTCACCTCAATATTCGAAGGCGAGATCATCTTCATCTTGCGCACCCGTCGATCAATGATCTCAGGAGGCAGATCAAACTCATCCACCATACACAGCGGAATAGCGCCACCACAAGGCTTTGCGTTATCGAGCTTGCGCTCAAACAAATACGTTTCAATACCTGCTTTTACCAGTGTTTCTGCGGCGGACGAACCTGCTGGACCACCACCTACAACTGCGACCCGAAGTGCCAAGGGCTTATGCTCCACAAAATAAAAAACCTATGACCAAAATCGTATCACTCTCCCCTAGGGAGGATTACTTACTCATGAGAATGTTAAGCACATTGAAACACTGGTTAACATTCTGAAAGGAAGGTTGATTGCCTTAAGGTTGATTGACTCAATGATCAACATTGGCGAGTCTACAGATAACAGTGTGTCGTCTCAGTCACGCTGCCATTCACTTTGAGGGATTTTGGCCTGAGTCATAATGTTTTTTAGAGTTCCTAACGGGACGGTTCGGCCTTTGTGATAAGGCACAATGACGACTAGCTGTTGCTCAACGTTTCGCCATTTTCTGTGGCTTCCCTTTTGAGAAACTTTTTGAAAGTTGTAGCGACGAAGAATCTTCTCTACCTCAGCTGCCCTCAGCTGACGTATTCTCCCCACTACACCAACACTTCTTGAGTAATTGCGTCGGGATTTAGCTCAAGCGGATCAGGCTCTAAATAGAGCGCGATCGCCTCTCTAATGTTCTTTAGCGCTTCCTCTTTCGTTTCTCCAGCAGAGGTACATCCAGGCAACTCGGGGCACCAAACAGCCCAGTCCCCTGTTTCTGAGTCAGGTTCTAATACAACTCGCCACTTCATAACCAGTAGTCCGCAAATAGTGCAGTTCACGCTGCTGTCGGTTCAATTGTATCGGATGGCAAATAGCACCTCAGCGAGTAGAGCCTCAGCCGTCGTCTGCCGCACTGTCCAAATCAAAATAAAACGTGCTGCCGCCACCGACCTGCGACTTCACGCCGATGGTTGTCTTGTGCTGATGGGCAACGCGCTGACACAGGGCAAGGCCGATGCCGCTACCCTCCGCTCGGCTTTTCCCGGCACGGTTAAACATATTAAATATTTCTGTTTGAATCTCGGGGGCTATGCCCGGGCCATTGTCAGCGACAAAGAAATACCACTGGCGTTTTGACAATGAAATAGGAGCCCCGTCTTGGGTAGTCAGCGGGCTATCGGACCGCCCATTAGACCGCCCATTAGACTGGCCATCGGACTGGCTACCCAGCTGAGCACCGAACTGAATGCTGGGGTCAAACGCCGAAGCGGGCTGCGCTGAAATGACGACTCTGGGGACTGCGGCTGTATTGTGTACGATCGCATTTTTGATTAGGTTGCTCATCAGCTGTATGAGCAGCTGGCGATTGCCGCGCACCTTTGGCAGGGTGCCCCACTGAATATCTGCCTGACTTTGGGCGATCAATACCTGCAGTCCGTCGACGGCTTCCTGCACCACTGTCGTCATATTTACAGCGGTGAGACTGTCTGCGGCGGTTTGTATTTTGCTGTACTGCAGCAGCGCAGCAATCAGCTGATTCATTCTGGTGGTGGTACGCTGACCCATGTCCACCAGCTTTTGCTGCTTGGGTTCGAGCGCTGTGCGGGCCAACAGGTCAAAGCTGGTTTTGGCTACGCCCAAGGGATTGCGCAGCTCGTGGGCGGCTGTGTAGCTAAAGTTCTCTAAGGCTTTGTTGCTCTCTTGCAGCTGAGAGAGCGTATCGCGCAAGGCGTACTGACGCTGCCGGTTCTGCAAAGAGGCCTGCACGACCGTAGCGAAAATCACCCGTTTGAGCGGTAGCTCCAGCAGTAATATGCTGCGCTGATGAGTCGTTTGCCCGAGGAGCGCTAGGCAGTCGCCAAAGCGCTGACAGTCACTCAACAAGATAATCACCGGAATATCAGACCAGCTGGGCTGCGCGCTAATGCGATCGCCCAGCTGCTTTGCCAGCGACTCATCGGTCAGTACTTCTTCTGTCAGCACAACCAGCGCAGCCTCCTGCTCAATCGCCACAGAGACCGCCTCGACCGTCGGCGGCTCAATCTGCACCCGAGCTTCTGCGGTCAACACCTCACGTAGCACTGTGGCATTCTCGCCTAGCCTGGCAGCTAGCACAATATGTCCAGCCAACTCAGGGCGCTCCAGCCTGCCAGACACCCCATTTTGAACATTAGCTATCGGCATCATTATTTTCCACGTTATCGACCTCAAAGCTATCGACCGCAATGACGTTTTCCTCGTTGTAGCGAGGCAAGCCTGACAAAATGCCAGTAAATTCGCCTAGGGACTCACTCACCAGAATCCCGCCAGGCTGCAGCTTCACTTCACAAATTTGCTTTCCGTGAGCGCCGTAACGGTTTTTGTATACGCTGATGGCTTGTCGTAGCTCCCCTTCAGCTTCGAAATGACGAAACAGCAAAACAGTATCCGCCAAGTAGCTAATATCCACTGAGACATTCATCGACAGCCCAATTACGCCATGCTGAGCCACCATTAGCAGGGTCAAAACACCCCTTTGGTTAAGGCGTCGCATCAGCTCGTGCATTTGCGAAATTAGCCTGGCCTTAGTCGGCATGGCATTGAGGTAGCCCGTTAGCGTGTCGATAGCAACCACTCGCGCCCCCCACTTCTCGACATCTTGATCGATCAGGCTGGCAAATTTACCAGGGGTGATGCTACCGAAGCTCAGCTCGTGCAGGTGAAGATTGTCCGACTCAATCAGGGGCGCAAGATCCATACCTAGCCCTCTCGACCGCCGGAGAAAAGTCTCAATAGATTCATCAAATAAAAAGATGCTCGCCTTGCCGCCTGTGGTCGCCATTCTGTAGGCAAACACGGTGGCAATAGAGGTCTTACCCGTCCCCGATGGTCCTAGCATTAGGCAGGTTGTCCCGGAGTGCAGTCCGCCGTTGATCAAGCTGTCGAGGTTGGGGATTCCGGTATCTCTTAGCTGGGGTTCGGCTAGCGTTATCGACTGCCGATTAGCTAGCTTTACCCCTTCGGTGTGGCGATGAGATTGGTAAACCTGCAAACCACCCTCGTCGATCTCAATATCATGCATGCCAGGCTCGTAAGCACTCGCGCGCATCTTCGAAATTTTGAGAAAGCGATGGGCACTGCCATGGGCGGTGGTTTCTACCATCAGCGTAATGACACCATGTGCCATTGACACCAACTCCTGATCGCCCGAGGCAGCATCCTGCGAGTCGGTGAGTAAAACGGTAATCTCGTTCGTGTTCATGTAATCGCGCAGCATGAATAGCTGCTGCCGATACGTGAGCGGATTGCTAGAGAGCATTCTCAGCTGAGAAATCCCGTCAAACACGACTCTAGAAGGTTTCTCAGCCTCAATGGTCTCTACGATGGCTCGCATCGTCTCCACTAGCTCAACTTCTGAAGTATCGAAGATGGTTTGGCGCTGCGACAGCTGCCTTAGGGCCGACATCGTACTCAGGTCACAAAAGGTGACATTCGAGATATCTAGGCCGACTGATTTTGCGGTTTGCTGAATGCTGTCGACCCGCTGTACCAAAGCGATACAGAGGACTTTTTCACCTGCGATCGCACCCGCCTGCAGAAAATGTAGCGCTAGCGTCGTCTTTCCCGCCCCCGGCGAGCCATTGACAACGTAGAGTTCACCAGCTGGCAACCCGCCGTGCAAAATTTTGTCTAATGTGTCGAGTCCAGTTGGAAGTCGGCTGTAGGCTTCTTGGGGAGCCACAGATTGAGAAGTCATAGGCAGGTGCTTGAGCTCGTAGATAGTTCGCTTTTTTGACTAAGCCCCTGCAAATGCAGGTCTAATAAGCAATTTTCATTGATTTTCACCTCGATGTTCTAGCGAATGCTGGGTAGTGTGGTGGTGGAATACATCCTTGCCAGCAAACGATAAAAAATGTCATGGGCTGCGCCGCCCTAGCAGCGCTTGTTCGACGGCACCGGCTTCAGTGTTGGCTCTTGTTTATCGATATAGATGCGTCGATGCACAAGAGCGACATACAAGACCGAATCAAGTGATGCCTGGTACCTCCAATCTATTCTTTTTATTGTGAGCCTTTCAAAAGGAGTGTATTAACTTAACCTTTGCGAACCAACTGCGAACTTTGACTTCATAGTATTCTTGTTCTATTGTTGCGTCGTATAGTTTTACTGCCCAACCGCTCTGGTGATTCATGGCTATCAACCCCTCTCAGATTCAAGCGGTTCTCAATAGTAAGCGCGTTGACTTTTCTAGCTTTCAGGCCAGCGCGTCCGGCTATCTCACCCAGTACCAAGCAGCCTGGACAGCGTGGGTCACCCAGTCTGAGCGGCAGCGCGATCGCTGGACCCAATCCCAACAGCAAGCGAGCGACACCGGCCCCGCTACGCTCGGGGCCCTGTGCCTAGAGCCCGTAGCCGCCGACGATACGGGCATCATCCGCAGCCACCTCAACTGGGAGAACCGAGAGCAGAGCCTCGCCTGGGTGCACCAGCAGCTCAGCGATGTCACCACCTTTGCCGTCGATGGCTCCCAGGTGTTTCCACAAAAAGATTTTTCGATCCCCATTGCACTGGTGCAAATCGGCTGGTTCGAAAATCACCACTGCGGCGAGGGCACCTACGAAAAAGACATCCTGCTCGATGTGATGACGCCTAAAGACCTGGTTGCCGACCGCTCACAGCCCATGGACCGCTGGATCAACATGCGGCGATTTTCCATGGAAGTGCAGCGCCTCATCGCCTACATCAAAACGGCTAAAAAACGCGCCGCCGACAGGGGCTGCGATCCCGAAAAATGTCTGGCTTTTTTCGATGGATCGCTAGTGCTCTCGTTTGCCGCCATGCTCGATGAAAACATCCGCACGCCCTATGTGGAGCAGATACTGAGCCTATTGCAGGCGAGTGAAAAGCACCGGGTGCCGCTAGTGGGCTACGTCGATACGGCCCAGTCAAACGATATTACGACGCTGCTGCGCAAGTTCCATACGCTGGAGAGTACGCGATCGCTGCACGATGCCAAGCTGCTAAACCGCTGGATGAAATGGGGCGATCGCACCCCGCTGATGACCTGCGATCGCGGCGGCATTTTGCACGAGTATCAGGAGATGTGCGATCGCCTCACCTTCACCTACCTCAAAACCAACGCCAACTATCCCGCCCGGCTAGACCTGCCCAAATGGATCTGGGAAGCTGGCCTCGCCGAAACCGTCATCAACCAGGTCAGAGCCGAAGTCATTGTGGGCAATGGCTACCCCTACGCCATCGAGACAGCAGACCAAACGGCTGTGCTACAGAGCCGCGATCGCCAAATCTTTTACCGCATCCTGCAAGACTGGGCAAAACAAGAAGATCTTCCGCTCCGCCTCTCACAAAAAATGATGAGCAAAGCAAGACGGCGATAGAGACCGTTTGAGACAGCTTTAAGCAACAGACGTCCAATATTTGTTGTGGAATCGCAGCGACGGAATCGTTGTTATGGACTTGTTATGTAAAGGATTGTTGTTCAAAACGCCGTAGATTCTCCGTATACGCATAAAAGTATGTAGCTGTTAATGCCCTTTTCAGCGTAATTACCACCCTTGTGTAACCCTCTAGACACCGCTAGATTAGGATGTCATCGCAAACGGAACGTTAAAAACAAATTGGCTGGACATGGCTAGTTGCCTGTAGTTTGCCTGTTGCACGACTTGGAATTGAGGGTAAAAATCCCAAATTCTCTTTCGGCATATACGGACGATACATCCGGATTTTAGCTGTGACCGGTGTCATATAGAGATAAGGAACCCTGCATTTACAGTTAGCGTAGGATGCCATTCTCAAGAGAGATAGGTTTTGCCGTCACGCGCTTTCTAGGCTTTGCTTCCCAGCTTAAGGGACAGTTCAATGGGCAGTTTAAGGGGCTGCTCCATCGGAATATCTGTAGCAAGGGCCGCAAGATTATTTTGTTTCGTTTGCGTACTGCTTTCGCCTCCCTATTTCGAGGTTTTACGGCTCAGAGCTTTTGAAGATAGTTTCTAACATCTTCAGATGCATTCTGATAAATCTCATCTCAACAAATCGGCAAGGCAGTTAATGCCAAGGCTTGTTTTCTCCTGACCAACCAGATGGAAAGCAAGTCATTCAGTATGGCTGCAACATGTTATTCAAACGCAAAACGCTCAGTGCACCAATATCCTCCGTAGTCCATGCCAAGCAAGCCTACAGTGCTTGGCTTAAACGATGTTTTAACCATAGGCGTCAAGGAGAACAACAGGTCGCGGCCAATCGGCTCGGCCTACTCTCTGGCCTTGTTGTTTCGGCTATTTCTGTTGGGTTTTCGGCAATTGGCGCTTGGAACGTCCTTGAGCAGCAGAGCTACAATCTCCTGCATCAAGCGCGCCGAGAATTTATGGGCGCGCCCCAGTGGGATGATCGCATCGCGGTCATCACTATTGATGACCTGAGCGTAGAGACCTTGGGGCCCTATCCCTGGACGCGCGATCGCTACACAGACCTCCTCGACAAGCTAGCAGGCGTGCAGCCAGCCGTAGTCGCCTTCAACGTGCTCTTTCCAGATACCAGCGAGCAAGATCCTCAGCTCGCCCAAGCCATCGTCGACAATGCCAACGTTGTGCTCTCGGTGGGCACCAACCACCGGGGTCGTTACATAGATGTGGCCGACACGCTGGCAGCCCCCGCCGAAGGCTTCTTCCTACGGGGAGATGCTGGCATCCTGACAGATGACGACGGCGTCAGCCGCCGCCTAAGACTCTACGGAGCTGGCGGCAATCCTTCCCTAGGCGTCGCCACGCTGCAGGTCTACGCAGAGGTGATGGCAGGCACGCTAACCGCAGAAAACAACCTACCCACGCTTCCTTACCTGGAGTTTTTACCCGACACGCTGTCTCCCGACATTCAGTCAGAGAAGGTTCAAAACATCGCTATACCGGGTACAGACGCGTCAAAGACAGGTACACCAAGCGCTCACTTTCAACAAACCAGCAGCACCACTTTTATCTCCCCTACCGGTTCTTCACTCCTAGCGCCACAGGCGGACTCACAGCTATCCCCTCAAACAACAAAGCCCACCGCTTCTACTCACGCCGCTACCCAGCCAACCGCTCCCACCCGGCGACATTTTCCCTCCGCTTTTGAACAAAGCGCCCTCAAGCAGCTGTCAGATATTGGCAATCCGTCTAAAGTCGCGACTTCGCTCGTCATCGATCCCCAAACCATTATTAAAAAACTGCTGCCAGCTGAGCAAACAGTGTGGATCAACTGGCCGGGCGAAGTGACCGCACCCTACGCATCGAGTCGTCCGGGCGATCTGCAAACCTACTCCTACGCCGATGTCGTCAACGGTCAGGTAGATGCCAGCGTCTTTCAAAACAAGATTGTGCTGGTCGGCGCAACCCTAGCGGGGATAGATCCCCTGCGCACGCCTTTTCAAAAGTCTCCTCCCGTCAGCGGCGTCTACCTCTACGCAGCCACGGTTGATAACTTGCTCAACCAATCCTACCTGCGGCGGCTGCCCCAGTGGCAGGCGCTGCTGTTACTGGTGGGGCTAGCTATTGGCGGCAGTCATCTGCTCAGACGGCAAGATGCGTCTGGTCGGCTGATGGCGGTTGTCGGGTTTCCGCTGCTGTGGAGTGCGATCGCCTACAGCGGATTCACCCTTGGCTGGTGGCTACCCATCGCCGCCCCCATCGGCACCGTCTTTCTCAGCGCCCTCGCCGTGCAGCTCCACGAGCAGCAAGAAAAGCAGCAGCTCATGGCCCTGTTTTCTATGAACGTGTCTCCAGGCACCGCCGAACTCATCTGGCGACACAAAGGCGAAATTCTTGACCAGGGAGAACTCGCCGCGCAAAATCTCACCGCGACCGTACTGTTCATGGACATTCGAGGCTTCACGGGCATCGCCGAGATTTTGCCATCGCAGAAGCTATTGCCCTGGCTCAATCAATACTTCGAGACCATGACAGACTGCATTATGGAAAATGGCGGCATGGTCGATAAATACATTGGCGATGCGATCATGGCGGTCTTTGGGGCGCCCGTCCCCCGCGCCCACCCAGATGAAATTAAGGCTGATGCGATCGCCGCGCTTACCGCAGCCATCGAAATGCACGACCGGCTGACCCTGCTAAACTGCCAGCTCACCGCCCAGCGGCTCCCCACCATCAAGTTCGGCATCGGCATTCACACCGGTCCTCTCGTCGGCGGCACCGTGGGCAACCGCAACCGGCTAAACTACTCCCTATTTGGCGATACGGTCAACGTGGCCGCTCGCCTAGAAACCATGACCAAGTCCCTACCCGACACGGCAGACTTCAACGTTTTAGTCAGCGCTGAAACACGTGCTCACGCGAAGGAAAAGTTTCCCCTCAAGCCCTTCACCGTTGCTCCGCTCCGTGGCCGCAAAGACCATGTCGAAGTCTACACCCTGGCTGCTAAAACCGATTTCTACAAACACCAACCAGCCACCGTAGAGACCGTTATGCCCAGTGGAGCAGACAGAACACAAAAGACGCCTGCCCTTCAGTCTTAGGCTTTGCCTGCTGTCACCCTAGCGCAGCACCTTGCTCATATAGCGCCCCCACAAGTCTGCAGCTTGTGCGCTGCTGCCGTTAGTGGGGCTGTTGTCATCGTTGCCGAGCCAGATACCGCTCACCAGCGTGTCCTGCGGCACATATCCGATAAACCACAGATCCACATTGTCATTGGTTGTGCCCGTCTTACCGGCCTCACCCCGACCCAAAAATGCATTGCGCCCCGTGCCACCTTGCACCACGCCCTGCATCATGCCGACCATCGTATTGGCAATGTAAGGGTCGAGCACAGGCTGGCTAGCATCTGCGCTCTGTGAAAAGTCATAAATCACCCGGCAGGTAGAAAAGTCGCTAAAGTCTTCGCAGTCGCTACTGTCAATCACCCGCTGAATCCCGTGGGGGCGATTCCATACGCCTTGGTTGGCTAGCGCCCCAAACGCCCCCGTAATTTCCAAAGGCGTCACCTCGCTTTGCCCCAGCACCAGCCCTGGCAAAGCCTGCAGCTCTGAGTCGATGCCCATCCGCTTAGCCAGCGCCACAATCGAATCCAACCCAGCAGCCTGGGCTATCCGCAGGGCCACGACGTTTTCTGAGCGCGCCATCCCGGCGTACATATCCAAAGCGCCCCCACCGGACCGACAGCCTGCAAAGTACTGGCCGCCCCAGTTGAGATCGCTGCAAGAGAACGTTTCTCCTGCCGAAATTCCCTGCTCTAGGGCAGAGGCATAGGCAAACACTTTGAAGGTCGACCCTGGCTGCCTGAGGGCCTGAGTCGCCCGGTTGAACTGGCTTGCCGCATAGTCGACACCGCCTACCAGCGCTTCAATCTCGCCATTTTGGGTGTTGAGCGTGACAATCGCGCCCTGAGAAAATCCGTACTGAGCACCTTGACTGCCAACCGTTTCGCGCAGGGTATTTTCGGCTTTGGCCTGCATTTCCAAATTCAGGCTGGTTTCTACGATGAAGTTGCCTTCTCTAGCGAGGCCTTCTCCTAGCACCTGATCTAGCTCGTCAAATATATAGCTATAAAAGTAGGGAGCTCTGGAGCTTTTGAGCTGTTCGCGGGCTTTGGGACTAATTTCGATGCGCGATCGCCGAGCCCGCCGCCCCTCTTCTGCGCTGATCATGCCAAGGGCGACCATCCGCTCAATCACGCGATCGCGATACTCTACCGCCGCCTGATAGTCCTGCACCGGGTTAAATGCATTCGGCGCAGGCAAAATTCCCACTAGCGTCGCCGCCTCTGCGATGCTCAGCTCCCCAGCAGACTTACCAAAGTAAAACTGCGACGCATCTTCAAAGCCATAGAGATTGTTACCGAGATACACCCGGTTGAGATAGAGCAGCATAAGTGCATCTTTACTAAAGAAGGTCTCTAGCTTTAGCGCCACCACCATTTCTCGAAGCTTGCGAGCCGCACTGTCTTCTGTGCCCACGTAGTCACGGTAGGTATTTCGGGCCAGCTGCTGGGTCAAGGTACTGGCCCCTTCTCGAATCGTACCTTCAGCGACGTTGGTTTTCAGCGCCCGCGCAATGCCCCAAGGGTCAACGCCAAAATGCCAGTAAAACCGCGTGTCTTCTGAGGCGACAACGGCTTGGGGCAAGTAGGGGGAATAGTCTGCCAGGCGCTGATTTTCCCGGTGAGTAATATTGGGCAGCTCGTTGAGCGGTGTGCTCGTACCATTCTCTTCGGCAGTCACCAGCACCGGTCCCTGCACCGATTCAGGAAAGGGATTGATCGATATCTTCGGCCACTGCAAACCCACAATCCAAAAAGCCAGCAGTCCGGTCAATCCGGTCGCGCCATACAGCCCGTAGCGAATCGTGTTGACATACCAGGGCGGCGGGTCGATGTAGCGCACGGTGACCGCGTCGGCCAGTTCCTTTGGCCCAAGGGTCAGCACATCGCCGTGACGCAGCGGCAGCTTAGAGAGGCGCTTTTTGTTGCGATAAACGCCATTGGTAGAGCCCTGGTCTTTTAGCACGAAGGGATTGCCCGGGCGATTGCGATCGCGCGTCAAAGACAAATGGGTCTGACTCACAATTGGGCTGCGCACCACAATGTCGCAAGACTTAGACGAGCGGCCCAAAATATAGTGCTCACCCACCAGCGGATATTCACTAGCCTGAGCGCCCGACCCCGCTTCGACCACTAGCTTCGGCACCCGCGCATTCGGCTTCAGTGGAATCTTAGAAAAATCCACATTGGCCTGAACCGTTTGAAACGCCTGAGTGAGGGAACCCAAGAAAGTTTTAGGCCGATTTGAACGTGGGTTTTGACCGGAGCGCTCAGGCCTTTTGGGTGGCTGAGGTGGCGGAGAAGTCATAGGGTAAAAAAAGACGCAGACAAAAAAGTAAAGCGACCAACTCTTATATACAACCAACTCTTATATACAGGAGTGTCTGCATAGTAAGCGATATCTCAAAAAGCGTGTCCTAGGGAAGGGCACTCTTCTAAAAGTCGACAATTTTGCAGATAGCGAGCGCTTAGTTGGCAACTGGCTGACGATGTAGCAAACGCTCCACCTACCAAGGGTGATCAACACACTGCTCAAAAGACATTTCGGATGCCGCTACCCTCGCCTACGCCCTCCCTGGGTATCACTCGACTGCGGATCGGGGAAAATGATCGCCATTACCAACAGGCAGATAATGCCCACGTTTATCCAGATATCAGCGAGATTAAAAATCGGGAACCCCGTCACCGGAAACACCTGCAAAAAATCGACCACCTCACCCGCCAGCACCCGGTCAATTCCATTGCCAAAAGCACCGCTCAAGATAAAGCCATAGCCGAGTGCCTCCCAGCGGTTGGGAATTCGCACAAACCAGCCATACAGGGCCAGCGCCGCGCTCACCACCATCGACAGCCACTTCAGCCATTCACCGTTCTCACTAAAGAGGCTCCAAGCCGCGCCAGGATTGGTCACATAGGTAAAGTTCAAAATACCGGGCAGGAGCGTCACGCTCTCTCCCAGGTCAAATTGCTGCACCACCCACCACTTGCTGAGCTGGTCAAGAATGACGCCGACAATCGCCACAAGCCAAAATAACGCGTTCTTAGGTTTCATCAATAAAAAAGTAATCTTCGCAGGCCCCAGGCAATCAGCGCGATCGCGCAGCTCACCATCCCTTGTCCCAAAATCTGATCCACTGAGTAATCCATAATTGCCACTCCCAGCGCAGGCGTGGGCGGCAGCCACCGAAACAAGTGACCCAGCACCAGATAGCTCAGCCCGCACAGGTGCACTACTAGTAATCCACACAGACAGGCAAAGCCTAACCGCTCTAGCGATCGCTTAGCGCGAAAGGCCAGCAAGCCACACAGCCACCCCCCTGGCACGAACCCTAGCAAATACCCAAAGCTAGGCTCCCGCAAATACCCAACGCCTGCCCCCTGAGAAAACACCTCAAAGCCAAACCGCTCGTACAGCACGATTCCCAAGGTAATGTAGGCAATCTGAGAAAACGCAGCGGCATTTTTGCCGCCCATGCAGCCAGTAAATAGCGCCGCACCCACCTGAAACGTCACCCCTAGGGAGTACACCTCAAGCCCGCCGCCGCTACCGCTCCACCACGCGCCCCACGGCACTTTAAACATAAATGCTTCCAACCAGGTACTGCCGATAGTCAAAATTAAACCTATCAGCGCCCACAGCGCCTCAGAGGGAGCAAACACGGAACACCTTCTCTCGTCTGTTTAATCAGTTTACAGCGTTGACCAGCGGCCTCATTTTTTACAGAACGTTACTTTTACGCAAATCTACTTAATTCAGTCCAAACCAGGGCCTACACTTATTTTCATCTGTACCCGTTGCTCTCATGTTTCCGACACATAGGCCCCGCCGTTTGCGATCGCACGCCAACCTCCGCCGGATGGTCCGCGAAAATATCGTCACCACCAGCGATTTGATCTATCCGCTCTTTGCCGTCCCCGGCGACACCTTCGCCCAAGAGGTCAAATCCATGCCGGGCGTCTACCAGCTCTCTGTCGACAAGATCGTCGAAGAAGCCAAAGAGGTCTACGACCTGGGCATTCCCGCCGTGATCCTATTTGGCATTCCCACCGAAAAAGACACTGAAGCCACCGGCGCCTGGCACGACCACGGCATTGTCCAAAAGGCTACAGAAGCCATCAAAAAAGCCATCCCTGACCTGGTCGTCATCGTCGACACCTGCCTGTGCGAATACACCGACCATGGCCACTGCGGCTATCTGCAAGTGGGCGACCTGACGGGCCGCGTGCTCAATGACCCCACCCTAGACCTGCTGAAAAAGACAGCCGTTTCCCAAGCCAACGCAGGCGCCGATATCATTGCCCCTTCCGGCATGATGGACGGCTTCGTACAGGCCATCCGCACTGGCCTCGATGAAGGCGGCTTCGAAAATATTCCCATCTTGTCCTACGCAGCCAAGTACGCCTCTGCCTACTACGGGCCCTTCCGAGACGCCGCCGAATCAGCGCCCCAGTTTGGCGATCGCCGCACCTATCAAATGGACCCCAGCAACGGCCAAGAAGCCCTCAAAGAAATCGCCCTCGACATCGCAGAAGGCGCCGACATGCTGATGGTGAAGCCCGCACTGGCCTACATGGACATCATCTGGCGAGTCAAAGAAGCGACAAACTTACCCGTCGCAGCCTACAACGTCTCCGGCGAGTACTCCATGGTGAAGGCAGCCGCGCTCAATGGCTGGATAGACGAAGAAAAAGTCGTCATGGAAACCATGACCAGCTTCAAGCGATCCGGCGCCGACCTCATCTTGACCTATCACGCCAAAGACGTCGCTCGCTGGCTAGGGTAAATAAAAGAGTCGATAAAACAGTACAGGGGATAGGCATACATCTCTGCCTATCCCCTGCAAACGGTTTGAAAAGCTAGAACCGAGCGTTTAGTAAGCGCCAGACCGCTTAGAGATCAAGGTCACTACCGTCTGAACCAGCAGCTTAACGTCATACAGCGGCGTCCACAGCTTCTGATAGTCCAAGTCTAGATTGACGATTTCTTCGAAGTCTTTGATGGCCGAACGACCGCTTACCTGCCATTGACCGGTCATGCCGGGGCGTACATCTAGCCGTCTCCAGTGGCGATCGCTGTAGTGCTTAACCTCATCAGCCGTCGGCGGGCGTGTCCCAACCAGGCTCATATCCCCCTTCAGCACATTCCAGAACTGTGGAAACTCATCCAAACTGGTCTTCCGAAGAAACTGACCAACCCGCGTGATCCGAGGGTCAGCGGTATTTTTGAAAATCAGTCCTTCAGCTTCGTTTTTGACGGTGGCCTTCAGCGCATCGGCGTTGCTCACCATAGAGCGGAACTTATAAATTCGGAAGGGCTTCCCCTGCAGACCAAATCGTTCTTGGGAGTAAAAAACAGGCCCTTGAGAATCCAATCGGATGGCGATCGCAATAGGAATAATCAGCACGCTCAAAATAGCTAGCCCCACAAAGGCACCTACAACATCGAGTAAGCGCTTGAAAGCAGAGCGAGTCGAAACATGGGGCAGACGGTAAAACGGCGGCTGATATACCTGGTTCCTAATTCGCGGGTATGATAAAGCGCTACGTGACATCAGTCTTCTCAAACGTGTGACTATAACCGGAAGCTCGCTGTCCCAAACACCTGCTTTACTGCCAAAAGCCCTTTGATTTGGCCCAAACACTAGAGCAAGCGGTGGAATCAGTACATCCACTTAACGAGACTACGTTGAATTATAGTTAGTGCCCTGATTTTCTACGCATATGTGCGTAACATTTTAGAGATTTTCTTCTGACCATCAAAATCAGGAGGTTTTTTATGAAGAGTTAATGAATTACTTTGTGTAAATCGGTATTTCAAAATACTAATTCTGCGCAAGGTTCATAGATTTCGACGATGGGTTAGAGTAAGCAATAACTCAATGTTCAGCGCTAAATTGAGGCATTCAGCCATTTCGTGAGCGCATGGCCTATCAGCACTTCTAGAAAGAAAAATGGCAGCCCATCGCTCAATGAATTGAGGAATAGATTAAAAATCTGGTAAAGGCACTGGTCAAGACATAAAGACGTCCGTTCGCAATGCTGCTGCTGGGCATAGCAATTGACGCTGGGGCACGCAAAGAAACCATCAAAAGCAGCCTCCAAACAGAAGACGCCGAGCAGTCAGCATGGGCAGTTGGCACTGAGCAGTCGGCATAAACACGTCGGCATGAACACGTCGGCATGAACACGTCGGCATAAACACGTCGGCACAAACATACAGATAAAAGCGATGTAGGCCAGAGGGGGAAAGACAGTGACATCATTAGACAGTCAAACGGGCAGCGGCACTGAGAAACAAACCTTGGCAAATACCGCGACGACAGCCGCCGCGAACAACCCACTCAGCTATCAAAACCTACTGTCGACCTGGCGACGGCAGCTAGAGGCCGATCTCCCTAGTCAGCCCGACACAACCTGCGAAGCCATTGTTCAATGGCTCGTCGGTCCGGCTGAGCGCTTCGAATCAATGACGAACGCCGAGGCGAAGCTGGCCAAAAGCGCCATGGACTATCGCTATCGAATATTCATCACTCGCTATTGGGGACTCTCACCCGATAGAGCTTACAAAAGCCTGCTGCAAAAGCTGGGCGGCCTTTTTCTCATTCGTAGCAAAATTCGCACCTGGATAGCCCTAAGCCGCGATCGCAAGCGCGCTGTCAAAGACGTGCTGCAAGAAGTCATTCAGGAGATGCTGCAAAGCGACCGGCACATGCGATCGCAAACTGAATGGATCGGCCAGTGCACCCAGCGAGGCAGCCTGCGCAATCTGCTCACCCTAGCCAGCATCGAAGAATACTGCCTGCGGCCCATTCGCAATCAGCCGCTGCTGGTCTATCGGTTTGTCAATTACCTGAGGCGATCGCAGCGCGGCGGCATGACCCAGGTCCCCAGCGCCGAACTCATCCAGCTAATCTCAGAAGAAATTGGCACTGACGATGCCGAAGGCACCCTCAGCCTGCTCGATTTTGAAGCGCTAGATCGCTACGAAGTGCAAAAAGAATTTGAATCGCAGCAGGTCGCCCGCCAGCAGGTAAAGCAGCAGTTTGCCACCTACCTCCAAGAAAAGCTCGGCGACACCGCAGCCCAGTGGCTAGACCTCCATCTCCAGGGCTACGCCCAAGACAGCATCTCCCGTCAGCTCGGGCTCAACGTCCGCGAAGCCTACCGCCTCCGAGAAAAGATCAGCTACCATGCCATTCGCATCTTCACCCTCAAAGAACAGCCCGACCTCGTCTTTTCCTGGCTCAAAACTTCACTAAAGCACCACAACCTGGGCCTCACCCAAACCGAGTGGACCACCTACTGGAACAGCCTCTCGCCAGACCAGCAGGCCATGCTCAACGCCTTCAAAGCAGGCAGCACCGTTCCCGATATCGCCCAGTCCTTTTCCCTTACCCAAAAGCAGGTCACCAGTAAGTGGGCCGAGCTATACCTGCTCGCCCAAGAAACCCGCATAGCAAAAGCCAGCGCCAGCTAACCGGTTCTCGCCAATCTGGCTAAGTCAGGTTTTGCGAAGATGTTTCAGACGCCCATCTAAACGCCCGTTTTAGACGCCCGCGACTCTCGCCAAGCATCTATCATCCGGCCCAAATTCAGCTTAAATTCATCCAGGCCGACCAGGCCACCTGGCGCTTCATCCCAGGAAGCCGACAGCATGCCGTAGGTGAGCCCTACCACGCCCAGCCCAAAGCAGCCCATCGTCGTCAGCAGCACCACGACCGGCGCAAACTCTACAATTTCACGGCTAAGCAAGTAATAAGACAAAAAGAAAATGCCCACGCCTAACCCAATAGGCGTGAGGGAAAGCACGGCCATCCGGCGCAGCATCCGATTGCTCACCGCCTTAGGAATTCCACCGCGAGCATCGGGGTCATTGGCTTGGCTTTTGGCATCAGCCTGCTTCTGGGCTTTGGCTTGCGATCGCTTTTTATTACTCGCTCGAATCGCGTCCACCCTAGCCTGCGCTTTAGCCGACACCTTACGGTCAGACTCACCATCGGGAGCTTTTTTCTCCTTTTTTTTCCGCTTGGGGGCTTCGCGTTCTGCGCTGCTTTTCTCAGCCTTCTTACGCCCACCCTTCGGTTCAAACGGCAGTGCCGCCCGGTCAGCTTGAGAGTCACGATCAGATTTAGAAGAAGCCATTTTTAGGAAGCTATCTTAGGAAGCTATCTTAGGAAGCCATCTTGCGGTGAGGAAAATGCACGTCAATGCTGACCCCTGTCAGCACCGAGCACTTAGCGACGAATGCCGAGCTTTTTAATCAGTGCCTTGTAGCGCTCGGCATCCTGCTTCATCAAATATGCTAGCAAGCGCTTGCGCTGACCGATCATCTTCAGCAGCCCGCGACGCGAGGAATAGTCCTTCTTGTTCTTTTGCATGTGCTGACTCAAGGTGTTGATGCGGTCAGTCAGCATCGCAATCTGCACATCCACAGATCCGGTATCGGTCTCGTGGACCTGGTGCTCAGAAATAATCTCCTGTTTTCGCTCTTGTAACAGTGCCATACGTTTATTAGTGATTAGACAAAAAATGGGCGTAGAGTTCTAGATTCTATCACAGGATTTAGCGCGGTCTGTCAGCACCTGACAGCAAGCTGACCGCCCCTGTATCCGCAAATCTATGTCAGCTGCGTAAATTACGGATATAACAGCTCAGCTTGATAGCTGAAAGGCTTCCTCGGGAATTTAAAGAAAGACAACCGCGACCGATTGACCTTTACGACTCGTCAATGGGCGATCGCAACTTTTTCTTTCAGCTCTCTAAGGCTGCATCCCAAGTCTATGAACGACTTCTCCTGTAACCACTGCGCCCCTTCGAGTTCCTCACTCCCATCAGAGGATCATCACCGTAGTTTCGTAGCAACTATATATAGAGGGATATATAGAGGGATTGCAGGCATAGCATTAGGTGCTTTCACCGCACCTTCGCTGATTGCTTTTGCCGCTACCCCTGCGTTGTCCACCCCTCAAGTCGCGGCGCAGGCAGCGCCTGTGGCTACTTCGGTAGATGCATCCGATGGCATGCTCAACGGCAGCCGGTATGGTGGGTTACAGCATGGTGGTGCGATCGCGCTCCCCCATGCAGAGCCGACTCCAATCGCCAGAGCCGTTGCCGAGCCCGAAATCCGCTCCATCTGGCTCGACCGCGAAACTATCGTCAACGCAGGGTCTCCCGAAGGCCTCGCCCCCATTTTTGATCGCTTCCACGCCGCAGGCATCAACACCGTCTTCGTCGAAACGGTCAACGCAGGCTACCCCATCTATCCCAGCAGCGTTGCCCCTGAGCAAAATCCCCTCACCCGCAGCTGGGACCCCCTTCAGGCCGCCATCGAACTCGGCCAAGACTACAACATCGAAGTCCACGCCTGGGTTTGGCTATTTGCAGCGGGCAACCAGGCCCACAACCGCATCCTCGGCCAGCACGAAAGCTACCCAGGCCCCCTGCTCAGCGCCCGCCCCGACTGGGCCGGCTTCGACAATCGCGGCAACCTCATCATCCCCGGCCAAAACAAACCCTTCCTCGACCCCGCCAACCCCGAAGTTCGCCAGTACCTGCTCGACCTTCTCAGCGAAATCGTCACCCACTACGACGTAGACGGCATCCAGTTCGACTACGTTCGCTACCCCTTCCAAAACCCAGCAGGCAACTACACCTTCGGCTACGGCACCGCCGCCCGCGAACAGTTCCACCAGCTCACCGGCGTAGACCCCATCACCCTCCGCCCCCAAAATGGCGGCGACCCTCGCCTCGCCCGCCTCTGGAGCCAGTGGACAGACTTTCGCGCCGAGCAAATCACCTCCTTTGTCTCCGAAGCCTCCGATCGTCTCCGTCGCCGTCGCCGCAACCTCACCATTTCCGCCGCCGTTTTCGCTGATGACACTCGCTATCGCCATCACGCCATCCAGCAAGA
>JBCBFY010000098.1:0-19994 GCA_038527325.1 Cyanobacteria bacterium J06614_10
CAGACACAACGGGCCATGCCATCGTCTCGACCCTTGCCCATCGCGTTCTTAACCAGGCTAATATTCAGGTCTTCCAAAGAACCTTCGCCCTAGACCTGTGGGTAGAAGAGGCTGTTTGCAAAGGCATTTGCCTATCGCAGTCCCAGGTCGATGGCCATCCTCACATTCAGTGGATTCCGGCGCGCGCAGTAGTGCTAGCCGCTGGCGGTGGGGGGCAGGTCTTCTCACAAACCACCAACCCAGCCGCTAGCACCGGCGATGGCGTCGCTATGGCCTGGCGGGCGGGCGCGCAGGTAAGAGACTTGGAATTTTTTCAGTTTCACCCGACGGCGCTAACAGTGCCGGGTGCGCCCCGCTTTTTGATCAGTGAGGCCGTTCGCGGAGAAGGGGCTCACCTACTCGACGCCAAGGGCAATCGTTTTGCCTTCGACTATCATCCCGACGGCGAGCTCGCCCCTCGGGATGTGGTCAGTCGCGCAATTTTTTCACACCTGCAGCGCCACCCCGAGGCAGCGGTGGTATACCTCGACCTTAGCCCTATTGACCCAGATCGCATTCGCTATCGCTTTCCCAACATTATTCGGGTGTGCAAGCAGTGGGGCATTGATGTTTTTTCTCAGCTGATTCCTGTGTCACCCGCCGCCCACTACTGGATGGGTGGCATCACCGCCGACCTCCACAGCGAAACAACCATTGCTAACCTCTACGCGGTCGGAGAAAACGCCAGTACAGGGGTTCATGGTGCCAATCGGCTAGCCAGCAATTCACTTTTAGAATGTCTGGTATATGGCGCTCAGCTGAGGGATATTCAGCTACCGAAGGCGATGGCTAGCGTTCCTGAGCAGCAGCCCTCACGCAGCCATGAAGGTGAACTAGCCTGGCAAACAGATTGGTTGACGCGTTTGAAGCAGTGGAGAGAAGCGCTACCGCAGCTGATCTGGAAGCATGCTGGGATTAGCCGGGAAAAAGAGCTGCTAGAGCAGGCGATCGCACGGGTAGATAGCTGGCAACAGCAATACTCGCAGCTTGCCATCAGCCAGGCCCTGCGCCTGCGCCCGGGTGAAACGGTTCAGCTACCTGGCACCGTCACCGCCGATCAAGTAAGGCTGTGGGGAGAAGTAGGAAATTTACTGGCGATCGCAGCCCTCATTCTCAAGAGCGCTCACTTCCGCACCGAAAGCCGGGGCGGTCACTACCGCAGCGACTACCCTGCCACTCATTCAAACTGGCTGGCCCACACCGTGATCGAAGGGCAAGACTGCTCTAAATCGAATCAGCAGCCGGACTGAACTAACGTCATGAACTCGACCGGCGTAAAGCCAGCGCCTGTTTGAGAACATCCAGCCGAGAGCAGTTCCAATAATCAATATGAGAGTCGATTTTTCCCGACTGATTCACGCCTAGCTCACTGCGGCCCGGAATAGAAAGCCGGGGCTGCCAAGGAAGCGGCGCCGTCATATGCAGGGTCCAATGGGTGGTGATTTCAGATGGCTGGGTCTGCTCGATGCTGTGCAGGTCCATCTGAATATCGCTGAAAAACTTGGCCAAGAAACCAATCATCTGCTGGTACTTTTCAACGCCAGAAAAAGCATTGAGCGGATCTTTGAAGCGGACATCGTCGGCGTAGAGGCTGTAGGTTTGGGCCTCGGGAAAGCGCGCATAGTCTGCGCTGAGCTGGTCAACAAGTGCAGTCATTTGGGGCATTTCCTAGCGGTTGGCTTCGTTGACATCCACGGTGGGCCACAGCCTTTCGAGCTGATTGCGCCAGGCGGTCATGGCCTGCTGCTGATACTCCGTTTCGCCCATTTCGCCCATCACCCCTTCTGAGTAGAGGCGGCTGAGCGTTTTTATGGTGTCTTCTAAAGATTGACCTTGGAGCTTGGCGGCGGTGATGATCTGGGTGATTTGGGCTTCCATCATGCGATTGAAGAAGACACTGACGCCCTGAGAGTTGAGCGTGGTGAGCTGTGCGATCGCTCGCTCAAACACAGGCGTGGTCAGCGTGGCAAAGTCGCACTGCACCAAACCCCACACAATATTTTGGTGAAAGGCGTAGCGGGCCTCTTGGGTCTGGTCAAAGTTGGCCTCCATCATTTGACCAATAAAAGACTGCGCTTCTGCAATCGGCACAATCGGCGTCATTAGCCGTATCCACGGCTCACTCAAAATCACCACCAAGCGCAGGTCATCCGTTTCGACTTGCCAGGCATCGGGCGGTGAGTGTTTGGCCGCGTCGCCAAATTGAGCGGTTAGGGCAGCGGTCACATCGTTGGGGATCATGGGGCTTTCTCGGTTGTACCAGACTGATTTAAACCTAACAGCTGGCATCAAAAAGGACAGCCCACCCGTAGGCGGACTGTCCCTTCAGTGAGTCAACTTGTTTGGCACTCGAAGCGCCTTGTTTGAAGTGACTTAGTAATCGAAGTCACCCATGCCAGCGCCCGCACCGACAGCCGCCTTATCATCTTCGGGCTTATCGACCACGATGCACTCAGTGGTGAGCACCATCGCTGCGATAGAAGCTGCGTTTTGCAGCGCAGAACGGGTCACTTTTGCAGGGTCAACGATGCCAGCTTCTAGCATGTTGACATACTCATTCGAGGCCGCATTGTAACCAACGCTAGTCTCTTTTTCTTTAACTCGTTCAGCAATCACCGCGCCATTTTGACCGGCGTTCTCAGCGATGCGCTTCAGCGGAGACGTCAGCGCACGGGTCACAATCATGGCACCCACCAGCTCTTCGCCAGATAGGTTTTCGTTGGCCCAAGCTTCTAGCCCAGGCGACATGTGGGCCAGCGTGGTGCCACCGCCAGGAACGATGCCTTCTTCAACGGCAGCTTTCGTAGCGTTGATAGCGTCTTCCAACCGCAGCTTGCGGTCCTTCATCTCAGTTTCAGTAGCCGCGCCGACTTTGATCACGGCCACACCACCGGAGAGCTTAGCTAGGCGCTCCTGCAGCTTTTCTTTGTCGTAGCTAGAATCGGTTTCGTCAATTTGGCGACGGATTTGGTCACAGCGCGTTTTCACAGCGGCTTCGTTGCCTTCGGCGACGAGCGTTGTGCTGTCTTTGGTGATGGTGACACGGCGGGCAGCGCCCAGCTGGTCAATGGTGACGGTATCTAGCTTGAGACCGGCATCTTCGGTGATGAGGGTGCCACCAGTGAGGGTAGCGATGTCTTCAAGCATGGCCTTACGGCGATCGCCAAACCCAGGCGCTTTTACAGCAGCCACATTCAGCACGCCGCGCAACCGGTTGACCACCAGCGTTGCCAAAGCCTCTTTCTCAATGTCTTCACAGATAATCAGCAGCGGACGACCGCCTCGGGCTACCTGCTCCAGCACAGGCACCAAGTCCTGCACCAGGGCGATTTTCTTGTCGGTAATGAGAATCTGAGGCTCATCGAAGCTCGCTTCCATGCGCTCAGGGTCAGTCACGAAGTAAGGGGAAACGTAGCCCTTGTCGAAGCGCATACCCTCGGTAATTTCCAGTTCGGTGAACATGGATTTTCCTTCTTCCAGGGAGATGACGCCCTCACGGCCTACTTTCTCCATGGCGTTGGCAATCATTTGGCCCACTTCAGGGTCGTTGCCTGCAGAGATAGAGCCGACCTGAGCGATCGCAGTCGAATCGCCGACTGGCTGCGCCTGGTTAGCAATCTGGTCTACCAAGTAGGAAGTGGCTTTGTCGATGCCACGCTTAAGTGCGATCGCATTGGCACCAGCCGCGACGTTGCGAAGACCCTCTTTGACAATGGCGTGGGCCAGCACAGTTGCCGTTGTAGTGCCGTCGCCAGCAGAGTCGTTAGTCTTAGAAGCTGCCTGGCGAATCAGAGAAACGCCTGTATTTTCAACGTTGTCTTCTAGTTCAATCTCTTTGGCAATGGTCACACCGTCATTGACGATCTGAGGAGAGCCAAATTTCTTTTCGAGAACGACGTTACGTCCTTTGGGGCCGAGGGTGACCGCTACCGCTTCAGCCAAAATGTCCATACCGCGCTCTAGCGCACGGCGGGCATTTTCGTTGTAGATAATGCGCTTTGCCATAGTTATATGTGGGGTTTGTACGTTGGGGAATTGAAGTGCTTGGAGTTAAAAAGAGCGTCGTTGCTGAGGCTCAGACCTCACCTAATAGGCAACAGTTGCCAAAATGTCTTTCTCGGAGAGCAAAATGTACTCGCCAGCTTCCAACTTGATCTCAGTCCCTGCGTACTTGGAGTACAAAACTTTGTCGCCTACAGACACATCCATCGACTGACGGTTGCCATTTTCATCAACTTTGCCAGGACCAACGGCTGTGATTTCGCCTACTTGAGGCTTTTCCTTAGCGGCATCTGGCAGGATGATGCCGCCAGCTGTTTGCTCTGCAGATTCGCTGACCTTGACGAATACGCGATCGCCAAGGGGCTTGAGTGATGCTTTACCTAAAGAGATAGCTGCCATTGTGACTTCTCCGCTATGGATCGAATTAATACTGATTAGTGGTGATGTGCCTGCGCCAACGGCTGACACGATGAAAGCCCGGCGAATGCAGCCAATGTACTACCCGAATATGTAGGCGCTTACACAGACTTTGCAGGGCTTTTTGGCATGAGTTAGCACTCTCTGCCGACGAGTGCTAATTTATCGAAATCAAACAAGCGATCGCAACACGCAGAAGGGTGCGGGTTACCGAACTAAGCGCAGACCCCCATGCATCGTTCATCCTTCCGCCTTCATACTTTTTAAAGGTGAGACATCTAGTGATAATCTTAAACATGGCGCGAGTCGATCTCAATAACGAGTCAAATAGCTACTTTTACGAGATCGAGCAGGCGCGGTAGGTATTAGCTAAAACGTAGGACAGGCGCAGGAATGGTCTCCACCGCAGAGAAAACAAACACCGGCTATATTACTCAGATTATTGGCCCAGTTTTAGACGTTAAGTTCCCCAGTGGTGAACTTCCAAAGATTTATAACGCGATTCGAGTCACTGGCAAAAACCCCGCCGGTCAAGACGTAGCAGTGACCTGCGAAGTGCAGCAGCTGCTGGGCGACTCTCAGGTTCGTGCGGTCTCCATGAGCTCTACCGACGGCCTCGTGCGCGGCATGGATGCAGAAGATTTGGGCGGCCCTATCAACGTTCCTGTCGGCAAGGCAACCCTCGGTAGAATTTTCAACGTTTTGGGTGAGCCCGTTGATGAAAAAGGCCCCGTCGAAGCAGAAAGCACGCTGCCTATTCACCGCGCGGCCCCTGAGCTAGTCGACCTAGAGACCAAGCCTGCCGTATTTGAAACCGGCATTAAGGTAGTAGACCTGATTGCCCCCTACAGACGAGGCGGTAAAGTTGGCCTCTTTGGCGGTGCAGGCGTGGGCAAAACCGTTTTGATTCAAGAGCTGATTAACAACATCGCCAAAGAGCACAGCGGTGTGTCGGTATTCGGCGGCGTTGGCGAGCGCACCCGCGAAGGCAACGACCTCTACAACGAATTTATTGAATCTGGCGTAATCAACGCAGATGACCTGAGCCAATCTAAGGTGGCACTGGTGTACGGTCAGATGAACGAGCCGCCCGGTGCTCGGATGCGCGTCGCCCTCTCTGCCCTCACCATGGCCGAGTACTTCCGCGATGTAAACAAGCAAGACGTCCTCCTCTTTGTCGACAACATCTTCCGATTTGTGCAGGCGGGCTCTGAGGTATCTGCCCTGCTAGGCCGGATGCCTTCTGCGGTAGGCTACCAGCCCACCCTCGGCACAGACATGGGCGACCTGCAGGAGCGCATTGCCTCTACCACCGAGGGCTCCATCACGTCTATTCAGGCCGTTTACGTTCCTGCAGACGACTTGACTGACCCCGCGCCTGCAACCACATTTGCTCACCTAGACGCCACCACAACGCTGTCTCGTGCTTTAGCTTCCAAGGGCATCTATCCAGCGGTAGACCCTCTCGCTTCTACCTCCACCATGCTCCAGCCAGACATCGTCGGCGCTGAGCACTACACCACGGCCCGTGCAGTGCAGTCCACCCTGCAGCGCTACAAAGAATTGCAGGACATCATTGCCATTCTGGGTCTCGATGAGCTGTCTGAAGAAGACCGCCAAGTGGTTGCCCGCGCTCGCAAGATTGAGAAGTTTCTCTCTCAGCCTTTCTTCGTGGCAGAAGTCTTCACTGGGATGCCCGGCAAGTACGTCACCCTCGAAGAAACCATCAAGGGCTTCAACATGATCTTGGCTGGCGAACTCGATGACATTCCTGAGCAGGCTTTCTACCTCAAAGGCAGCATCGAAGAAGTGATTGCGGCTGCTGAGAAAATGAAGGCAGACGCTGATAAGTAACGGCTGAAAAGCTACTGGTGATTCACACTGCTGATTCACTCCGGGAGCCTGTTTCTAACCGGGCCGTCTGCTCTGAAACGGGCTCCCCTCCCCTTAAACCCATTATTTCGAAAGAGCTATGTCTTTAGTCGTGCGCGTTGTAGCGCCTGATAGAACAGTCTGGGATGACGAAGCCGAAGAAGTGATTTTGCCAAGTACGACTGGCCAGCTAGGTATTTTGGGCGGTCACGCACCACTGCTGACTGCGCTAGATACGGGGGTGCTGCGTGTGCGCTCGGCAGAAGGTGCAAAAGACTGGACTGCGATCGCACTCATGGGCGGCTTTGCAGAAGTCGAAGAAGACGAAGTCACTATCTTGGTGAATGGCGCAGAGCGCGGTGACAGCATCGACCAGGCCGAGGCCGAAAAAGCCTACGCAGAAGCCCAGAGCGCTGCGGGCAATGTATCCCCCGAAGATCGCCCGGCAACCTTCAAGGCCAATCAAGCTTTGAAAAAAGCCCGGGCTCGGTTGCAAGCTGCTGGCGGCAAAATCTAGTAGCAACTTCGGCAAACTCAATGATTCATTTTCGCCATAGGGCTGACTTAACTGTCATAGCTCTGTGGCATTGTTATGGTTGGCAACGCTCAGACAATCATCCCCATCGAACCTATTGCTATTTGACCAATGTCGTTCATTGACATGGCTCTGCTCACCAAGACTCTGGACGCCTACCCTTCCTGTAGATACAATGTAGCTACTATTGAATGTCATTCAGTACACAGCTCATGGATTCCACCAGCGTAACTGTTGAAGGCGTCGTCAAGACCAAGGTTATCAAAATAGGAAACTCTCAGGGAATTCGTATTCCCAAAGTATTGATAGAGCAGTGTGATCTTCGCTCCGATGTCACACTTGAAATCAAAGAAGAAGGCCTACTTATTCGACCAGTTCCAAAGGCTCGTCAAGGTTGGGCACAAGCCTTGAAAGAGATGGCAGAAAATGGAGACGATGAGCTTCTACTCGGCGACTTCGCCAATGATTGGGATGAAACGGAATGGGACTGGTAATCAAGCGTTTCGACGTATTTTTGGTGGCGCTAAATCCCACGGTTGGAACAGAAATCAGAAAAACGAGGCCCTGTTTGATCATCTCGCCCGATGAGATAAACGACTACTTATCGACCGTGATTATTGCGCCGATGACAAGGACGAGAAAATCTTATCCAGTTCGCGTTAATTGTATCTTCGAGAACAAGCCTGGTGCGATCGCCCTCGACCAGATGCGTGCCATAGACAAAAAGCGATGTCGAAAAAACCTAGGCACCATTGACCCCAATACACGTAGCGCGGTGCTTACAACTTTGGCAGAGTTGTTTGCAGCCTAATCATAGACAGTTCTTCTAGACACTTCGTCGGATGTAACATCCTGTTTCTTCACCTTATGCATCTGGCGTGAGTTTGGACCTGACTAGCACAAAGAAACTTGTCTGAAATTCAAAGCGAAGAAAAACCCTCCCAGGTCGCCGCTATCAATCTCGAAGATTTTTGGACATAATATATGAACCACGGGGCAACCTCTTATCCCCGCTTGTAAAGCGACTCGAAAGAAGCGCGAATTGCACGAACTTACATCGGCTAGGGCTTACGCAGCGAACTAGAGCGCCTAGAAAATGACACTGTCTCTTCTTTGATCAACAGCAGTTTTTTATTGGCAACGCTATCGTCACAGATGTCCCTTGGTCAAGTGCAGACTCGACCATAATCTCTCCCCCGTGGGTCTCGACAACAATCTGATGGCTAATAGCCAGTCCTAAGCCAGTCCCTTTGCCAATCTCTTTTGTTGTAAAAAAAGGATCAAAGATACTTAAACGCACCTCTTCTGAAATACCTACACCGTTATCTGAAATGCAAATACGGCAATCTGTATCTGTTCTCTGCGTTTTAATCCCAATTGACGGGACTCTGTCGGTTAGATTTTCAACCGCATCAATCGCATTGTTTAAAGCGTGTAGAAATACCTGATTAAGCTGCCCTGGGAAGCAGTCTATTAGAGGTAGCTCTCCGTAGTCTTTTACCACATTGATAGCACGACGCTCAGGGGTTTCCGCTAGCCGCTCTTGAAGAATCAGCAACGCACTCTCTATGCCTTCGTGTAAGTCGATAGCCTTGAGACCAGTTTCATCTAACCGAGCAAAGTTTCTCAACGATTGAACAACATCACGAATGCGCTCAGTCCCATCTTTCATAGAAGCTGACAGCTTGTGAAAATCTTTCTCTAAAAAAGGCAGATCGACATCCGCGATAGTTTCTTTCAACTCTTCTGATAGGGTCTCGGGCGAGACTTCTTTGAAGATGTCTCTTACGAGATCTAGCAATGACTGCACGGAGTCTTCTACGTGCCTGAGATTTCCGTAAATAAAATTCGCTGGATTATTAATCTCATGAGCAACACCACCCACTATTCTGCCTAGACTCGACATTTTTTCGGACTGCACTAGCTGAGCCTGAGTCTTTTTCAAAGAATCTAAAGCCTGGGTCAGCTCGTGGGTGCGGTCGGCCACTCTATTTTCTAAAATTTGATACGACCGATCCAAGGCATCAGCCATGTGATTGAACTGTCTGGCGAGTATACCAACTTCATCATTTGCCTTGTCGTTGAGTCGGATAGGTGAATTTGGAGACGATGCTCGCTGACTCAAGGCCCGGCCAATACTGACAACCCGACGATTAATTAACCCTTCAAATAGGCCATAGACAGTCCCTGCCAAAGCCAGCATCAGCAGCACAAAAGTTGTCGTAATCGTGCGATGTAGAGTCGCTTGCCCGCTGCGCAGATCGTCGGTAGGCACATAGATCATAGAAGCACTCAGAATATCCCCGACTTTCCATCCATAGCCCTGGGCTGTTCCATAGCGGTCAGTAATTTCTGTTGGGGCATCCTCAGGAATGCCATGGCACTTGAGGCAACTCGACTGAACGGTCATGGGTCTTGCGACATAGAATCGCTCAATGCCCTCTTGCTGGCGGTATCCTCTAAGTTCTGGTAGTTTTCGGTCCGCCTGAAACCGGCGAATGAGGTCTGCTTCAAAAGCATCTGCCTGATTTTCAGGATTGAGAGGATTCAGCGTTGGCGCCCGGTATACATATTCTGGCAATGCCTCGTTAAATTGTTTGAACAGACTACGTGTCGCAAAAAAGGACGCCATGCCTTCTAGAACGAGCGCGTCTGTCTCAGCTTCTATGGCGGGCTTGATTTGCGTCGCGACATATTGCTGAGTTGCTTTACCAAACTCAGAAACAAGAACAGTGCGATTGTGGACCTCTTGTTCAAATGTTTCTGCCTGGAGCTGATTGAGTCGATGCATTCCGGTCAGCATAATTGCTGCTACGCAGATTAGAACTGCAAAAAGGAACTTTAACCGAAGGGAAAACCGCATTTACACAGACATATGCACACAGCTAAACATTCCCAGTAGAACAATTTCGATTGCGTTAAGCAGGCCTCTTATCATCATTTTTTATGGTTTTAAGCACCGATCTGCTACTTTTAGGCCGATAAATCAACGATGTGCTGATTTATGTCATCAGCTATGAAAACCCCTCTGAAGCAATGAGCATCAGAGGGGTTTCTCGAATAATTCTTTTAGCTATTAATTAACCATTAGCTCCTGGCCATTCGGTATCCAAATCACGAACTACCTGTAAAGGCGACCTCGGGAAACTTGCTTTGGGCTTCGCTCATTGGCTTGGTCTTGCCTTCTTCCTGCCAATAGTTAATGATTTCAGTTGCCTTGTTGAGAAGCTCAACGCTCTCTTCATCAGTAATCCAAGACTTAGACTCAATCTCAGCTTTCAATTGCTCCCATGCATCGTTGCGGGGCCAAAAGAAATAAGACGTCAGGGGGCTAGTGCCTTTGCCCACTACCTGATCCACTGCCAGGGCAACGTCCTTATCCAACCAAAGTACTTTTAATATGAATCGGGCACTCGATTCAGGCGTAGTAGCCGTAGACTCCACAGACTCCAAGCGATGAACCTCCTATTACTATCCCTTATAAGGCGAAACTACAGTCTTCTACGTTAGCACAGTTCAGAAGGTCTATCATCCCTTCAGCACCAAAACTCACTATGACGATTATCCTCATTACCGGGCCGAGTCGCTCCGGCAAAAGCGAATGGGCCGAGGGTCTAGCTGCCCAGCTCGCCGCTCAGCATAGCCAGCAGGTGGTGTATGTGGCCACCGCGCAAGCAAACCCAAAAGATGCTGAATGGCAGGCGCGCATAGAGCAGCATAGACAAAGGCGACCTGAGACTTGGCAGTGCCAAGAAATTCCAAAAGCGATCGCACCCCTCCTGCACCAATCCACCCATGAGCACTGCCTCCTTATCGATTCCCTAGGAACCTGGCTGGCCAACTTCATTGAGCAAGACGCTGAACCCTGGCAGCAAGAACAGCAAAAGCTCCTAGAGGCACTACGCAAAACGACAGCAACTGTGATTTTGGTAGCGGAAGAAACCGGATGGGGCGTTGTCCCGGCCTACGAACTGGGGCGACGATTTCGAGATCGCCTAGGCACCCTCAGCCGCGCCATCGGTGAAATCGCCACCGATGTCTATCTCGTCACTAGCGGCTACGCCATCTCTCTCACAGCACTGGGTCAGCCGGTAAACAGCAGCCATCACCAAGACATTGAGGATTAATTAGTCAAAAAAGATTAATTGTTCCGGTAGAAAGATCTCTATACATATTTGGCGCGCTAGGATCGAGCTATCGTCAAAGGTATAGACACCAAGGCTATAAATACTAGCGGCATAAGCCCCTCAAAATCACAGTCTAAAAATCTCTAATATTCACGACACGTAAAACTAAAAACGTAGAAAAAATATGGCTTCCAAAGCTGACGTTAAAAAATATTTGGCCTACTGGTTTCAGCTAGGCAAAAAGGTTGTAGATGGCGACGGGAAAACAATCTGCCAGCCTAAAACCGTTCTGCAAGGCGATCGCTTCAGCCAAGAATTTGAACAGTGCTGGACCGCCATCCTAGATGGCAACACTCATGACTACACCTTAGAAGGCACCAACGAGACCATTGCGACACTGCTCTCCCCCGCCTGGACCATCGAGAGCTGTGCCCGCTGCGATATGCCCGTGCCCATGCCAGAAGTAGAGCTGAGCCAGCACCCCTGCCCCTGCAATGACCTGCCAAACTGGCCCAATACAGAACTGCCTCAGCCCCGCATGCCCATCAACAGCAACCGTCGCCTCAACGACCTCAAAACGCGCATGGAGTCGAAGCTAGCAGCCCACGGTCCATCTGCTCAGGCCCTATCTGAGAAAGCATGAATCCATTTCAGGCCGTTTCGTTCGAACAATCTAGCGGCTGCTAGCGGCTGTCTTGGCTGGCTTCTCTGACTTTTCACTTTCATCAGACCGGCTGATCTCGTAGGTGAAGAAGTCTTTGGCCATTAGCGTATTTGGAAAAATGGCTTGAGCTTCATTGAGCAAATCGCTCAGGCCTAGAGGGTTGCCGGGCGCGTAGCGAGGGCTGAAGTGCGTCATGATCAGCTGCTTGGCCTCTGCGGCAAGGGCGACCTGGGCAGCCATGGTAGAGGTAGAATGCATGCGCTGGTAGGCCAAGTCTGCATCCTGATGAGAAAATGTCGCCTCGTGGATCAAAACGTCGGCTTTGTCGGCTAAGTCAATGGCGCTTTCGCAAAATACCGTGTCTGTGCAGTAAGCCAGCTTACGCCCTACGATAGGCGGCCCACAGAGATCCGCGCCGTTGATCTTGCGGCCATCGGCTAGGGTGACGACCTGCCCCTGCTTGAGCTTGCCATACACAGGCCCTGGTGGGATGCCGAGCGTCACCGCTTTTTTCACATCGAAATGGCCTGTGCGATCTTTTTCTACGATGCGGTAGCCATGGGCTGGGATGCGGTGCTTTAGCCGCTGACAGACCACTTTATAATCACTGTCTTCGTATACTGTGCCGGGTTCGGTAATGTGGACCCGAATCGGGTACGAAGACTGGGTTTTAGAATACCGGCGGCAGGCTTCTAGGTATTTGCCCAGCTCTGGCGGACCGTAGATGTCGATTTGCTGCTGGCCAGTGCCCGCCATGCCGCAGGTTGCGAGCAAACCGGGCAGGCCAAAGATATGGTCGCCGTGCATGTGCGTCACGAAAATCCGGCGAATCTGGCTAGATTTAAAATCACTTCGTAGAAACTGATGCTGGGTGCCTTCACCACAGTCAAATAGCCATACTTCGGCTCGTTGGGGTAGGCGCAGAGCGACGCTTGAAACGTTACGCGATCGCGTCGGCACCCCCGAACTCGTTCCTAAAAAAGTAATTTGCAAAGCTTTAGCGTCTTAGAAATACGTCACACCTTATCTATATTGACAGAGTTTTACAGGAATGTAGCAAAGGTCATGGTGGCAAACCGCCCTGCTGAACTGGGCACTATGCAGGCAGGGACAGGGGGGCCGGGGAGCGATCGCAAGCGACGGTTTGAGCGACGGTTTGTAAGAATCCTTCCAAAAGCTGTAAAGCTGACCCAATTTAGTAAAGAATTATTACCGCAAAACAGTAATTCTTGATACACTATCCCTCGGAGCTAAGCAGGTTCGCTTAATTTGCTCTGCTGGGTACACTCTACATCTTGCCTTCTGGCAAATCACGCCTAATAGGTTCTATAGCTTTTTAGGCCGTTTAAGGTGTGTGCTCCCGCATGACTTTTTCAAGTTTCTTGTGACTAACCCTTGTATTGGAGTACGGGGTAGAGCTTCCTCCCAATTGAGAGAGCATTCTTTCTCACTCGATTAGAAATCGACCTTGAGTGCCTGAGCGGCTTGTTTAAGTCAGTTTGGGTGCTTTTTTTTGGGCTATTTTTTCCCACCTGTCGGATAATGAGTGGGTTGTTTGCCCTGATGTCGCCTTGAGTTCTTCTGCTGACAAGCCCCTGCTCATGCTAGTGGATGGCCATTCGCTGGCCTTTCGGTCTTTCTATGCCTTTGCCCGCAGCCGCGACGGCGGACTCAGAACGTCTACAGGCATTCCAACTAGCGTGTGCTTTGGCTTCCTCAAGTCTCTAATGGACACCCTCGAAGCCGAAAAGCCAGACTACGCCGCCGTCACCTTTGACCTGTCTGAACCGACCTTTCGCCACGAAAAAACAGACAGCTACAAAGCAGGCCGAGCCGAAACCCCAGAAGAATTTACCGAAGACGTCGAAAACTTGAAAACGCTGCTAGGCAAATTCAAGCTACCGATTTTTTGCACCCCCGGCTACGAGGCCGACGACATGATTGGCACCTTGGCCACTCGGGCAAAAGCCGCAGGATTTCGCGTCAAAATTTTGAGCGGAGACCAAGACCTTTTTCAGCTCATTGACAACGAAGAAGATATCAAAATCGTGTACCTGAGCACGACCTTTGGCAGCCGGACCAGCACCGCGCGCGAATTTGGCGTCGCCGAAGTCTACGAAAAGCTCTCCATCCTGCCCTGCCAGGTGATTGACTACAAGGCGCTCTGCGGCGACACCTCCGACAATATTCCAGGCGTCAAAGGCATCGGCAAAAAAACAGCCGTCAAGCTGCTCGACACCTACGGCGACCTAGCAGGCATTTACAACGCCATTGACGAGCTCAAAGGCGCCGTCAAAAAGAAGCTAGAAACCGGCAAAGAAGACGCTGAGCAGTCCAAATTTTTAGCGACCATTATCACCGATGTGCCCGTAGAGACCGACCTCCAAACCTGCAAACTAGAAGGCTTTGACCCCGATGAGGTGATTCCGGAGCTAAAGCGGCTAGAACTGCAGCACTTCATTAACCGGGTCAGCAAGCTACAGGCCTCTTTTGGCGGAGAATCTGACTACGTGGCACCCGCCAAAAGACCGGTTGAAACGTTGCCAGAAGGATTTGAAGATGAGGATCTGGCATTCTTTAGCGCCGAAGAAACCGACGCGGTAGATAGCATGGGCCTCGGCGAGGTCGATATCAACCCGCAGGTGATTACCACCGAAGCGCAGCTCACAGACTTGGTGAAAACGCTGCGATCGCAAACCGACAAGACAGCGCCCGTAGCTTGGGACACAGAGACTACCTCCATTGACCCGCTCGAAGCAGATTTGGTGGGGATAGGGTGCTGCTGGGGAGAAGGACCATCCGAGCTTGCCTACATTCCGGTAGGCCATAGCACTGGCCAGCAGCTGAGCGTCGACACGGTGCTCACAGCGCTGAAGCCCATTTTGGAAGATGAAAAGTATCCCAAGGCGTTTCAAAATGCTAAATACGACCGCTTGGTACTGCGGAGAGCGAGGATTTCTCTAGCGGGCGTTGTATTCGACCCGATGCTGGCGAGCTATGTATTGAATCCAGACAACAGTCATAACTTGTCGGATTTGTCGCTGCGCTATCTGGAACTGACGACCGTTAGCTACACCGATTTGGTACCGAAGGGGAAAACGATTGGAGAAGTTGCGATCGCAAAAGTTGCTGCCTACTGTGGTAGCGATGTACACACCACCTATCGCCTCGTGCCCATTCTGCGGGCCGACCTGGCCGAAAACCCAGAGCTAGAGCAGCTCTACAACGAGGTGGAATTGCCAGTCGAAAAAGTGCTGGCGAACATGGAAGCGACGGGCATCCGTATCGACAAAGACTATCTCAACCAGTTTTCTCAGCAGCTAGAGGCAGACCTGCAAGCGATTGAAAAAGCCGCCTACGAAGCCGCCGGAGAAGAATTTAATCTGGGCTCACCCAAACAGCTCAGCGCCCTATTTTTTGAAAAGCTCGGCCTCGACAAGCGCAAATCTCGCAAAACCAAGACGGGCTACTCCACAGATGCCGCCACCCTCGAAAAGCTACAGGGCGACCACCCAGTCGTCGATAGCGTGGTGGAATATCGCACCCTAGCCAAGCTCAAATCCACCTACGTTGACGCCCTGCCCGCCCTAATTCGGCCCAGCACAGAGCGCGTCCATACAGACTTTAACCAAGCCGTGACTGTCACCGGTCGCCTGTCTTCTTCAAACCCAAACCTGCAAAATATTCCAACCCGTACGGCCTTTAGCCGTCAAATTCGGCAGGCTTTTTTGCCTAGGGACGGCTGGCAGCTCGTCGCTGCCGATTACTCCCAGGTTGAGCTGAGAATTCTCGCCCATCTGAGCGGTGAGGAAATTTTGATCCAGGCCTACCGTGACAATGACGACGTTCACCGGCTGACGGCGACGCTCCTATTTGAAAAAGAAAAAGAAGACATCACGCCCGATGAACGACGGATTGCCAAGGTGGTGAATTTTGGGGTGATTTATGGCATGGGGGCCGCTCGCTTTGCCCGCGAGATGGATGTGCACCGGCTAGAGGCGAAAAAGTTTATCGACCGGTTTAACGAACGATATTCCAAGGTGTTTGAGTATTTGCAGCAGATGCAGCGAGAAGCGATCGCACATGGCTATGTGCAAACCATCGCAGGCCGCCGCCGCTATTTCAACTTCACTACCCGCAGCCTGCAAGCGCTCAAGGGTAGCGACCCCAGCGACGTTGACCTTGGCAACCTCCGCACCAACGGCTACGACGCTGCCGCCCTCAGAGCCGCTGCCAATGCCCCCATTCAAGGCTCCAGCGCCGACATCATCAAAGTCGCCATGATTCGGCTGCACGATCTGCTCAAAGACTACGAAACCAACATGCTGCTGCAGGTACATGACGAGCTGATCTTTGAGGTGCCGCCAGATGAGTGGGCGGTACTCAAGCCTAAGATTGAAAGCACGATGGAAACGGCGGTAGACCTGGCAGTGCCGCTGAAGGTAGAGGCTCAGGCAGGTGCGAACTGGATGGAAGCGAAGTAGTCAGTATGACTTAGGCTACAGTCTCCATCCATTGAACGCATTCGACCATGCGATCGCGCATCTCCTCACGACTGGCAGCAAACCGTCGCCCATGCCCCGGCAGCACCCACTCAAACGCATACTCTTGCGTGTAATCTGCCAGCTTCTTCATTGAGTCGATTTGCTTAGTCCACGAATCCCAGCAAAAGTTGCGGAAGGCGTAGAGCTGATTCAACCGGGCAGACCAGGCTAAGTGATCGCCGGTGAATAGATACTTGCCTTTGTATAGCAGCACCGTATGTCCGGCTGAGTGGCCGGGCTGCGGAATGATCAGCAGATCTTCTGCGATCGCTGTCGGCTCACTGCCCGTCGGCTGAATTTCGACCGCCTGCGTACCGGCTGTAATGTCTTGTTTGTGGAGGATGCGATCGCAGCCAAAATGCCGGTGAAACTTCTCATGGTCCGCAACATCATCCCGATGGGTCAGATATAGATAGCGCACGCCACCCATCGCTTCGAGCCGCTTCACCAGAGGCGGCGTAAACCGGGGTGAATCGACCAGCACATTGCCTTCAGGCCGCTGGATAAAATAGCTAGCCGCACCAAACGACTTTTTCGAATGGTAGCCGCAGTAATACACGTTTTCGGCGATGGGCAAAGGAAAGCGGGACTGCACCTGCTTAATATCTTTGGGGGGCATTTGGGTGCCAATCGAGCCGGTAGGGCAGGCCAAAAGAGCCTCTAAGGCCGCGACACGTTGCTGAGCTTGGGTTTCGAGATCGTTGTTCTCATCGTCTGGCTGATGATGCACAATCGACTGGCCACCTTGCCGTGAATAAATTTCAGGCGCGAGCCACCGGCAGGTGTCACAATCAATGCAGCTACTATCTACATAAAAATTACCGGACACATTTTCTACTCGTCGATCTCTTAGATGAGCCATTGTCTGGGATATTTGTTTTGAATCGGCCAGTTACCTTTCCAGCGTAGCGTACCAAGACAACAATGCGTAGTCGATACGACTTTGCATAAATCCATCAGCGAGTCTCTATACGGTCTGTTTTATCCCTCTATCTCTTATTTTTCTATTTTTCTTCCCCTATGAAACGTACGCTTCTGTCGGTTTTTGGTTTGAGCATAGCCTTGGCCTGCGGTGCAATCGTTGGCGCGCTGGTGCAGCGATCGCACATCGTCCGTCAGCAGAGCCGTCTCCTCACCGGTCAAACAAACCCAAGGCCATCTTCTAGTTCTCCCGGTGCCTCTGCCAATGCAGCAGGAGAGCCCACCATTCCACCCAGATTGCAGGGTAGACTCAAGCTCTACGTGCTCGTTGGCCAGTCAAATATTGCAGGCAGAGCCGACATCCCCCCAGACATTCAGCCCAGCGCCAATATCTTTCTCTTTGGTAACGACTACCGCTGGAAAACGGCGCAGCCCCCCCTCGACAGCAGCGTCAACCAAGTAGACCTAGTCTCAGCCGATGCCGACGCGGGCTTTGGCCCAGGCTTCACCTTCGCCCAAACGCTCATCAACCAAAACAACAATCAAATCATCGGCCTCATCCCCTGCGCCAAGGCCGATTCCTCAATTACCGACTGGAGCAAGAGCCCCAGCGATGAGACCCTGTATGGCTCTTGCCTCAAGCGCATCCGGGCGGCGTCACCCATGGGCACCGTCAGCGGCATTCTCTTTTTTCAGGGCGAGGCCGATGCCGTAGACGCGGCTCAGTTTCCTAATCTAAACCCCGACGCTAGCGCTTGGGCAGAAAAGTTCGCCACCTTTGCCTACAACTTTCGCGCTGACATCGGCGACCCGACCATTCCCCTGGTGTACGCGCAGCTTGGCCAGCCAGACTCGCTCGAAAACCTACCCAACTGGGGAGAAATCCAGCAGCAGCAAGAACAGATCCAAATTCCCAACGGCGCCATGATCGCAACCAAAGACCTGCCGATGGAGGGGGTTCATTTCACCACAGACAGCTACAAGGTGATTGGTCAGCGGTTTGCAGATACGATGACGCTTTTACAAAATGCGATTGGCACAGCGGGCGAAAGTATCCCACCAGCTGCGGCCACGCAGTAATGAAAGCACTAGTCCTCTAAGTTCTGGTAGTGAACGCATCCTAGGCAAGGCCCCTCTGGATTGGGCGCGCAGCGGATCAGCTCCGACCGGGCGTTGTAGAGACAGCTGATATCGCCGATGACCCAGGAGCCGTTGAGCAGCGATCGCTCCTCTGGCACTGCAGAAGCCTTCACCAGCACAATCGCTTTGTAGAGATGGTAGCGACCGAGCTTGAGCTGATACTGATGGCGACGCACTAAGATTTGGTAGCTCTGGCCATCGACATCTATGTAGGTACCTGGCGGAAGGGTGCGATCCAGCGTCTGCTGCGCCACCAGCGTTTTAGAATTCTCCAAAACGATATCGGTCAATAATGACTTGGGCTTCATACGTTCGTGGATGACAACATTCAATCTGATTAGCAAAACGCATCCCCAGGCCGGGGCCAAGGGATGCGCGATGCATTAGGTCGCTAGCATGAGCGAGCAAGAAGATTTACTTCTTCGCTTCCTGGCGCTCTTTGGCTTCCTTGATGACTTCTTCTGCGACGTTCTTAGGACAGGGCGCATAGTTGCCAAACTCCATAGAGAACTGACCGCGACCAGAGGTCATAGTGCGCAAATCGCCAATGTAGCCAAACATCTCACTCAGGGGTACGTCTGCCTTGATGCGAACGCCCATCGGGTTCGAGGACTGAGACTTGATCATGCCGCGACGACGGTTGAGGTCGCCGATGACATCACCCATGTGGTCGTCAGGGGTGAACACGTCTACGTTCATGATGGGCTCTAGAATCTGCGGGCCAGCCTTCGGGAAGGACTGACGGTAGGCAGACTTGGCGGCGATTTCAAAGGCGATCGCACTGGAGTCGACAGGGTGGAAGCCACCGTCAGACAGGGTCACTTTCACGTCCACCATGGGGTAGCCAGCCAAAGGCCCTTTCTCTAGGCTATTGGCAAAGCCTTTTTCCACAGCAGGCCAGAATTCTCGTGGCACGTTACCACCCGTCACCTTAGACTCAAACTCAAAGCCAACACCGGGTTCGCCAGGCTCAATGGTGTAGTCAATTTTGGCAAACTGACCCGAACCACCGGACTGCTTCTTGTGTGTGTAAGAGTCGCTAAGCACCTTAGTAATAGACTCACGGTAGGCCACCTGAGGCTTACCCACTTCGACTTCTACGCCGTGGGTGCGCTTAAGGATGTCTACCTTAATGTCTAGGTGCAGCTCGCCCATGCCTTTGATGATGGTTTCGCCGCTCTCCTGGTCAGTTTCAACGTAGAAAGAAGGATCTTCTTGAACCATCTTGCTCAAGGCTGCGCCCATCTTTTCAGAGCCGCCCTTCTGCTTAGGCTCAATCGCAATCGAAATCACCGGATCAGGGAAGACCATCGGCTCAAGCGTTGCAGGATTCTTGGGATCACACAAGGTGTGGCCAGTCTGTACGTTCTTCATACCCACGATGGCAACAATGTCACCAGCCTGAGCGCTATCTAGCTCCTCACGAGAATCCGCGTGCATTTCTACTAGGCGACCTACACGCTCAGTTTTTCCTGTGAACGTATTGAGGATGGTGTCACCCTTGCTCAACACGCCAGAATAAATGCGCGTAAAGGTCAGCGCGCCGTAGCGGTCATCCATAATTTTGAACGCCAGCGCACGCAGCGGTGCATCAGGCGTGACCTTAGCGACTTCGCCGGTCTCGTTACCCTCAAGGTCCACTTCGGGCTGAGGCTTCACTTCAGTAGGATTCGGCAGATAGTCTACAACGGCGTCTAGAACGTTTTGGACGCCTTTGTTTTTAAAGGAAGAGC
>JBCBFY010000099.1:0-19985 GCA_038527325.1 Cyanobacteria bacterium J06614_10
TGGGCGGTGCGATTGGGACAGACGGCTATCTGTATGTGGTGCGAGATATTGGTCGGGGTTATCCCTATAGCAGTACGGTGGAGCTGGTGTCGGGCGAGATTGGTGATGACTTAACCTACTACTTGGCGACGTCTGAGCAGACGCCTTCGGCGCTGGTGCTCGGCGTTTTTGTCGGGGCTGATGGCGTGGAGTCTGCGGGTGGACTGCTGCTGCAGGTGATGCCTCAGTCGGCTAGGGATGAAACGCTGATTTCTCAGCTGGAGTCTCGGTTGGGCGCTTTGACGGGATTTACACCACTGCTAAAAGCCGGTAAAACGTTGCCGCAGATATTTGATGAGCTAGTGGGCGACATGGGCCTAGAGATATTGCCGGGTTCGCAGCTGGTGCAGTTTCAATGCCCCTGTTCGCGCGATCGCATGCTGGGTGCGCTCAAGCTCCTAGGCACCGAAGAACTGGCCGATATGATCGCTGTAGACGGTGGCGCAGAAGCCATCTGTCACTTTTGCAATGAGGTTTACCACGCTAGCAGCCACCAATTGCAAGCGTTGATCGATGAGATGACGGCTGAATCGGTTTAATCAGTTTGTAAAGGTGGCATCACCAAAGTAGAGTACTCGTATTTAGTTGGGCAGCGAAAAGTTAACGATTCGAGTGGAACGTGTCTTTTTGTCAAATACTTAAGGAAAAATAAAGAAAGCGACTAAGGTGTTCATGGGTGTTCTGAGTTGCCCCGCACCCGATGGAGAACGCCATGGAAACCAGGCTGCTGAGAACGATTTGGTCTGTGATTGAACAAACGCCTGCCTACACTCTGCAGCAGGTTTCGTCCCATGAGCAGGTACGGCTACTGCTAAAGCGGATTGAAGACGAAGTGATTTTGTCGCCGCCGGAGCGCGCCGAAGCCCGGCAGTATTTGAGCGATCGCGGCACCCTGATTCGAGAAATGTCGCTAGAGCAAGTGATGTGAGGTGGCCAGCCCCCTTCTACAAGCCCTCTTCACTCTTCCCATGCAAACGCTGATAAGCCGTTGCTAGCGCCTGCTCATCTCCGACGTTGCCCGGGAAGAGCACAACGGGCAAATTGGGAAATTGGGGATGGTCGGCGCTGGTGATAACGACCGAGACGCCGGGGATAATCTGCCCTAGCAAGCGCACAGACCGCAGCGCCAGCCCTTTGCTTAGGGTGTCGTTGGAGGTGATGCCGCCTTTGCTGATGAGAAAGCCCAAGTCTGCAGGTAGGGCCTTGATTAGGTTCATCAGGAGTGAAGAGACGGCTTCTCCGAAGCGGAGGCGGGCTTGCTTGTCGGGGAAAGTTAGCTCTGTGCGGCTGGTGAAGATGGCTGGTGTGTTGCCCGCTGCTTGGGCCTGGAGAACTTTTTCAAGCGTGCTTTTTAGCAGGGCAGATTCTCTTTCCTGCGAGGTGTTGTCTTCCTGATTGTCTGTTTCTGATTTGATTTGTGCGACGTCTATTTCGATGCCAACAATGTCAGAGAGCTGCAAGAGTTGTTCTAACTGTTGAGTTGTTTTTTTGACGTGTGAACCGACGACAACTGCGCCGACAGGGCCTCGGTTTCTGAGATACATTTCCTCAGGTAGAGTCGGCTGAGGGGGTAGTTTTGCCAGTGATGTGAGGAGACCTGCTGCACTGCGAAACAGAAACTTTTTCCCTTGGGCGGCGGCAGACAGCAAATCTGCGGCAAACGTATCTAAGTCGCTTTGTTGTTCGCCATCGACGGCAACACATTGATTGTTGGAGAGTGCCAGTAATCGCTCTAGGGTGCCGCTGCGAATGTCTTGTAGGGTGAATTGTTCGACGGTGCTGGCTGGGATTTTTCCGGCTGTTTTTTCTTCTACGTAGCGGGGGAGGTAGCTGGTGCTATAGCCGAAGACGGAGTCTTTGGCGAACTCGGTGTCGTGGGTGGGAATGCGCTGGCCGTTGGTTTCGATGTAGTGGGTGCTGTCGATGGTGACGCGTCCGCCTTCAAAAAAAGCTGGCGTGAGGAAGTGTGCATCAAACGGGCCGAGGTGGCTGGCGATGACGTCTGTTTCTATGGGGTAGTGGCCGCGCAAGGTGGAGTCTGAACGGCTGACGAGCAGATAGTTTGTGATACCTGTGCGGGTGAGGGCCTGCTTGAGGTTTTGGCAGACTTCGGTGGTGACGGCGGCGGCGGCTTGGGGGGAGAGCGATCGCGTATTCGTCAGCACAAAAAAGATCGGTGAGGCATCTTCTAGGCCCAAAACGAGGGTGTCGACATCCCACTGCAGCAGCAGCAAGCAGCTGTGCACGGTTTGTGATCCGGTCGGATCGTCGTCTAAGACGATGATTTTGGGGGCTGTTTGGGAGGGATTGGCGGGCGAGGTGGGGGCGGGTTGGGGCATCATCGGTTTGCTCAGGGCAGCACAGCGCTGGTGATCAGATAGCTCACCAGCGTGCAGATCAGTATAGAGGCTGCATCGAAGAGTAGCGCGAAGTTTTTACGGAGCTTGGGATTGTACTCTAGCGAGTCGCCCACGATATCTAGGGTGGGCCGGTAGTTTTTGCCGTCGGGCTCTTCGGCGTCGGCGGTGAGCTTTTGGGTGTGGCGGGCTAGGTCATTTAGCAGGTGCCGTAGCCAAAAGGTGAGGCCGATGACTGCGACTAGGGCACAGGCCGAGACGAGCAGCGGGTGAATGATGATATTGATAATTGCGATCGCATCCTGTGAAAGCTCATGGCGCAGCAGCCTAAGCACCGCCCACACCAAAGCCGAAATGCCAGTTTTGTATATCAGCGAAAAGTAGGCGCTTTGGTTTTCTTCCCGAAAGCGGCGGTCAACGGCAGCTTGGGCCGCTTCTGCTTCTGCCTGAGCCGCTTCTGCAGCCTTCTCCTTTTTACTCTTCCGCGCTGATTTGGTGGCTTTTTTGGGCGTGCTGGTGGTGGATTTTGGGGCTGAGGGCGTTGCTGTGCGTGATTTTCGCTTGGTTTTGCTTGGCGGACTGTCAGGGCCTGGAGGACTTGGAGGGCTTGCAGGGCTTGGAGCGCCAGGCGCGTCTGCACGCTTGAGCCCTAGCCGGCCCGCGAGTCTGTCGATGGGGCTGCTGCCGGTGTTGCCATTGGCTGGCGGGTTGACGGGTGGGCTAGTCGGCTGGCTGGTTGGATATCGGTTGGTCGGTTGACTGGTAGTTGGCTGGCTGGGCAGTCCGGCTGGCGCTGGACCGGGCTGAAAAGGGCTCTGGTCTAGGCCGTCGTCAATCGGCTCAAAGCTGGTGTCTATGGTTTTGGGCGAGTCTTTGGCCGTATGCTCTTTGTCTGCCTTTTTGTCTGCCTTTTGGGGATTCCCAAAGGGGCTTTGGCCATAGGTTTTTGAGTCGTATGCCATAGAACTACTGCCGAGCTGCCAGTATGGTCACCGTACCAAAAAAGCGCAAAAAAAGTCAGGCTGATGTCTGCAATGGGCGCTTTGGCAAAGGGGTTACTCCGATCTAGCCCAAATTTGGCCAGGATCTACTGCGCGGCGCTGGCTTTGAGCCTTTCTAGAGCTTCGGCATATAGCTCTTGAGGTGCTCCTCCCGGCAGCAAAATGCTGTCAGTTAGGTTCGTCATCAAAAAGCTGGGGGTGCCTCTGAGGTTGAGATCTTTGGCGAGGGCGAGGTCTGCTTCGACGGCGGCTTGGGCTTCTGGGCTATTGCGATCGCGATTGAACTGTTCGACATCTAGACCCACCTGCTCGGCTAGCTCCACGTAGTAGTCTTCGCCGAGCTTTTCCTGGTAGGCAAAAAGGCCATCGTGATAAATCCAGAACTGGTCTTGCTGGGCAGCTGCCCAGGTCGCTTTGGCGGCGGGCATTGCCTCGTCGTGAATGCTGGTGAGGGGGAAATGCTTGTACACGTAGAGCACGTCATCACTGTGCGCTTCGGTGAAGTCCTTCATGTCGGCAGCAGCAACTGCGCAGAAAGGACATTCAAAATCGGAAAACTTGATCAGGATGACGTCTGCATCCGCTGGACCTTTGGTCGCCGCATTGCTGATGAGATCGGCCCGGTCTTTGCCATCTAGAACTTCACGGATGGTGGCCATTTGCGCTTCCCATTCGGCCCTTTTGGCGGCTTCTTCTGCAGCGGCATCGGTGGGTGCAGCGTCTGCTTCAGTGGGGACTTCGGTCGGTGCTTCGGTCGGTGCGCTATCTGCTGCGGATTCTGTGGGGGGCGCGGCGCAGGCTGTAAGGCCAAACAGGGTGAGTGCGATCGCACCCAATACCCTACCAGCGGTAGCCTTGTTTATGTTGGTCCACTTACGATAAAAAGCCTTTTGGGTAGCCGATTTCATAACAGTCTCCGAAGCAATGGCTAAGCAGGTAAACAGATCGAATTAAAAAATATTGAACTGTCGCCATTCTAGACAATCGTAGGCTAGGTCGACTGCAGGCCTAATCGACCCAGCCAATGTCGTCATCGGTCAGCATGCTATTGCTTTGTCCGGGAGTGGGGGTGCCTCTTTGAATGGCGTATTCTGGAATCGCTTTGTAACTGGAGTAGGGGCGTCGCAGGCTGAGGCCGCTGCGCTTTTCAGCTGGT
Source organism: Cyanobacteria bacterium J06614_10 (assembly GCA_038527325.1). Taxonomy (GTDB): domain Bacteria; phylum Cyanobacteriota; class Cyanobacteriia; order Phormidesmidales; family Phormidesmidaceae; genus Phormidesmis. Next base: position 4,554 of record JBCBFY010000099.1, read on the forward strand.
TTTTCGGGTTTAGATTTAGCGGTTTGGCTGGTAGCAGACTTGGCCTCGCTTTCCTGTTTAGCGGTCTGCTTGGCCTTGCTGAGCTGGAGAATGGTCTGTTTGGCTTCTTTGAGCTCTGCTTTGAGTTTTTCTAGGGCGGCGTCTTTTTGACTGTTCTCTTTGTTGGCGGTTTCTAAGTTGTCTTTGAGTTCGTAGATGCGGTTTTGGTGAGTTTCGATGTCTTCTTGTAAGGCAGCAATCTGACTGGTCGAGTGCTGGAGATCGCTTTCTAGTGAGGCGATTTTTTTGGTGAGGGCCGTGCTGCTAGACTGTGCCGACGCTGAGGAAGACTTAGTTGCTGAAGCTGTCGCTGAAGCTGTCGCTGAAGATTTTTCTGAGGAGGATTTGGTAGCCGAAGATTTAGCTGAGGACTTGGCAGCAGAGGACTTGGTCGGGGCAGGTTTGGCTGTAGAAGATTTCGTTGATGACGACTTAGCTGAGGAGGATTTGGCGGTAGAAGATTTGGCTGCGGTGGTGGAGGATGCCTTTTTGGTGGTGGATTTGGGGGTGGCTTTGGCGGAGGTGCGCTTGCGAGTGCGACTGCTAGAAGCGGCTGGGCGATCGCTACTGGTAGATTCGGCTGGTTTTTCGACTTCTTCTTTGAGCAGGTCGGCAATCCGCTTTTTAGTCATGAGTTATGTCCAATCTGTTTGAATTTCATCCGCGACTCTGATGTAGTCTGCCTGCGCTTCTGCGGCGCCTTTTCCATTTAGCTGGGTGATGGCAACGCCTTCTAGGGCGGCTCTTTCGTGGGCTTTGTAGGTTCTTACGAAGGCATCGCAAGCAGGAATGTCTAGTTCGAGCAGCATGTTTTGAGCTTCGAGGGCTTCACCTAGGCTGCGGGAGTCGACTTTAGTGAGCAACACTCTGTGCATAACACCGGCAGGGACGATGGTTTTTTTGACGGTTTGCACCAGGGCGGCAATGTCCATAGGTGCAGGGGGCGTCGGTAGCAGCAGGCAGTCGGCGATGGGGATGACTGCGGCCAGCGCTTCGGAGCTGAGAGCAGGCGGCGTATCGACAACGATAAGATCGTAGCCCTCTATCTTCTTTAGTTTACCAAGCAATGCTGGATTGTTTTCTTTGCTGACATCGAAGCCGATGGAGCTGTCCGATCGGTCTGCCCACCAGCTGGCAGAGCCCTGAGCGTCGGCGTCGATCAGCAAGACAGATTGAGTCTCCGCGAAGATGGCGGCGAGGTTAACGGCGGTCGTTGTTTTGCCGACACCGCCTTTGCCGTTGAAGATGGCTAAAATCTTGGGAGGATTTTGGCGGGGCTTTTGGGTGGGCATGGGAGGGGTCGCCGAGGGGTGGCGGGCGCGGCCAACGAGACTAAGAATAAGCGTTTTTGGCGCGAGCTGGAGATTTTGTTGATTTCCGTTACGACGAGCTATGCCTACGGCAATCCTGCTGTCAGATCGTTAACGCTCCTATTAAAACTCCAGATTATCCGGCGTGCGCGGAAAGGGAATGACATCGCGAATATTTGCCATGCCGGTCATAAACTGCACCAACCGTTCGAAGCCAAGGCCAAAGCCAGCGTGAGGAACCGTGCCATAGCGACGCAAATCTAGATACCACCAGTAGTCTTCTTTGGGCAGTCCGGCTTCAGCGATGCGACGTTCTAATACGTCTAGGCGTTCTTCGCGCTGAGCCCCGCCAATGATTTCTCCAATGCGGGGAGCCAGCACGTCCATGGCCGCGACGGTTTTGCCATCGTCATTGAGGCGCATGTAGAAGGCTTTGATCTCAGCTGGGTAGTCTGTGACGATGACGGGCTTTTTGAAGTGTTCTTCGGCGAGGTAGCGCTCGTGCTCAGACTGCAAGTCAATGCCCCAGCTGACCGGAAACTCAAAGGTTTTATCGCCTTTTTTGATAGTGCTTTCGAGTAGAGCGATCGCCTCTGTGTAGGTGATGCGAGCAAAGTCGCTATTGATGATGTTGTCGGCGGTTTCGAGAACGGTATTGTCTATGCGCTTGTTGAAAAATTCCATGTCGTCAGCGCAGGTTTCTAGCACCCGGCTGAACACATGCTTGAGAAAGGCCTCCGCCAAATCCATGTTGCCTTCTAGGTCGCAAAAGGCCATCTCAGGTTCGACCATCCAAAACTCGGCCAGGTGACGGGCCGTGTTTGAATTTTCGGCACGGAAGGTGGGGCCGAAGGTATAGACATTGCTGAAGGCCATGGCCATGATTTCAGCTTCTAGCTGGCCGCTAACGGTGAGATACGCGGGCTTGCCAAAAAAGTCTTGGCTAAAGTCGGTATTGCCGCTGTCATTTTTGGGGAGGGCTTTGAGATCGTCGAGGTTGAAGCGGGTGACGGTGAACATTTCACCGGCGCCTTCGCAGTCGCTAGCGGTGAGGATGGGGGTGTGCATCCAAAGGAAGCTGCGGGTTTGAAAGAATTCGTGGATGGCATTGGCGCAGGCGTTGCGGACCCGGAAAACGGCCCCGAGGGTATTGGTGCGGCTCCGCAGGTGGCCAATGGTGCGCAAAAATTCGAAGGAGTGACGCTTTTTTTGTAGCGGGTAGGTCTCTCCATCGGATTCGCCAAAGACGGTGATTTGCTCGGCCTGGAGTTCTACGCGCTGGCCTTTGCCGGGCGACTCTGCCAGAGTGCCGCTGATTTTTACGGAGGCGCCTGTGCTGATGCGCTCCATATGGGCGGCGTAGTCTGGAATGTCTTCGGGGGCGATGACCTGAAGGCCATTCATAGAGGAGCCGTCGTTGACTTCGATGAAAGTGAATTTTTTGGCGGATCGCTTTGTCCGTACCCAGCCTTGGATGGTGAGGGTCTCGCCGGGTGCTCCTGCTGAGAGAATGTGCTTAATGCGCTGGGGTGTGGCCATGGGGGATCAATACTGGGGATGAATGCTAGAGATGAATGCTAGAGATGAATGCTAAAAAAACACAGGGAGGGGCTTGATGCCGACTATTATTATCCTATCCAGCCGCGCAGAAACCAGCCGACCACTAGGCCCAAGCCGACAAAGCGAACGATTTGCCAAAAGGGCTCTTGCATTTCTCTCCAGGAGAGTAGCTGGCTTTCGAGGGTGACTTTGAGCGCTTCGAGGCGGTCTTGTAGCTGGGCGAGTTCTGCGGCAGGTAGCTGGCTGAGGTCGGCTGAGGTCGCTTGCTCGTATTTGGCTTTGGCCCGGCGGATGGCAAAGAAGCGATCGCGCAACAGTAAAAACTCATCAGCGGTATCTTTTAGCTCAGCTTCAAAACTGGCCAACTCCCCTTCACTGGGCAAGTGAGGGGCACGCCTAGAAGACACCGATGCGGGGGACTCTGAACGAAATAGTTTCATATGAGCTGCAACTTAATAATATAGATACATCACTAGCGCTGGCGCATGTATGTGTGGAAGCACCCATAAACCTCGCCATAAGCTAGCCGCACGCGACATGACACAAAGTCGTGTCTGCAGATGGCCACTACTTTATAGGGAGATCGCTATCTTGGTAACCCCATCCATACAAGCTGATGATGCTCAGTCTGCTCAGCGGGTTGACAATCAAGCCGCTGCCGCCGAAACCCGCGAACTTTTGAGCAGGCTAGGCCCCGACGTTTTGGCAGAGGCCCTAGCCGCAAAGCTAGCGATCGCCCCCAACGACTGGCATCGACTCAGCTCAAACCGCATCGTGCGTGCCCGGGAGCAGGCCGCCGCCGCCTTAGTATACTTGCTCAAAGACAACCCAGAAGAAGCCCTACCCCGGCTTTCCCAAGCAGTCGGCTGGCTAGACAAAACAATCAAAGCACCTCCCTGCCCCACCCATGGAGAGAGAAAGGAGAAGCGTGCAGCAACCCTGTAGTGTGGACAGCGTAGCGTGGATGGTAAAGCCTAGATGGTAAAGCCTAGATGCCGTGGACAGATGTCGCAGACCAGCGGCGCCACCAAGACTCAATTAGTCGGATGAAAAAGGCTGGGTTCATTAGATTCATACGGGCGGTAGGCCTGACCTGCTTGGCCAGATGCACCTCTTTGCCATCGTCGCTCCAGCGAACCTGATCGAACACCTGATGAAGGATGTAGAGGCCGCGACCGCATTCGCTGACGAAGGGATGGTCGGCAGTGGGGCAGGTACAGGTGGCAGGCTGCTGAAACCCGTTGCCTTGGTCAGTAACGATCCACCAGTAGTAGCCATCTACTTTTGCGTAGCGGACGGAGATGACTTTTTGGGGATCAAGATGGTTGCCGTGCTTGGCTGCGTTAACAAGGGCTTCTTGGAGGCCTAAGCGGATCTCGTCGTGGAGAAGATCGGGCGTCGAGGCCAGCAGCGCATCCAACACAGGGTGAAGATACAGCGTAGAGGCAAAGCTCAAGCTTTCCCACTTCCTAGTCGGCGCTGAGTCGATGAAAGATAGCTTAGTCATAGACGATTTTTCAGAAGATGGCGCAGCGTAGGGCACGGGGCTACTTCGCTAAAAGAACAGCAGGCATCTGAAGCTTTTACTGGCTCAACCAAACTTCTACAGGCTGGCTAGAGGTCGTTCTCTGTATGGAGCACAAACGAGATAGAGAGAACGAGGATGCAACTGCAGCGAGCAACTCAAAAATATGATCAGGCAATGCGCTTAGACAATGTGATCAAAAATACAGATTTAAGCTGTTATTAATTTAACTGTTTTTGATATGTCTCTAGTTTATCAGAACATCTAATGAGATGTCTCTAGTGTAAAAAATATTGACTCTCAGTAATACTATGTAGAACCGGCTCAATAGAAAATTTTAGGCCTATGATCGTTGTCACAGACATATCAATTTAACTGTGTGTTTTTGGCGCGAAAGCTGACAGTTAAAAATATGGGAATGCCCGTTTCTGTCTTTTGGATTCTTTGCCAGCAGGGAGTTCTAGGGTCTTTTACTTATAAGGAAAACGCTTGGCTTGTCAGCATCTAAACTGCTACAAGGGATTTTGTTAAGTGCTGAAAAGGCTGTTTGTTTTGTGAATTCAGATTTCTAGATACATCAAATTTTCTTTTTTGTTCAATCTCAGGAGAAATATCTTTTCGACGTGAAAAAAATAGTTTCTTCTGATTGAGTTCTTACGTAAGTAACTGTTTGTTGTTTAGTACACATTTACAGTCTAGTAATTGTATTGACGAATTGTAAAAAGTTCCGGAATCTCTGGTAGGCGTTCCGTAGCTGCACGAACAATTTTTGATAAAAAAGAAAGCTTTTGAGCAGGAGGCAACGTCTACCTGTTCAAAAGCTTTCTTTGTAAAGAAATGTTGCGAACGAAGGGCCGTAATGCTTTGCTTCTTTGCCCTAAACATAGGGTCTCGTTGGAAACACGGTTGCAATGATTTGTTGCGTTAGTCCTGTTGGGCGAGTTTGGCAGTTTCGGCAACAATTTCGGTGTCGTCTTGGGCTAGCTGCGCAAGGGCGGTGGCGACATCGGCATTGTCTGCAAAGTTGCTGAGGGATTGGGCAATGCGGTGGCGTACCTGCCAGTCGGCGTCGGTAGCGTAGGGCAACAGCAGGGGAATGGCACGTTCGTCTTTGAGTTCGCCTAGGGCGCCCATGGCAGAGACGGAGACAAGGGCGTTGTCTGCAGTTAGGGCGGAGGCAAGTAGGTCGAAGGCGCTCGGGTCGCCCATTTCACCGAGGCAGGCGACGACGCTCATTTTGACCAGCCATTCTGGGGTGCTGTTGTAGAGGGCCTGTAGGTCGCTGAGGGCGTCGGTGAGCTGCAGAGCGCCGAGAGAGTCGGCAGCAGCTGCCTGAACGTCGGGCTCAGGATCAGATAGGGCTGACTTGAGGAGGGTGAGGGCGGCGGGTTTATCTTGCTCGCCAAGGGTGGATATTTGGCTGACGGCTGCATAGCGAACGCGAGTGTTGGCATCTTCACAGAGCGGTGTAATCATTTCAAAGGCGGTGGCCGGTTCGATATCGCGCAGCAGATTGATGCCTTTGATGCGATCGCCAAAGTTTTCCGAGGTGAGCATCTGCTGGATTTGCGCTGGGGTCGCGTCAGGTGAAGCCATGGGAGAAGCGGGTGATCGTGTGTTTTTAGATACCGTTTAAGCATAACCAAATGAGGACAAGCGCAGGGGCTGAATGGTTAGAGGCATATGGCATGGCCGGATTGAGGGTTGGATTGAAGGTTGGATTGAGGGGTGGATTGAGGGGTAGTGCGAATGGGAGTATTAATCGGGGCGGTGGTGCCCATTGCGCTGGTGGCGCTCTCGGGGGTGTGGGTTGGTCGCTTATTTCCGCTTGATCTAAAGACGCTGGCCCGGCTGAATATTTACGTTTTGCTGCCTGCGCTGGTGCTTACGGGCGTCTACGACAGCACCCTAGCGCTGGGCAGCGCTGTGAAGATAGTGGCTGGCTTTTTGCTGAACTGCGCGGTGCTCTACGGGGTGGCCACCTTTTGTGCGGGTCGGCTGAGCTTGCCTCGGGATACGCGCAAGAGCCTGGTGGCGACAACTCTGCTGGCCAATTCTGGCAACATTGGCCTACCGTTTGTGCTGTTTTCTCTGGGGGAAGCGGGGCTAGCGCGGGCGATTGTGTATCTGATCGCTTCGGCTCTGTTTATTGCCAGCATCGGGCCGGTGTTTTTGAAGGATGCAGGGCTCAAGGCTGGGCTCAAGGTGACGGTGAATCTGCCGGTGTTTTGGGCCACGCTGGGGGGAATTGCGCTGCAGATTTGGGCGCTGCAGGTGCCAGAGGCGATTGACCGAGCGCTGGCACTGCTCAGCGATGCTGCCATTCCCATCGCGCTGCTGACGCTGGGCATTCAGCTGTCTCAGGTGTCTTTTCGCTTCGGGGTGTATGAGCTATTTGCGGCGAGCTTGCGCCTGGTGGTGTCGCCGCTGAGCGCCTACGGCATTGGTTGGCTGCTGGGGCTAGAGGGGTTGGACCTGGCTGTGCTGGTGCTGCAGTCTGCGATGCCTGTGGCGGTGAATACGCTGATTTGGGTGACTGAGTTTGGCGGCGATACGGCTCGGGTGGCCAGAACGATTGTGCTGTCTACGCTGATGAGCTTTGTGAGCCTACCGACGGTGCTTTGGCTGCTGACGCGATAGTGCGCTGTTAGCTTACAGCGCTATGTTCTGGATCTATCTAACAGCGCTATGTGGGGCTGCTTGTGCAGGGGGCTGCGACGATTTGTTCGCCGGTTTGGTAGATGTAGAGGCCGACGCTGCCGTTGTAGTCAGCGATCGCATATTCATAAAATTCGCCCGCTTGCTCTTGGTTAAAGACGTAGCGCATGCCCTCTTCTGGATCGCGGATAATCAGCGGCTGATTGAGGTTGGGGTCGAGGTCATCGTAAATGATGCGGCTTTTGAGCGTGAGGCCCTGGGCGCTGTAGGCCATTTCTCCAGCAGTGGGCCGACTGAGCGTCACGTCGTAGAGGCCATCGCCACAGCTGTAGCGAGTGCTCCAGCCCACTTCTGGTAGTAAGTCGTAAAAGGTTTCTGTGGTGGGGGTGTAGGCTTGTTGAAAGGGTGGCTCAGGAATCTCTTCGCGGCCTTCTACGCACTCATCCGAGACGCCGTCACCATTGAAGTCAATACGAGAATCATCTGCGAGCCCATCGCCATCGCAGTCGATGGCCGGTCCCAAAAATTCTCCGGGCACTGCTTCTGTTTTGAGCCGGTAGGTGTCAGCCGATAGCTTGGCAGGTGCGGTGGAGGCTGCATTGGCTGCAGTCGTAGACAGGAAGGTAGATGAAGGACCCGTCGGCTTGCAAGCGGTGATCAAAATGGACGCTGCAAGTAAGTGAGTACAGGCCTTTAGCGAAGGGACGATATGCATGTTTACGGGGCCAAAGCAGGTAAGGCTAGCAGATGGGGCTTATCGGCATGGTAACACCGACTTTTTTTGATATTTATGTAGCAGTGGTCACCTCACCAACTGTACATTCTAGCTATCCTCTGTGGCTATCACTTGGGCGATTGCCCGGGCTATTTCAGCGAGGAAAGGGGCACCGGTAGTGCTGGGTGGGGCAGTAGCGGGTCGAGGGCGATCGCACTGGGCATCGCCTGACGGCAGTGGGGGCAATACCAGTAAATGTGGGTGTGGTCGATGTGCCTGAGCAGGGTGCGATCGCAGCACAGGCAGTGGCGCACAAGTTCAGTCATGATTTTCTCCTTGACTGGGTTTTATTTGGTTTCCTGACGGGGGCAAGATTTCAAGCAGAGTTTCTAGGGGGCTAAGCCGCTGCAGATTCTGCTGTGGGCTCTGCTGTTGTGGCGGATTTGTCGAGGCGAACGATCAGTACAGAGCAGTGAGCGTGGTGCATCACGTAGTTGCTAACGCTACCAATAACCAGTTCACTGATGCCTTTGCGGCCATGGCTACCCACCACAATGACATCTGCGTTCCAGCTATGTGCCAGGTCGCAAATGGCGCGGGCGGGCTGTCTTTCTACTTGGGTGAATTCGGCAGAGAGGCCAGCGGCGGTCGCTCGCTCCGTGTAGCGACGCAGCATGCTAAGGCTTTGCTCTGTGTATGTTTGCCAATCGGCTTGGTAGCGAGCCCAAGCACCTTCTCCCGCTACCGCGTAGTAGTCCCAAGCGCCAGAGACCGGCATGCTGGGTCCACCATCTTGGTCTCCGGTCAGCGAATGTAAAAACATCAGATTTGCGCCAGTTGCAGTCGCTAGCTCTAGGGCATTCTGAAAGACGATTTCATTAGAGTCGAGTAGGTCGAGCGCAACCAAAATCTTTTTCAGCATTGTCTTCTCCCTTCCTTCTATTGACACTGTAAAAACAATAGGACAACAATCTGAGGAAAGTATGAAGATGAGTAATGCTGAAGGCTGTAATCAGGCTGCAGAGAGCCGCTTAAACGTTGCTCAAACTAGGGCTCAAAAGTTGTTCTTTTATGAGGGGAGATCCGTAGACGGATTCAAAAATCTGGCCAGCCCAAAAAACCAGAAATTTGACTGGCGAGCGTTGTTGGATCGAAGGGTTTGTGGATGACGCCTTGGGCACCCAGTTCATAAAATTGTTTGCGATTGACCGCTTGGGACTTGGCTGTTAAAAAAATGACGGGAATGGGCCGGGTCATGGCGTCAGACTTGAGTGCTTTGAGGGTGGCCAGACCGTCCATGTCTGGCATCATCACGTCTAGGAGAATGGCGTCGGGCAGGTGAGATTTGGCCTGCTGAATACCTTCTCTGCCTGAGTTGGCGGTGCTTACCTGCCAGTTTTTCATTAGGGTGAGGCCGATGCGTGCGATGGTTTGGATGTCGGTCTCATCGTCGATCATAAGTATTTTTTTGGCTGTTTTCTGAGGTGTTGTTTGATGTCTTTTTTGGGGCGTCATGGAGTGGCACCTACGTTGCTATTCGTTCGCCGTTTGGCGGGGTGACTCGGGCATGGGCAGCGTGAAGTAAAAAGAGCTGCCTTTCCCGTGGATACTCTTGACCCAAATGCGTCCCTGATGCTGCTGAATAATTTCTCGGCAGATGGCCAGCCCGAGGCCAGTACCTCCTCGCTCTCGAGCATCGGAGGTATCTACCTGCTGAAACCGCTCAAAGATGGTTTCTAGCTTATCGCTTGGAATGCCCCGACCAAAGTCTTTGACCGAAAACTCAACTTTTTGGTCGAGCTTGCGAGCCGTGAGCCAAACGGTTTCTCCCCTGGGTGAGAATTTGATGGCGTTGCTCAGTAGATTGGTCAGTGCCTGCATGACTTGGTCAGGATCTGCCCAGACGTTGAACGGCTGCTCAGCTGTAGGTGAGGTCGTCTGTGCACTGACCTCGGCGCGGCCTGTTGGGAAATTTGCTTTAGCGGGGTGAATTTTAATTTTCAGCACGATGTTGTATTCATCGGCCATGGCTTGCATGGCGTCGGCTGCGCTTTGCAGCATGTCGGGTACGGCGCAGATTGTGGGTGTGAAGGTCGCGTGGCCAGAACTCATTCTTTCGAGGTCGAGCACGTCGTTGAGGAGGCGGGTAAGTCGCTCTGTATTTTGGAGGGCGATCGCGAGTAAATCTTCGCCTTGCTCGGTGAGCGTTCCTAGGCGGCCTGTTGCCAGCAGCTTGAGGGAGCCATGCACCGAGGTGAGCGGGGTGCGCAGCTCATGGCTCACCACAGAGACAAACTCATCTTTCATGCGTTCAGTAGCTTTGCGATCGCTGATATCACTTACCAGGCTAAAGAGCCCTTGCACCTGCCCGTCGCGCATGTCGGGAATGTAGCTAACGCTGGCCCATAGCCGTTCGCCGCTACTTTGCACCATTTCAGCTTCGTAGGTGACCTTTTCACCCATCAGCGCCTGCTCCAGGTAGGGCAGCATCTGTTGATATACCCCCAGAGAGACAATGTCACTCACCTGGCGACCTTTGATTTGCTGGTAGGGAATGTCGTACCAGAGTTCGTAGGCGTAGTTGTTAAACCGGTAGCGGTGATGGCTGTCAATGTAGGCCACTAGGGCGGGCAGTGCGTTGGTGATGAGCCTGAGCTGCTTTTCGCTGTGGCGGAGGGCACTGGCTGTCCGCTGGCGTTCTTCCATTTCGCGCCGCAGCTGTTGGTTGGTGGCGGTGAGTTCTGCCGTGCGCTCTACGACAATATCTTCTAAGTGGTCGAGCAGTTCGGCGTGGTTGATGGCGACCCCGATCTGGTTGGCCAGCTGCTGCATCAGGTCGATTTCTAGCGGGGTCCATCGCCTGGTTTGCGTACATTGGTGCGCGATCAGCAATCCCCAGAATGTTTCTTCTGCGATGTCTTCTGAGTGACCGTGGGTGAGAATGGGGACCGCAAGCTCAGACTTTACTCCTAAGCGCTGCAAGATATCTACAATTTCAGGCGCTGTGCCCAGCCCGCACACCGTGTCGATCACTGAGATAGACTGCTGCCGGTAGTGGTCTACATAGTTTGCATGCAGCAGGGGATTGTCTGGCCAGGGGCGGCGCAGAATGCTCTGGGCGGGGCCTTGGGCAAGGTCGGTCAGTGACTCAGCGGCAAGCTCAATGGGTTCTCCAGCGGTGGCTTTGAGGATGAAGGCGCGATCGCACCCTAGCAGCCCTTGCACTTCAGTCACTGTGGTTTGCAAGATGTCTTCTACTTCTAACGACTGGCGGACCTTTTGAGTAATCTCTACCAGCAGGTGGCTGTGGCGATATTGCCGCTCCAGCTGACGGCGGCTGTGGTGCTGCTCAGTGACATCAATGCCAGAGGCGACGACAAAATCGACCCTGCCCAAGGGGTTGGTAATCACCGTATTTGACCAGGCAATCACGTGTCGTACGCTGTCTTTGCCAATCCACGTACTTTCGTAATATCGGTTGGTTTGGCCGTCGATTAGCTGGCTAAAAATGCCGCGCATGGCCACGCGCTCATTGGGGCTGAGCAAAAAGTCCCAAGCGCAGTGGTCTTGTACTTCGCTTTCTAGGTAGCCTGTAACGGTTTCGCAGGCACGGTTAAAGCGCTTTATTTTTCCCTGACGATTGAAAACAACAATGAGGCTCCCTGCAGCGTTTAAGAGCTTTTCGATGTCGAGGATGGTTTCTGCCGGATGGTCACTGCTCGGTAGCCCATCGGGAGCGTAGTTGGCCTGCTTTGGGGGTGCCTGCTGAGCGCTGCGATCGCTGTCGCTGTTGGCACGGGGCGACAGATCTGTGGACGGCTGAGTAAACGCAGTCCTAGAAGAAGGCTCACCTGTAGACATATTGCCTCGATTTGCGTGTCTTGCTTGTCGCTATTTGCGTGTCTTGCTTGTCGCTATGGGCATCCCCTACTGGCATATTTTACTGGCGTCACTCACGGGTGCATTTTGAGTGATTTTTTGAGGGGTTTGAATCTTTCTGAGCCTTCTTTCGGGATTTCTGTCTTTCTAACTAAAGAATAGCTTAGAGATTGTTTTGTCGCGACCAAAAACTTTTGTAAAGACAAGCTCAAGGAGAGTCTGGAGCCCCTGTCGTTAGGCTTATTGAGTAGGCTTCTTGAGATTGGTTTTTGCGCTGACGAATCGATGATTTTTAGAGATATTGACGTGTGTGGGTGCTAAAGATGGTGCAAAGTTTTGAGGTGAGGGAGATGAGTTGAGCGTGAATTCGTAAGTTTCTTCATAATTTACTCAGATTTAGTCCCTATGCTAAGAAATGTAGCGGTCTACAGGCTCATGCAATATCTCTACTATTTCGCCAATACCAGCTTGGTTTTACGTCTTTTGAACTACCTATCCAATCAGGCGGCAATCAACTTGGATTCGGTCACGGTGATCTATTTGGTGGATCGCTGGGTCGTTCGGGTGAAGCTCAGAGAATCCCTTGTGCTCCACCAGGACCTAAACTTTACGGCGTTCTTGCGGGAAAATGGCTCGCCCTACACGCTGACCCATCGGCTAGACAAGGCGCTCGCTTGCCTAGACCGTGGCATGAGCTGTACCGAAGTGATGAATCGCTATCACGTGGTGATTGTCTCTCATGGTGACCTGCGGCTAGGCGATATAGAAGAATTTCGAACGACGTTTGTGCAGGGACTGGGCTATTGCCCGCCGAGCTTGGTGTAGCAGGGCCGGTCTGGATCGCTTGCCTCAGTTTTTAGCTTGGGCAAAGCACTAGGCTGGTAGTCGCTGCAACCGGCAGGCTCTTAGGAGCTGATTGCGAAGACGGGTGGCTAGCTCTGCGGGGGCGACGGCTTTGTGGATGAAGTCATCTGCGCCGGATTGAAAGGCCTGCATCCGGGTGGATGCTTCTTGGTGATGGGTCAAAAAGAGAATGGGCAGCTCTTGAAAGCGGGCGTCTGCTCGGATGATGCGGCACAGCGAAATGCCATCTAGCTCTGGCATCTCGACATCGAGTACTAGGATATCGACGGCTGGTGGGTGGGTGGCTTCGGGCTGGATGAGCCAGTGCCAGAGGTCCATAGCACTCGTAAATGTGATCACCTGAAATCCCCAGGGGGCTAGGCTTGTTTTGAGCAGGGTGAGGATTTGCGGATCGTCGTCGGCGATCGCAACTCGAATTTGGCTGGTGTCTGCTTTGATGATTTGCGCTACCGAGGCAATGATCTCTCGGGGGGCAAGAGTTCGGCTGGTGACAATCTCTACGCCTTGCTTCACCCAGTGATGACGTCGTTCGAGGGGCAGCCGCTCGCCTAGCACAACGACCGGCAGGCTGTAGTCCTGCTTGAGTATTTCAACAAGATCGGTAAATTGGCTGGGGTCGGCTGCTACATCGAGCAGGACGAGATCGGGCTTGTCTGCGGTGTGGATGGCTTCGATAGCCTGGTTGGGCGTGTTGACAACTCGGGTCTGGAAACGGGCGATCGCAGCCTGAGCGACTAGCGCCTGGCCTAGCTTGCCATCTTCAGTCACAATCAGCAGCTGGGGCGTGCCGCCTCTGAGCGCATTCGAGAGTGCTGTGGTGGCTGTCTGTACGGTTGCCTGCTCAATGCGCTGGCGCAGCTGACGCACCCAGTTGGTAATGTCTCGAATCGCGGCGTCTTGTTTGGCCTGCAGCGATGTTGGTAAGGGTACTGGCCCGGTCTTCGGAGATAGGGTCTGGAGCTGAGTTTCTACTTTGCGGGCGATCTGCGATCCTTCTAAGAATCCATAGCTGCCCAGAGACCCGGCCAGCTTGTGGGCGCTGGTGCGGCTGTCGTAATAGAGGTCTGGCTGGATGGTGCCGTCGGCTAGCGCGGCTGCCCCTTTTTCTAGAATTGCGATTTGTTGGCTGGCGCTGCTCAGGTACCGGTGGCAGGCCTGTGCTAGCTGATCGGTGAGGGGTAAGGCGTTTTTTTGAGTTTCTAAGGGCCGGATGTTGGCAGGCTGAGTGTCTGAGTCTGATGGTTGTGGGCGGTTGAGCGATCGCATTCCCGGTTCGCGATTGGCAAAAGCCTGCTGGTCTCGGGTTTGGCGAGAGGATTTTGTCGGTTGTTTGGTTGCTTGTGGATAGGCGTTTGGGGATAAGTCGGGCTGAGCGCGATTGTTGATAAGGTCGCGTTCGGTGCTCTGTGCTGCGTCCTGTTTCGAGTGTTTTTGGGGTAAGGGGGATTTTTGAGCGGTTGCTTTGTTATTTTTGTTGGCTGACCAGTCTGTATTTTCGTTGAGCCGGTAGCCCAGCCCATATACCGTTTTAATCAGATCTTTGGGCGCGCCTGCGGCTTTGAGCTTGCGCCGGAGCCCCTTTATGTGGGTGCGTACCGCATCTTCTCCCGGTGGATCTTCAAAAGACCACAGATCGTCAATAATGGCGCCCAGGCTATAAACCCGGTGCGGATGCCGCAAAAATAGCTCCAGCATGGAAAACTCTTTTGGCGTCAGACGAACGGGCTGATCTTGATAGGTGGTTTCGCAAGTGCTGGGGTCTAGGCTGAGTGCGCCCCACGTGAGAATGGTCGGCAATCCCTGATTCTCTCGTCGGAGCAGCGCCCGAATCCGAGCACACAGCTCATCAAAGTCGAAGGGTTTGACAACGTAATCATCAGCACCTGCATCTAGCGCTTTGACCTTTTCAGCCGTACTCTCTTTGGCCGTGAGAATCATCAGCGGATTGCTGTAGCCTGCTTGCCGCAACTCCCGGCAAAACTGAATGCCATCGCCATCGGGAAGCATCAGGTCCAGCACAATCAGATCGTAGCTAAACAGGTCGGCATATGCCTGTGCGCTACTGCCCTCGGTCGCAATATCCACGGCGTAGCGCTGCTGAATCAGGCGCTCTGCCAAAGATTCCATTAATGTTTCGTCATCATCGACCAGCAGGATACGCATTGCCAGATCACCACCTAGCGGACTGTATAGCTCGCTACGACGAACTTTCTTCCATCATATGAGGTCTTCCATCGCCGCCAACCCGAGAAACGGGGCATTTTCTAACATCTTTTCAAAAGTTTATTTTCGAGACACGCTCTATCTGAAACTTCAGGTATGAAAGAAGTCTTGTGGCGTTCAGCTTTGTAGAGTGGTTAGGCCGGAGAGCGGTCACACTGGCTGGCAGGTCGGGCAGTAGTAGATGCGGCGACTGCTGACCATTTCTTTCACAATGGGTGTGCCACAGATGTAGCAGGGCTTGTGGGTTCGGCCAAAGACCCAGTAGCGGTAGTCTCGGTAGCGAGCACCAGAGGCCTTCAGCCGATTGGCTAGGTCTAGATCGTTGGTGATGCCTTTGTATTTGTAAGACTGGTAGGCCACCTCGATGGAGGCTTTTGCCAGGTCAAAGAGTTGTTCATCGCTGCAGTCTACCGGTCTGAGGCTGGGGTGAAGACGGGCAACAAACAAGATCTCGCTGCGCAAGTAGTTGCCGATGCCTGCTAGAAAGTGCTGGTCTAGGTAGAGGGTGGAGAGCCGCCTACGGTGATGCTTTTTAGATTTTAGGGCGGCCTGTAAGGTTTCGGGTTTGAGGCCTTTGCTCAATACGTCGGGGCCTAGCTTGCTGAGAAAAGGATGGTTTTCGATTTCGGCTGGGCTACTGAGAATTTGAATATCTGAGG
>JBCBFY010000100.1:0-19804 GCA_038527325.1 Cyanobacteria bacterium J06614_10
GGAATAAAGGCGCTTGTGAATGAGAAGACGTAAGTAAAGTCTGCGAACTGTGATTAGGGCGAGCATTAGGCTCAAGCTAAGGCTGATGCTGACTCTCTCCTTGATTTGTATTTTGCTTTCGCTTTATGGCCTTTGGGATGGCTTCTACGTTGCGCACATTGGGCACGCCGGAGAGTGACACCACGATACCGGTCGTACCTGTTTTTATAGAGGTGTCAATTAAAACATCTCTCGCTTCGAGCTGAAGAATTTGCGAGATTAGCGATTTAATCTCCAGCTGAATAACGCTGTTAATATCTCTTCTCACCTGCTCTACAAGCGTTGTATCGTCTGCTTCGAGCATGAGTAATTCTGGCTTGGTAATAGAGTCTTCGATAACGATGCCAAGCTTGGTCTCAAAAAACTGGCAGGTTATCTTAGAAGGGCTCTGGCCAATCTGTTTTTTGTAAAAGGCGTGTAGGCTTTGAGCAATGGTGCGCTCTAGTTGCCCGGCCGTCTGCTTTTGAGAATCAGATTTCATATTAAAGAGTTCCAAATTATTTGAGAGCAATACCTTGCATTGTTAGTGCCAGTGACAGCGCGTGACCGTAAAAATATGTTCGGTTGAAACCGTCACGTGGCAGAAATAACTTACCTAGCAATCGATGACTGTAGTCTGTCAATTGCTATATGCAGATAGGCATTAGTTTCAAACCAGGAAAGGCCACAGGCGTTCCCCGGAAGACTCAGTGGTATCAAGGGTTAGTCACCCTTGGATACATACTATCGATTGCTTCCCACCATAGAGGGCTTTGGCGGTTTGGCAGGTCGCTCTAAGGAAGCATACTAAGTGATAACAGCTCCTTCCTTCGGCAGAAATTGTATCTACATGCGAAACAGCCTTGTCATTCAGTCATCGCTGAAATAGCTTTCTATGTTTGTGTCCCAGTCTACGTTTTTCTTCGGGAACCTTTGTTGATCAGTTTGTTCTTTGTAGGCGTCTTCTAGTTCTTGCATGAAGCGCTGGGCATCGAAGTCGGCGGGTTGGCTGACGCCTCGCTTTTGGGGGCTAGGTTGCGTGGTTGGCTTGGTTGGTTTGGTCTTGGTTGGGTCAGTGGGTGGGGTAGAGGCTGAGTCAGCCAGCGTCAGCTTAAAGGCTGTACCATCTTCACGAACGATGATGACCGTTTCTCCCTTAGCTGCTAGTTCCGCAAGCTGAGTGAGCTGGTTTTTGGCATCTCGTAGGCTAACTTTGTACATCTGGGCATGGCACATTCTATGCTTTGAATTTAACCTGCTTCACGTATGGGCTCAGTCCTCAGTCGCTTAGCTATTTAGAATCTTCATCGTTGCGTGGTTTTGCGCAACGAGGGTTGTAGCTGTAATGATGGGGAAAGCTCGCCCTTGACTATCACTGCCTAACTACGACACCGCCCGACCATGACCTTTTCTTTGCCTGCGCCCTACAAAAGCTTTTTACCCCGATTCTACCGGTTAGCTTTGGTGGCCATGTTGTCAAACATGATGGTGCCGCTGGCCGGGCTATTTGATGCTGCTTTCTTGGGTCATCTGTCGAGCATTAGTTCTCTAGCCGGTGTCATCTTAGGCGGAATTTTATTTGACTATCTCTACCGGATTTTGAAGTTCTTGCGGAATAGCACCAATTCGCTGACGGCAAATGCGATGGGTGAGGACGATCCGACGGCTGTGGTGGTGGCTGTGCTGCGCTGTGGATTGATTGCGATCGCGATCGCTACTGTCATTTTGTTGCTACAGACGCCGATCCATCAGCTCGGCTTTGCCATTCTCTCTGGCGCTTCAGATACTGAAGCTGCTGGGTTGCAGTACTTCAATGCTAGGGTGTGGGGCGCGCCTGCCGTCTTGCTGAACTTTGTGCTCATTGGCTGGTTTTTGGGCCGGGAGATGAATGGAATTGTCTTTCTGATGTCGATTGTGGGCAATGGGACCAATGTGCTATTCGACTATTTGATGATTATGCGGTGGGGGTGGGAGAGCATGGGGGCGGGGCTGGCTACTGCGCTGAGTCAGTATTTGGCTCTGGGGGTGGGGCTGCTGGCCCTGCTGCTGACGACGCAGTGGCAGCTGGTTGGCAAAGCGTGGGGTCAGGTCATGGAGCGAGAGGCGCTGATGTCTGCTGTGGTGCTGAAGGGAAATATCTTGGTTCGGTTCTTGGCGCTGATCTCGGCCTATTCTATTTTTACAAATTTGAGTGCTTCGTTTGGGACGGAGGCCCTGGCCGAAAATGGTCTGCTGCTGCAGATTGCGCTGCTGAGTCAGTTTACGGTGCAGGGAGTGGGTATGACCTCTCAGACTTTGATTGGCAACTTTAAGGGAAAAGGCGTGGTGAGTCAGATTTTGCCGGTACTGCGAGTTGCACTGGTTAATGGACTTGCGATCGCACTTGCCTTTGCACTGTGCACGGTGCTGTTTCCAGACAGCATCTTTAGCCTATTGACCAATCATGCCGACGTCTCAGGTGCCATGAAGCAGTACACCGCCTGGCTGATTCCATTGCTTAGCCTAACGGCAGCGGCTTTTATGATGGAGAGCTACTTTATCGGGACAAAAAATGGAGCCGCTCTGAGGAATGGCGCGCTGCTGGGGTTCTTCATCGGGTTTTTGCCGTTGATAGGGCTGGCGATGTATCAGCGGAGCGAGGTTTGGCTGTGGGGTGCCCTCACAGGCTACATGGCCGTATTGCTGAGCTATTTGACCTATCAGCTAGTGGTGACGCATCCGCAGCTAGAAAAGGAAAACGCGGCTGGCAGTGCAGATAGCGAAAGTGCACCTGCTGACGATGGTGCAGCGAGCGTGACGGCTACCTCATAGCGCTATATCTTTTAGTGCTACCTCTTTCCTCGGCCAAGCCCATGGCCGAAGCTTACTGGCAACCGAACTCTGTAGGCGGAAAACCTCACTGTGAGTATGGTTTTCACAGGGTTTGATAGGGTTCTCTACACTCTGAATTGGGTTTCTCTTTTGTCATGCTTAAGGAGCAAAAGAAAACGAAGAAATTAGAGAAAAAGAGGAGAAAACGATGTTGGGATTTTTGCTTACCACTTTGGTCACAGCTTTCAGCTTATTAGTTGTTGATTTTTTTGTGCCTGGGGTGGGGATTGCCACGTTTCCAGTAGCGCTGGGCGCGGCCCTGTCGATTGGCTTGGTCAATAGCTCAATCAAGCCGGCCATTAGGCTGCTATCGCTGCCCATCAGCATTCTGACGCTGGGTGGCTTTTCGCTGGTTGTCAATGGCTTTTGCTTCTGGCTCGCTTCCTTGGTCGTTCCCGGATTTACGATTCATGGGTTCTTTGCCTTTATCTTTGGCCCGGTGGTGCTCTCCTTTGTGAGTACAGCGCTGACTAACTACCTGGTAAGCAAAGGCATCGATAAAAAGCTTGCAAGCTTCGGTCGTCAGCAGTCGATAGCTCAGACAGAGCTGTATGAAGTTCGACCTAGCGACCAAGTGATTACGGTAGAAGCTGTCACTATCTCCTAGCGTCACGGAGTCGGTTGGGGTGGGTTCAGCGGCTGGCGCTGCTCACCCATCGCCTCGTCTACGTTCGTAAAACAATTCGCAAGTTAAGTGAAGATGTCGCAAAATGAGCTTGCCGACCTGAGTGTTTGAACACGGTAGGGTCGGTTTTCAGGGTTTTGGAACCGGAAACGAATAGCCGATTCACCCCGCCCGTTAAGCAATTTCTGTGAGTGTGAGAATATTTTTCTTCAGTAGAGTGCTCTTAAGTTCAGACAGTTTGCCGGAAAATCTACGGACTGGCCGCACCACTGAGCGCATAAGTTGCTTGTATCTCCTGATAATTGTGGAGGGCGATCGCTGGGAGACAAGGTTGTTCGACTGGCGCTGCAAGCAAGAACACGGATGCGTTGGGGTCCTCAATAATCCGGGATAAAGATGAAAAAGGGGACCTTGCCGGTACGGGTTTGGCGCTCTTAGATTGTCACTGTACTCAAAAAACATGCCGCTGAATTCTCTTTTACCCATCAGTGAGCAGGCACACCTACAGAAATCTTGGAGCAACAGAAACACCATGACTATTCAAAAGTTGGGCATATTCTCGGCGGGTATGGCAGTTGGTATGACTATTCTTGGGAGCAGCTTTTCATCTGCGCAGGCGGCTGTTTTCTTTGGTGAAGATCTGCAGCACTTCGCGAAGGGGCAAGTGACCGATGCGCCCGATTTGGGGACCTTGCAAAATAGCGCTACTGCAGAACAGGCGTTTTTGGCAGCTTTGGAGGATGCCCATGCCAGCTTGAACTTTGAGCAGAGTGAGGGATTTACCCAGCTTGGTAAAACAGGCGATGCTTTCTCTTACACGATGTCTTTAGACAAGAGCGATGGCGGCGTCTTCGATATGACGATTTCTGATAGCAATTCGGGTCCAAACTATCTGCACACTTCTATCGAAGATACTAAGGACGATGTTAAGGGGGGGCGCTACGGCATCAGTGAGGCGGGCTCCACGGCGCAAGAGCGTAAAGACAATCAATTTTTGAACACAAATGCAGGCAAAGATAGTAACCTGACGTTCACCTTTTCAGAGGCGACGTCTGCTTTTGGCTTCTATGGAACGGACTTTGAGCGGGGCGGCGTTATGGGTGTCGAGTTCACCCGTTTGGATGGCAGCACAGAATATGTGAGCCTTGGCCTCTCCGACCCAGATGACTTTGATAAAACAATTCGGGGGACGGCCTTTTACTTTGGCTACACGGCTGAGACTAAAGCTGAGCAATTTACCCAGGTCCGTTTTGATGTCAGCGACTCCACCAAAGGGACAAATGACATGGTGGCTTTTGACCGCATGACTTTTGCTTCTGGCTCGCTCAATGCTGAGACGCAAGAAGTGCCTGAACCTGCTGCTGGTCTGCTGGCTTTGGGAACGTTTGCCGTGGGCGCAGCTCTTAAGAAACGTCAGCAGAGGCTGGGGTAGAAAGCCTACAAAAGTAGCGGTTTAACGGCATGCATGAAAGGTTTTGGCTCGATTTAGTGAATGCCGCTGCTTGCGAGCTAAGTTGATAGACAATTGAGGATGTGAGGACCTGGATAAACCAGGTCCTTTTTTTTGTCGATTCAAGTGATGATT
Organism: Cyanobacteria bacterium J06614_10; assembly: GCA_038527325.1. GTDB lineage: Bacteria > Cyanobacteriota > Cyanobacteriia > Phormidesmidales > Phormidesmidaceae > Phormidesmis. The sequence continues at coordinate 5,100 of JBCBFY010000100.1, forward strand.
GTCTATGAAGATTAGGGCTTTTCAAAAGAAAGATCTGGATGATTTGCTGGCGCTCTATCGCTATCTAAACCATGGTGATGATGATTTGCTCTCATCGGAGAGAGCTAGGTGCGTTTGCGATCGCCTAGTCGACAATCCGATTATGAATTGCTTTGTAGGAGAGCTGGAAGGAGCGCAAAACGCTCAGCTGGTTTCGACCTGTACGCTATCGGTGATGCCAAATCTTACCCGGGCGGGTTGCTCCTACGGCCTGATAGAAAATGTTGTCACCCATGGATGCTATCAGCGGCAGGGCTATGGTAAAGCCGTTATTCACCACGCGCTAAACTTTGCTTGGCAATCGGGCTGCTACAAGGTGATGCTATTGTGCAATAGCGATAGGCACTATGCTCACCAGTTTTACAGGGCCTGTGGCTTTCGCGCCGACCAAAAGATGGGCTTTATCGCTCGCCCTTCGGACAGATCAGAGAGTTCAGATGGCTAGAGATAGCTCAAATCTGTTGTTTGGCGCTAAGACAGACAAGAGGATAGGGAGTGCCGATGACGACTACGCTCGATGGACAAAGGTTCACAGTGCCGGGACCTCGCCCCTCACCTTTTTTTGGACGTGCGCTGAGCCTTTGGCAATTTGTCAATGATTCGGTGGGCTTCAGTCGGAAGCTCTTTCGTGAGTATGGCAATCTTGTCGCTTTGGATGCAGGGGGTGGTACCCGCCTATATTCTCCGCGGCCTACTTGCTGTGGGACTGTTTTTGTCTGTGGTGCTGACTTGGTGCGTCAGGTGGCTACCCAGCACGATGTGTATTACAAGTATCCGCTCACCGGCCCGCTCTACAGCTTGCGGGACAGGTCTGCGCGAACGAAGCCGCTGAATCACTTTTTGGTGGGGCTTTTTGGGGTGAATGAAGGCGAGCATTTGCAGCAGCGAAAGCTAATGATGCCAGCATTTCACCGGCAGCGGCTTGCGACCTATGCGCAAGATATGGTGACGATTACCCATGAGGAACTGAATGGGCTGCAGGTGGGTGAAGTGTATGACATGGCGGCTGTCATGCGTCGGCTGACGCTACGCGTCGCGACGAAGTCTCTTTTTGGTGAAGATATTGGGACGGCGGGTGGGCAGACGGGGGAGATTATTCATGAGGCGCTGAGGCTGCAGCTGAATGTGTTGATGAAGCTGCTGCGGTGGGATGTGCCAGGATTGCCGTGGCACCGGTTTTTGGACCTGGCGGCACAGTATGAGGCGGTGATGCGATCGCTCATAGAAGCCAAAAGAAAAAGCGGGGCTGACGATCCCGACGTGCTCTCTATGCTGATGCAGGTGCAGGATGAGGAAACGCAAACGGGCCTGAGTGAAGAGGCGCTGCTAGGGCATGTGGGTGTGCTGTTTGTGGCTGGGCATGAGACGAGTGCCAACGCGCTGACTTGGACGCTACTGCTGCTGTCGCAGCACCCAGAGGTCATGGCAAATCTGCTTGATGAGCTGACGTCTGTATTGCGGGGAGAGGTGCCTTCGTTAGAGCAGTTGAAGGCGCTTCCCCTGCTAGACCGGGTGATTAAAGAAAGCATGCGGGTGCTGTCGCCAGTGCCGTGGAACGGGCGAGTAACCGCGAAAGATACGGTGCTTGGTGGCTATTGTTTGCCTGCTGATACCGAGGTTTTGGTGAGTATTGCTCAGACGCATCACATGGGCGATTTGTATCCGAATCCGGAGCGATTTGACCCTGGTCGGTGGGAGACTATTGAGCCTAGCAGCTATGAGTACAATCCGTTTAGCGCTGGGCCTCGGCTGTGCATTGGCGCGGGCTTTGCCATGATGGAAATGAAAATTATCTTGGCCATGCTGCTGCAGCGATATCGGCCCGAGTTTGTTTTACAGCGTCCGGTGGATCGGTCGGGGGTGATTGTGATGTCGCCCAAGCAAGGGTTGAAAATGCGGATTTTAGAGCAGGATCGACAGTTTTTTAGAGGGGTGGGAGCTGTGCGTGGTAATGTGCGTGAGATGGTGGAATTCGCTTGAGAAGTGGATGGGACAGTTCGCGCTGCAACTCAGGTGTACGGTGATTGCTTCGCGTATTGGGCGTGGCAGAACTGTTGGCCGAAGGGAGATTAAAAAACGAAGATATTTCCATTGGATTCTACGGTGAGATTGCTGACTTCGGTGTCGAGATCTGTTGTTGGCTGAATGACTAGCTGCAACATATCAGTACCGGGGTCAGACTTAAGCTCTGCTTTGGTGAGACCGGTGCCTGTTTGACGGTTTCTGTCTACAGTTGCGAAGGAGAAGGTGACGGTGGCAGGGACGCGGAGATTTTGTAAGGTGATAAGGCTGTCTGCTTCTAGCGATCGCGGCTCTGTGTCACCAAGGGCTTGGTAGGTGAGCGTGTCTGCGGTTTCGTTTACTATCTGAACGGTGATGCTACCGGCTGCTGACACTGGCATGGCCATCATCGGCTCTCTTGCGGCTGAATTTTGAGCGACCTCAGTGGTTGAAATATCTGGGTTGGCAGGGACGACGGGTGCTTCAAATTCGGGTACTTCGACCGCTGTTGACAGTTGGGGTAGATCGTCGTCTACATCTGTTTGGGCGATGGTGGGTGAATGCATAACGGCTGAAACTATCAACGCTGAGAGTGCGCCGCTACAGAATAGAATCCAGTGGTTTGATTTCATGGGAAGAACGGGTTGTTGATGTTCACTATTATGGTTGTGGGGAGAGATGAGTGCGGGATGAATCGATTTGTTGGTTTTTGTTAGAAGCGTTGCTCAAGAAGAGCCTAGCTTCGCCGCGTACAGCACAGAACCAATCAGCCCTACTTTGGGATTTAGGACGATGTGGACGGGGATATTTTTGAGCAGCTTGCTCATTCGACCTTTGTTGAGAAAGGCCTCTAAAAAGCCTTCGCTCTCCATGAGGGGTAGTATTTTGGCTGCGATGCCGCCGGTGATGTAGAGGCCGCCGTAGGGCAACAGCTTGAGCGCTAGGTTCCCGGCTTCGGCGCCATAGAGCTGAACGAACAGCTGCATGGTCTGCTGAGAGAGGACGTCATCTTTGGCGATCGCACGCTTTGCGATGAGTGCCGCTGGACTCTCTCCCTTTTCACGGTTTTTGCGAGAGTTTTCCCACTGCTCGAAGGCTTCTGTGAGGGCCGGTGTCTCGGGTGCAAATCGGTAGTCGTCTCGAAAGCACTTGTAAATAGAGAGTAGCCCTGTGCCTGAGACGACTCTTTCTATAGAGACGTGGGAGACTTGCTCTTGCGCCTTTATGTAGCGACACAGCTGGTAGGATAAGCTGCCCTGGGGGGCAAAGTCAGCGTGGCCGCCTTCGCCTGGAAACACGTGGTAGCAGCCATCTTGCGGAATAAGAAAGGCCTCTCCTAGGCCGGTGCCTGCGCCGATGACGGCGATGGGTGCATTTGGCTGAGTGGGGGCAGATTGCAGCGTGTGCAGGTCTGACTGGGCGAGCCCCAAAATGCCGTATCCATTGGCAGAAAAGTCATTGATGAGTGAGACTTTTGGAATGTTTAGCAGTTGTTCTAGTTCTCTGGCATCTAAGGACCACTTTAGGTTGGTGAGCTTAGAGCGAGACCCGACGACTGGGCCTGCAATGCCGAAGCAGGCGACTACGGGTGAGGGGGTAAGGTTTTGCGATGCTGCTACGTCAGCGAAGAAGGTTTTGACTATGTCTTCTAAGCTGGCGAAGTTTTGGCTGGGGTAGGTTTGCTCGTGGAGCGTGTGAATGGGGGGTGACTGGGTTTGGAGGGTGATAGGCGGAGAAAATTCTGCCAGACGCAGAATCGTTTTGGTGCCTCCGATATCTCCTGCAAGTAGCATGGGCATGGCAGTTCTTACTCGTACAATCACAATGAAAAATATCTTGCTGGCGATGCCTTAATCCAGTGTGAGAATTTTGTGAGTGAGCGCTTTAGAGTTGGTTCACCAGGAATTTTCACAGTACTTTCATCTTTGTTCGACTTGATTTTGTCATGCTTATTTTCACAGTTGAACGAACCCATGACCTAATGGGACACTGCGATGAAAGGTCTTTCGCTACAGGCAAACTGTCGGATACAACTTTGCAAGAAGCTAGTAAGTCGGTATGCTTATCCGCTGGCCATTGCATCGGGAATTGCATTGGGGATTTTGGGTGAGGCGATCGCGCCATTGCCCGCTCGGGCCGCTGAGAGAATTCAGTTTTTCTTTGGGCCTTTTGAGCCCACTCTCTATGTAGAAGATCTTGAGACTTTTGCAGAGACGGGAGACGTGCCTGAGCGACTACAGCCGTTTGCAAGGCGTTTGAGTGAGCCGCAGAAGCAGTCTCTGCGGGGCTTTTTGAATGCCAAGGCAGAGCTTAGCCCTATCCCAGTTGCTCAGTTTACCTATTCTTCTTTGGGTGAAAGCTTGTTGGGAAAGCTGGGCCAGGTTGTGCAAACGGATAGCTTTTTGAACGGGATGAAGGGCCTGCGCTCGGCGTTGATATTGGCAGCAGCCGATGAAGAACAGGGCGGGCTGACAACCCTCAATGCGATGCGCCATTTTCCAACGGAGACGATTCAAATAGATTTTTCTTTGGCGCGGCAGATAGCTGCGGAAAATGAAGAGATTTTTATGCGGCGGGATAGTGTGGTAGAAGCGATTCGGCAGCATGCGCGCACTCAAGCCATGGACAAAAACAAGCTGTCTTTGGAGAATGACCCTCGGCGAGCGGGTGCGAGTGCTTGGCAGGTCGAAACGTTCTCTTTTCGGACGTCTGGACGCACGGCGACTTCGATAGCTGACTTGTATGTGCCTGATCGTGCCGATGCGGCTGCTGAAGACAACGCATTCTCTATTCCCGTTGTTGTAATTTCTCACGGGGTAGCTTCTAGCCGTAGCACGTTTGCTTACATGGCGGAGCACTTGGCTTCTCACGGGTATGCGGTGGTGGCGATTGAGCATCGTGAAACGAGTGCTGAGAAGTTTGTTCGTTTTTTGTGGGGGAAGGAGGGGGCGCCGGGCGGGGAAGAGCTGTTGCTGCGCACTCAAGATATTACTGCGGTGCTAGATGTGCTGAGTGAGCGGCAGGCGGCTGGCGAGCCTGCTTTGAGCGGGCTAAATTTGACGTCGGTGGGGCTGCTGGGTCAGTCTTTGGGGGGGTATACGGTGCTGGCGGCTGGCGGGGCGCAGATCGACCGGGCGTACTTGGCGGCGGAGTGTGAGTCGAGTTTGGCGGAGCGGCCGACGCTCAATCTTTCAATGCTGACTCAGTGCACGCTCTTGGATTTGCCAGCGGGGACGCTGATGGACTTTGCCGATGAGCGGGTGGCGGCGGTGGTTGCCCTCAATCCGCTGACGAGCAGCATTTTTGGCAGGTCTGGCCTACAGGAGATAGAGATTCCGGTGATGATCGTGGCTGGAACAGATGACTATGTGGCCCCGGCGCTGCCTGAGCAGATTGAGCCTTTTGACTGGCTGACAACAGAACACAAGAAGCTGGTGGTGATGAATAAGGGTACGCACTTCTCTTTTTTAGACCGAAATTCTCAGGATGCTTTGCCTTTTTCGGATGGTTTGATGGGGCCTGATCCGACGGCTGCTAGAGCACCTACTCGGGCGCTGAGCCTGGCGTTTTTTGACCGGCATTTGCAAGGGCGGGCAGAGGCCGAGCAGTTTTTGAACCAGGCCTATTTGGATGAATTTCCGAAGGAGCCGTTTGAATTTAGCGTGGTAGATAGCTTGCCTGAGTAGCCGGTTGTGAGGCTGCCTTCAGACCTGCCGTTTGTTGATTTTTCTGTTTCGGTAGCGAGCGGTGATAAATCCCTAACCGCTTGTTCGTACTTCTCTCACCCATAGCTCAGACGCTCATCAGAAAATTTTCGTAATTGATGAGTTCAACAATCCATCGATTATCAGTTTGTTTTGTTATTTATTCGACCGTAATCAACAGTAATTTGGAGTAAGCATATGACTTTTACCGAACTCAGACAGGCCGCAACCGGCGCTACCCCCGTACAGAAGCTACAGTCACTTGGCCAGTCTACGTGGCTAGATTTTATTCGGCGCTCTATGCTAAGCAGCGGCGAACTCAAGCGAATGGTCGAGGTGGAGGGCGTGCGGGGGGTGACGTCTAACCCGGCTATTTTTCAGAAGGCGATCGCTGGCAGCACGGACTACGACGCGGCGATCGCAGCCTTAGAAAAAGACCACGACCGAGACCCGATTGACCTCTATGAACAGTTGGCTATTGAAGATATTAAGGCGGCTGCAGATATTTTGAGGCCCCTCTACGACGCGTCTGAGCGGGTAGATGGCTATGTAAGCTTGGAGGTGTCTCCCTACTTGGCTGAGGATGCTGAGCAAACGCTGGTCGAAGCTAGACGGCTGTGGCAGGCGGTTGACCGCCCGAATCTGATGGTGAAGGTGCCCGCTACTCCGGCCTGCATCCCGGCAATACAGCAGCTGATCAGTGAGGGGATTAATGTCAATGTGACGCTGTTGTTTTCTCAGACGGCTTACCTGCAGGTGGCGGATGCCTACTTAGCAGGGCTAGAGACGCTTGCGGCCAACGGCGGGGATGTGAGCAAGGTGGCTAGCGTGGCGAGTTTCTTTATCAGCCGGATCGATTCTGCGGTGGATAACTTGATCGCTAGGCGGCAGCGAGATTTTGCGGGGAATGATAGCAAGATTATTTTGCTCAAGAGTGTGGAGGGGCAGGTGGCGATCGCCAATGCCAGACTGGCTTATCAAAAGTATTTGGCACTGTGCAACAGCCAGCGATGGCAGGCCTTGGCCATGCAAGGCGCGCAGCCTCAGCGGCTGCTGTGGGCCAGCACTGGCACCAAAAATCCTAACTACAGCGATGTGCTGTATGTGGAAGAGCTAATTGGTGCAGAGACGGTGAATACCATTCCGCCGAGTACGTTCTCGGCTTTTTGCGACCACGGGGAGCCTCGCAAGAGCCTCACAGAAGAAATTGACATTGCAGAAGAGATTATTGCCTGCTTGCCGGAGGTGATGATCGACCTGCAGAGCGTGACGGATCACTTGCTGCAGCAAGGCGTGCAGCTGTTTCAGCAGGCCTTTGATAAGCTGCTGAGCGCAGTGGCGAAAAAGCGAGAAACCGAACTGGGCGAAGCGCTGAACCGGCAAACTTACCGGCTGCCAACCAAGCTGGCAAAGGAGGTAGACGCGACGCTGTGCGACTGGCAAACCACGGGCAAAGTTCGGCGGCTGTGGGCGATGGACGCGGACCTATGGACGGGCAGTGATGAAAACAAGTGGCTGGGCTGGCTGGGTACAACAGAAGATCAGCTGGCCCATTTGGACCGGCTCACGAAGCTGGCGGCAGCGGTGCAGGCGATGAACCTGGAGACTGTTGTTCTATTGGGGATGGGAGGCTCTTCGCTGTGCCCTGAGGTGATGAAGCGGACGTTTGGTCGCATAGAGAGTTATCCGGAGCTGCTGGTGCTAGACTCTACCGATCCGGCACAGGTGAAGGCGCTGGCTGACCGACTCGATTTTACCCGGACGCTGTTTATTGTGTCGAGTAAGTCTGGCAATACGCTTGAGCCGAATATTTTTAAGCAGTATTTCTTTGCTCGGCTGCAGCAGGCAGTGGGAGAAGCTGCAAAGGAGAGATTTATCGCGGTGACAGATCCGGGCTCTAATTTACAGCTGGTGGCGACGCGGGATGGCTTTGAGCATTTGTTTTTTGGGATTCCTTCGGTGGGGGGGCGCTATTCGGCGCTTTCTAACTTTGGCATGGTTCCGGCGGCCTGTATGGGGGTAGATGTGGTGCGCTTTTTGGATTCGGCAGAGGAGATGGTGCATTCTTGCTCGGCGTCTGTGCCTGCTACCGATAATCCGGGGGTGGTGCTGGGGGCTGTGCTAGGGGTTGCGGCTAAGCGGGGCATCGATAAGCTGACGCTGGTCGCTTCGCCGGGCATTGTGGGGATTGGTGCGTGGTTAGAGCAGCTAATTGCAGAGTCGACGGGAAAAGAAGGAAAGGGAATTATTCCGGTGGACCAAGAGCCACTGGGTGAGCCTAAGGTCTATGGCAATGACCGGCTGTTTGCTTATATTCGGCTGGCGGCGGCGCCGGATGTGCAGCAGGATGCTGCGATCGCAGCCCTCATCGAAGAGGGCTATCCGGTGGTGCAAATAAACGTTGCAGATGCCTATCAGCTGGGTCAAGAATTTTTCCGGTGGGAAATGGCGACAGCGGTGGCGGGCTCTATTTTGGGCATTCATGCCTTTAATCAGCCGGATGTGGAGGCGAGTAAGATTGCGACGCGTGAGCTGACGGACGACTATGAGATAACGGGTGAACTGCCTGCTGAAGTGCCTTTGCTAGAAGAGGGAGGGATTCGGCTCTTTACCGATGATGCCAATGCTGCTGCGCTCAAAGACATTGCGGGAGAAAACCAGTCGCTCGGGGGGTACTTGCGGGCTCACCTAAAGCGCCTAGAAGAAGGGGACTACTTTGCCATACTGGCCTACATTCATATGAATGAGGAGACTCAGGCGGTGCTGCAAGAATTGCGCCAGAGGGTGCGCGATCGCTTGGCCATTCCCGCTGAAAATCGTAAGCAAGTGGCGACCTGTGTGGGCTTTGGTCCACGGTTTTTGCACTCTACCGGGCAGGCCTACAAGGGCGGTCCTAACAGCGGGGTCTTTTTGCAGGTGACCTGTGAGGATGCGGTGGATGTGGAGATTCCCGGGCAGCGCTATAGCTTTGGCACGGTGAAAGCCGCTCAGGCGCGGGGCGATTTTCAGGTGTTGGCTGAGCGCGACAGGCGGGCGCTGCGGGTTCACTTGGGCCGTGATGTGGTGGCGGGGTTGGCGCTTCTGCAGTCGGTGATTCAAGACGCGCTGGCTTAGCGAGGGGTGGCCGGAGCGCTGCGGAGGTCGGGGTGGGTGCAGCCGCTAATGCTACACACCGAACCCACCCCGTCGCTACGCGCCACCTCTCCAGAGGGGATCACCTTCTGGTGTTGCCCTGTTTAGTTACTGAAGTGATATCACCTTGGGGATAGTCAAAACGACTATCCTTTTCTTATGGCTGCTTGTTCTTTGTCTGAGCGGCACTGTTTTCTTTGTTCGTCGCAGGAGAAGACAGCCAAAAAAATGCCCCCTTTTTAACAAAGGGGGCGTGATATGGTTCTCTATGGTATTCCAATGTTGGCAGTATCACTTTGGGCTTTAGTGATGGTGATGGTGAAAGAATTTCTTCTTCTTTTTGAACTTAAAGAACAGGCCTTTTTCACCGGCACCTTCTACGGGCTCTTGATTGACGGTGGCGGTTTCAGTCGCTTCTTCAAAAGCTACCTTATTGCCACCGGACACGTCTTCTAACGCTTCGTCAGAGATTTGCTCTGTGGGTTGTTGATTGTTCTTCTCTTTGTTTTCCATGGGTTACCTATTGCAGTTTCAACAATTGCGCTGTAGAACAGCCAAACCGGGTGGTTGGTGTCTATCAACAATTTAAAGATATCCTGCTCGTTTAGGCGTAGTCTGAACGAAGCATGAGAAGATAGCGAGCTTAGGCACAGTTTGTGATTAGGTTTGTCGGGGGTAAACGTTTTTTGAAAATGCTTTTGTGAAAAGAAATCCACTTGAGTGGCTGTGTCTCAAGTGGATCGCGGGTGAATGACTTTGGGGCTGACTGGACGGGTGTGTATGGATTTGACGGGTTGATGCTGGCTGATGTGGGATGGGTGGAGTTATTTTTTTGGGGCTAGCCGACTTCTCTAAGGATGTAGCCGACGCTGCGGATGGTGTAGATAATGCGATTTTCTGGGGTGGCGCCTAGCTTTTTTCGGAGGTAGCGGATGTAGACTTCGATGATGTTTGAGCTGCCGGTGTAGTCGTAGCCCCACACGTTTTCTAAAATTTGGGTGCGGGTGAGGACTTGGAGATTGTGCTCCATGAAGTACTCTAAGAGGTTGAATTCTTTGGCGGTGAGGTGAATGAATTCGCCGCCTCTAAACACTTCCCTAGTTTCTCGATTGAGCAAGAGGTCTGCGTATCTGAGCAGGGGTTCTTCTATTTTGTGCTTTTGGTAGTGGTTGATATTGGCATGGATGCGGGCGAGGAATTCTTCTTTGACGAAGGGCAGGGAGAGGCAGTCGTCGGCGCCTGCATTGAGGCCTGCAATGCGCTCTTCTACGCTGTCTGCTTTGGTGAGTAGGATAACGGCGGTGTTGCGTTTGTTGGTGCTGAGGCGCTGGCAAATGTCGATGCCGGAGAGACGGGGAGGGGCCCAGCTGACGACGACGAGGTCGGGCTTCATGCGGTTGATGGCGAGGATGCCTCGCAGCCCATCGTGAATGATGCTGACTTGAAAGCCTTTTTGAGAAAGCTCTATTTGCAACGCTTCTACCAGCTCTACCTCGTCTGAGATGAACATAATATGTTGAGCGAGGGGAGCCTTTGCCGGTCGCTGGAGTCTAATGTTGGAGGTTGATTTGAGGGTGTTTCTCATAATCATGGTGTTGCGGAAGGAATATCAAGAGAACGTTGGCAAGCGTTACGACAGAAGATTTAAACGGAAGTAGAAAGACGTTAAAAAAATGTAAGTTCGATAGAGAATTGTGAATGGGTCATGTTGCTAACCTTTCAGACAAAAGCATATGAGAGATAAATGGCGGTGTCTTTGAATTTATGGCTGCCGATTGTAAATCGTGCTCGCTAATAATCTAAAGAAAAAATTAAATAGCCGTCTGTCTTTCGTGAGAATCATCTGTATTGAAGGGAATTGCTCGGTAGTTTTTGGGCGTTGTGCCTGTGAAGCGACGAAACTGGAAAATAAAGTGGCTCTGGTCGTAGAAGCCGCAGCGAAAGCTGATTTCGGATAGGTCTAGGTCGGTTTCACTGAGTAGGCGTTTGGCTTTGTGAATGCGTTGGGAGAGAATGTAGCGGTAGGGAGAGAGCCCAACGGATTTTTTGAAGACGCGGCAGAAGTGAGACTGGCTGAGCCCTGCTGATTTGGCAAGGGTGGGGACTTTGAGCGGTTTGTCGAGATTGTTGTGAATGTAGTTTAGGGTGGGGCCTATTTTGAGGTCTGTGAAGAGTTCTGTTTTGTTTTCTGCTTTGAAGTCGGCGCTGGCGTAGTGGGCGATGAGATGTACGGCAATCAGCTTGACCAATGATTTTCGGTAGAGGTCGGCGATTTCACCTGTTTGGGTTAGCCATCCTCGGAGTGTGTCTGCCAGAAAAATGAGGGTGGGATCTTCTACGCCATAGTCTCCGGCGAGGCTCCAGCTGGGCGTGCGTAAGGTCTGATGAGTGGCTTCGATAATTAGCTGGGTGCTCAGATGAATGGCTAAGAGAGGACCGGGTTGCTGCTGAATTAGCTGATGAGGTTGCTCAATAGGGATAATGCAGACTTGCCCGGCGGTGATTACCTTTTCGTGTTGTGCTTGGTTTTCTTGCCAGCTGAGTTTGGCGATCGCATTTTCAAATAGAACTGCAATCTCGACTGCGCCGTGACTTTCTTCGGGGTTCTCGTAGAGCGCTGAAGGATTGTAATAACAGCTAAAGCCATCGAAATGACCCTCAAATCTGTAGGCGCTCGGATCTTGGCCAGCTGCGGGTTCCATGCGAGTAGGTGAATGAAGTAATGAACCCATCGTAAAGAAGCATTACTTTGCCTACGACTAGCCGTTAGCCTAACTTTGTATCGAGTTGCCTATATGTGAAGCGCTCTGCTTTAAGCGTAGGATGTACTTCAGCCAAATAATAGAAAATACACCTAGCCGATCGGCTAGGTGTATCTGAAGGGAAGGTTCAAAACAGGTTGATGCTTTGGCGCGTTCAGATGGTCTGATTGCCTGCATTCAGCCCACTGCGCCGTGAGGTCGCTGTTATTTCATGCTGTGAATGAAGTGTGGGTGAGTGGGTAAACGTCATAAGCCATTGTTGGCTGGAGCGACGCATCCATACATGACCAGTTAAAGGCGTGCTGGCAATCGCGAGATGAGTAGGCAATTAGAATTTTAGAATTTGCCGTTCAAGGGGTTTTAGTATTCTCGGAGGGGGGTGTTAAGTTAACAGGGTTATCGGTGGTTTTGCTCTCATTTTTGATCGCAACGCCCATAATCTGTTTAACAAAGTCTTCTAAATTTTCTGTGCCTTCATGGCGGACGCTGATAAAGAAGGTTGGTGTATTTGAGACGCCATACTGTAGAGCACTGTCCACATCGGTGTGAATGCGCTCAAGGTGAACGTGATTTGCCAGCTCTTGCAGAAATTGATTAATCTCTAGCCCTAGTTCATCCGCGTACTGGACCAGGGAGGCATCATCGAGGGCATCTCGGTTGTCAAAGAGTTTGTTGTGCATTTCCCAAAACTTACCTTGACTGCCAGCGGCTTCAGCGGTTTCAGCCGTTTTTTGTGATTGGGGATATCTTTCGACGGTAGGGAAGTGACGGAAAATAAAGCAGAACTGGTCACCTAGCGTACTACGAAGATTTTGGACGGCGTCGTGGGCAAGGCCGGTCTTAGGGCAGGGATAGCTGCCGTAGGTCATCATGAGTAGGGTGGCCGAAAGTGAGCCCAAAACGTGGTCGTTGTCTTTTAGGGTGGGCATTGCGTTCGCAAAAGACATTAAATGAGGTACTCCAATTCTTAGAAATAAAACTTTAGCGCTCTTTTCCGATTTTGGAAATTTGCTTGGTTTTTTTGCAAATCAGTAGTTTCCAGGCGGTTCTATCGGAAGCGCGATGGCGTAGCCCCTCCATTCGCGCAGTGTCTCTGCAGGAGATAGGAAGAACGTACGACTAAACATACGGATACCATTCAGTTGTACTGTTCTTAGTGAGGGGATAAGTGAATGGCGGATAAGAGTGAAGACTACCTATCGTTGGTCACTCAACCCAACCGATCGGATAGGTATGCGAAGGAGGTTGGATTCGGTAAAGTATTAAGTATTGATTCGAGGCAGTGTTACAACCGCTGTTTTTAGTGGCTTACGCTCGAACATCAGTGCATGGTACGAGCGCGTTTTTTTGTCTGCGTAGGTTTATAGCAAAGCTTCAAGTCTATGTTGTACACATTGGACCCACCCCGTCCGCTGCGCGTCCACCCCTGTCTTGGTGAGCATTCCTTGTCTTGGTGCGCATTCCCTAGCGCCGCAAAGCGACGCGGGGTCTCACCCCTCCAGAGGGGATCACCTTCAGGCAAGCTTTAAAGGTGATTTAGCTCGATCTTAGGCAGCATCACAGCCGGTGAAAATCCCCTCTGGAGGGGTGGCCGGAGCGCAGCGGAGGTCGGGGTGGGTCCGACGCACTCGCTGCCAGCCAACCTCAAACGCTAAACACCTTCAAGCCTATGGTAGGGATAGCCAATATTGATGAAGTTGACTCGCGGCAGGGCAGAATTGGCCGTTCTGATAACGCAGCTCTGGGGCAGACGGCGCTGCTGGAAGGGGTTGCTGAGGCGGCGCGGCGGTTGCTGGCTATTGCAGATTTTGATGCGGCGGTGAATGGGGCGCTGGAGGCGATCGCACGCTCAACAGACATTGACCGCATTTATATTTTTGAAAACCAAAGAGACTCAGCTACACAGCAAGAATTCGCAGATTGTCCGTATGAATGGACAGCTGAAGGTATCGTCAACATTCGCGAGATTCCAGGGCAGTATCCCTTTTTCTACCAAGATGTTGGCTTTGAAGCGTGGCTGGCCGAGCTGAAGACAGGACGAGCGGTCCAGAAACTAACGAGAGAGTTGTCTGACGCGGGAAAGGCAAAGCAGGGGAAAGAGGGAGGCGTTCTATCGCTGTTAACGGTTCCGATTTTTGTGGAGGGTCAGTTTTGGGGGCTAATTGGCTTTGATGACTGTACCCGTGAGCGGGTATGGGGCGAGGCGGAGATTGCGGTACTCCAGACGGCAGCGGCGAATTTTGCAGCGGCGCTGCAGCAGCGGGAGAACCTAAGGGAACTAGAAGCCCACACTCAGCAGCTACAGCAGCGGGATGCCCTGCTCAATGGTGTGAATGCGGCAGCGCAGCGTTTGGTTGCGATCGATGAGCTATCAGTGGCCATTCCTGACGCGCTACGGATTTTGGGAGAAGGAACGCGGCAGGATCGGGTGTATGTGTTTGAGAATGTGTATCCGAATGGGCCAGATGAGTTGTTTTGGAACGCGCCTTACGAATGGAGTTCGTCTAGGGCTATTGCTATTCAAGATATTGCAGAGCAGTTTCCGTTTCCATCGAATGCATTTCCGGAAAAGATAACGGCGCCATTGGCGGCAGGTAGGGCGGTTCAGTTTCTTACAAAAGAATTAGAAGGGATTGCCGCAGAGGCTAATGAGGATATTGCAACAAAGTCATCGGTTGTCGTTCCCATTTTGGTGGCTGGTCATTATTGGGGGGTTATTGGATTTGATGACTGTGTGACTGAGCGAGTGTGGAGCGGTGCTGAAATTGCGGTGCTGGAGACGGCGGCGGCTTGCATTGGCAGTGCCATTGAGCGCGATCGCACTCGTAAAGAAAAAGAAGCTGCTGCCAAAGCTAGAGTCGCTGAGCTGGCAGAGCGCGATCGCATTCTTGCAGCCACTGCCGCCGCTGCCAATATCATGCTTACCGATGAAGACTTCGACAGTGCGGTAAACCAGGCGCTGCAAATTGTCGGCGAAGGACTAGCCGTTGATCGTGTCGGATTAGGAAAACATTTTGAAGCAGCGTTACCCTCATCGGATATTTTTGCAAGTTCAGAATGTTCAAGC
>JBCBFY010000101.1:0-19376 GCA_038527325.1 Cyanobacteria bacterium J06614_10
TCGGTGCTAGTAACCCACTGACAAAACTGCTCCCACAAGGAAGCGCTTTCGCGCTGCTGTAGAGTAGTAGTCATTATGAATCCTTTTTAGTTATCGAGGTACGAGACTCGGCTGCAAAAAGTCAGCCTTGCCTATGGATTAATATTAGCGGGAGTAATTACTTTTGTAAAGTTTCTCAGACTTTCGAATGAGCAGCTACTCCAAGCAAGATTTACTTAAATTCATATCCTTTTGTGTCGTCGGACTCTTTTCCCCACAAGCTTTTTGGCGCTCAACGTTCTGTAGGGTAGGTCATCACAACGCCAGTAATTAGACCAAACAGAATCGTGATCTAAACCTTAAGAAATTGGTGTCTGCCTGTTTTCTGGACGGGTTAGGTGAATGACAGGTTTACATACCTGGGCCAGCCAGCCACCTGGATAGGGGTCGGTTTTACTACCGTTTGGTGCTGGAAGCAGTAGGACGAGCTTTTCGACTTGGTGAAAGTTTGGCGGTTCTGGGAGCGCGTTTTGTAGCAGCTGACGAATGACTCGTCGCTGCAGGGCGAGCGGGGCTTTGAGGAGGCGATCGCGCTGTAGCTCCCAGGTTTCTTTTTCTGGCAGGTAAACGATGGTCTGCTGGTAAAGCGCCGTTGCTGCTTCCTCTATATATAAGATGTCGGCTGTCGTAATCTCAGCGAGCTGGGATAGCGATCGCTCTACTTGCGGGTTGAAGTGCGTGCGCAGGTAGGGCAGCAGCTCCTCGCGAATGCGGTTGCGACGATAGCTGAGGTTTTGATTGCTGCTGTCTTCCCAGATGGGAAGCTGGTGCTGATGGCAGAATTCTTTTGTTTGCGCTCGGGTGAGGGATAGAAGGGGGCGTACAAGGCTGATGGCTGGCTGGGCAGTGTCGAGCGATCGCACCCAGGGGAGGGCGGCGACACCATCCATACTGGTGCCACGGATGAGGTTGTAAAGAACGGTTTCGGCGCGATCGCTTGCCGTATGCCCCGTTACCACATGGCCAAACCCCTTCTCTCTAGCCACGCCGGCAAAGATTCCGTATCGCCAGGCCCTTGCCGCAGCTTCGCTCTCTGGCGGGGTACCCGCTGTTTTTACCCACACAGGCAGCTGCCAGCGTTTTGCCAACTGCACGACGTGGGATGCATTGTCATCAGCATCCTCACGCCAGCGATGATTGCAGTGGATAATGCCAAGCTGCCAATCCCACTTGGCCTGTAAATCTAGAAATAAACGCGCCAAACACAGTGAATCCTGCCCCCCTGAAACGGCCATTAGGATATGGCTGCGTTTGGGAAGCAGGACTCGCTGTCTGAGTAGGGTATGGAGTTTAGCGTGGATAGAAGACCAAGCCATCGTGTCCGTACAGTGTCCCTACTTTATGGCTACTAGGCCTGAGGCTACAGTAGCCTATTGGTCTCGGTTGGTGATGTTGTCCTTGGCGTCGGTCGCTGTGTCCTTAATTTGATCGGTGGCCTCGTTGATCCGTTGTTTTGCCCGGTCCAGCCAGCTTTCGCCGCTTGCTTTTGCAGTGCCCGTAGCGCCATCAATGTTGCTTTGGACGTTGCCTTTTAGTGCATCAAGGCGACCTTGTGCTCCGTCAGTCATATCACCAGCAGAGCCGCTGACGCCGTCGATGCTGCCACGGATATTATCACCCATGCCAGAGAGGCTGCTGCTTGCGGAGTCTCGAACGCCATCAATGCCTTCTCTAATATTACCGAGACCGCCCTGGGCAGTTCCTTTGAGGCCACCAATGCTACCTTTAGCACCTTCGAGTCCGCCTCGGACGCCCTCAATACCGCTGCCTATCGTGCCTGAGACCCCGCCTTTGAGGCCAGATGCCAGGTCACTGGCTTGATTGCCCATGCGACCTGCAATCCCTGTACCGGCGGCGGCTGCGCCACCGGCTAGGGCTGCGCCACCGGCTGCCATCTTGCCTAAGCCCGCTTTGCCTAGGCCTGTACCTTCTACTGTTCCACCGATGTCAGCACGACCTACGCCTACTTCAGGGCGACCTACCCCTACGCCAGCACCAACCCGCTCTGTTTCATATGCACTTTGGATGCGATCGCTCTGGTCTGCGTTGGTAATGTAGCCGGTCTCTTCTTCCTTGCCGCGCTTTCCAGCTGCCCAAATCAGTAGACCTAGGCCAGCCAAAGGTAGGAGCAACCACCACCAGCGACCACGGTTTGACAAGCCGCCTAGGTCGGCGGTGCCATTTCCGAGGTCAACGCCATCTGGCGCACCGGCTTCAGCGCCACCTGCAGCGGCTGCGCCTGTACCATCCGCCCCTGATCCGTTGGCCTCAAGGGCTGCACCGTTAGCTCCGGGGGTAGTACCCTCAGTATCAGACGCAGCGCCTGCACTCGGCGAGCCTTCTGCGTTGGGGTTAGCCGCTGTGCCTGCTGTACCACCGTTGGCTTGACCACCGGCTGCACCGCCGCCCGCTGCATCACCTGTGGCTGTACCTCCTGTAGCCGCGTCGCCTGCTGAATTGCCAGCCGCTGTACCCGCAGCGGCGACACCATTCGTAGCATCCGGGATGAGGCCTGTTCCAGAGACGCCCGCATCATTTACCACTGCCTGGCCAGGGTTACCGGTGGCGTAGCCCAAGAATGCAGAGACTGCAGGTGAGGCACCGCCTGCATAGACAAAGGAATAGGGCTGTGAGAAGGGATAGCGGGGGTCGCTAGGGGGCGTTTTGTGGAGCTGCAGCGCTTTGATTTCGGGCTGGCCTTCTAGCTCTCCGACCAATACATAGCTGATGCCGTCGGCACCGAGCGCTTTGACTACGGCCTCTGTCGTATCCGCGTCGACAGTTGTGGCGCCGTCTGCGGCTTCAAAAGGTGCTGTTGTGAAAACAGGATAGGGCTTGAGGGCCTGCCGCGTTTCGCTAGATGCCGGACGGTCAACCAGCTTGATAGGACCTGCAGAGCCGCCGACTGCTGACCAATCTTTGATTTCTCCTCTGAAGATCTGTGCAAACTGGCTGCCGGTAATACTCTGGGCAAAAGGATTATCGCTGCCGACGATAATGGCAATTTTTTCGCGTCTGACGGGCACTTCGATCAGTCCCTGAGCTTTTTCTTCGGCGGTTAGTGGGCGGCTAATTGCAGCGAGGTCAGCGTTGTCATTCAAGACATCTTGAATTGCCTGGTCAGCAGACTTGGCGGCGATGCTAACTTCACTGTTGGCATAGTCGCCTTCGAATCCGTTGCGAAGTGCTTCGCTGATGGCATTCATATTGTCAGACCCGCTGCTGATGCGCACGGCTGTGTTTTCGGGGACGGCGGTAGGTAGGGGAAAGGTGGGCGCCGTCTGCGCTGCGATGGGTGTGATGCTCGACAACACTAGGGTTGACGCCACAGACTTAACTGGGATGGCGCAGGCTAAAAGGGCTGCGATTGTCAAAGCTGAAGTCGTTTTGCGATTAACCATTAATCTAATTACACCTCTTTCGTTATGGGGGAATAAGCCGTTTAGAGTACGACCATGCTGACCTGACAGGCAGCTAGCCGCTGCAAAACATTCGCTTGATAGGTATTTTTACTTGTTTTTTACCTTAGAGGAATGATATTACGCACTTTACACGGTAAGACCGCATCTTTGGATTTGAAACTGAATTTATGTTTTCTTCAAGTGATAGATCCGGAAAGATTTGACAGGACTTTATGAACTTTTCATGGAGTTAGCCAGTTGCATTTGTACCTAACAAAACGACTGTAGCTGTCTCAAAAGCCTATTTGCTATGTGGTCTATCTGTGGACGTACTGAGACAAGATGTATCAACTCATCTTGATAAGTCTGTTATATTTAGCCACGCGCTATGTTCCACAAAGCAATAGTGTTCTAAGATAGCCAAGGCTTACGGCTTGGCTAGTCCTGTAGGCGTGTGCTGACAAGTACGTGCCGAGGATCTGGTGAGCTTGAGTTAGGACGTGCGGCCAAAGGGTGTCGGCAGATGGTTCCAGATTTTTCATCTCAAAATAGTCCGCCTTCCGACGGCGTCGACTTCGATAACTTTATTTTGGAGATTGATCCTGAGCCAGCTTCTCCAGAGGCGGAGCCTGCGCAAACGAAGCCTGAAAGTAATCCTAATCTTCAGGTTCAGTTTAAGAGTGAGGGGGGTCGGTTGCTGCTAATTTTGCCACCCGCACCCGAAAAGAGTCGCAATCCTGTCTATTGGGAAGAGCTAAGGCAGCAGCTGAAGAGCCGAATCGCGGGCGGCTCTAGGTTTTTGCAGCCGCATACGCCTGTGCACTTGATTGCGCGCGATCGCCTCCTCGACAGTCAGCAGGTGCAAGAAATAGATGCCTTGCTCAGTGATGCTCAGCTGCCCCTGAAGCGAATTTATGCGAGCCGCCGCCAGACCGCTGTAGCTGCAGCAACTGCCGGATACTCGGTAGAGCAGCAGACTACCCTCAGTCACCTAGGCCAGGGGCAAGAAGCCTCGATGCAGGCCATGGATGAACCCCTGTACATGCAGACGACGCTGCGTTCTGGCGTAGAGGTGCGCCACCGTGGCACCGTCATTGTGCTCGGTGATGTCAATCCGGGCAGCTCCATCGTGGCCGAAGGCGACATCTTCATTTGGGGGCGGCTGCGCGGCGTTGTTCATGCGGGTGCAGGCGGCAATAGCCAGTGCCGCATCATGGCCCTGCACATGCAGCCGACGCAGTTGCGAATTGCAGATAAAGTAGCGCGATCGCCAGACGATCCGCCCGCTCAATACCAGCCCGAGGTAGCCTATATTGGCCCTGACGGTATTCGTATTGCGCTCGCCGCCGAGTTTGCCTTAGCCGACCTGACTACAAAAGAGAGCCCATGAGCCGCATTATCGTTATGACCTCCGGTAAAGGAGGTGTTGGTAAAACAACCTGTACCGCCAACTTAGGCATGGCCTTAGCCAAAGCTGGGCAACGGGTCGCTGTTGTTGACGCAGACTTTGGCCTGCGAAATTTGGACCTGCTACTGGGGTTAGAAAATCGCATTGTGTACACCGCTTTGGATGTGCTGGCGGGCGAATGTCGCCTCGATCAGGCCCTCGTGAAAGATAAGCGTCAGCCAAACTTGGCGCTATTGCCTGCAGCGCAAAACCGCTCCAAAGAATCGATTAAGCCGGAGCAGATGAAGCGTTTGATCAAAGCGCTAACCAAGGTCTATAACTTTATTTTGATCGATAGCCCTGCCGGGATTGAGATGGGCTTTCGAAACTCTATTGCTGCGGCCCGAGAAGCCATTATCGTGACGACACCCGAAATTTCGGCAGTGCGCGACGCGGACCGGGTGATTGGCCTGTTGGAAGCCAACGACATCAAAGCTGTTCGGCTCGTGATTAATCGATTGCGTCCGGCTATGGTGGCGGCAGAGCAAATGATGTCTGTAAAGGATGTTCAGGGTATCTTATCGATTCCGTTGCTGGGGGTCATACCCGATGACGAGCAGGTGATTGTTTCAACTAACAAAGGAGAGCCTTTGGTGTTAGAAGAGAAGCTATCAAAAGCTGGAATTGCCTTTACGAACGTCTCCCAACGTCTGCAGGGTGAAAAAGTTCCGCTTATGGATCTCAGCATTCCTCAGGAAGGCTTCTTTACGAGACTAAAACGGCTGTTTGGCATGTAATCGTTTCGCGACAGTCGGTTGTAGTACTGGCTGTATTTGAACGATCCCTGGTTGACGGGGCCTCTAAATGGGTATATGACTGGCAGCGACATCAAGGTGACTAACTATCATGGCAATTCCTCTTATCAGTGAGCTTCTTGAAAGATTCTTTGGCCCGACCGAAGATCCGCACAGCCGGGACGATGTGAAGCGTCGGCTAAAGATTGTGCTGGCTCACGACCGACTAGCGCTAGATCCTCAGACGCTGGAGATGATGCGTCAGGAGATTATTGCTGTGGTCTCTCGGTATGTGGAGGTTGACTTCGATGCTTTGGAGTTTTCGCTGGCGACAGATCAGCGGGTGACTGCGCTGACAGCCAATCTGCCGATTCGGCGAATACGACCTTTGGGGCGAGGCGCTGATAAGCCCATTGAGCCTGAAGCCGAGGCTGAAAAGATTGAGTTGGCTTCTCAAGCTGAGATTTTGGCTATGGATGCCGAGAGTGCAGCTGCTGCGCTCAAGCCTTTTGAGAACGACGCTAAAACTTCTGCAGACCCGATCCACGCTCCTTTGGACATTGACCGGTCGGGTTTGGATGAAGAGCTTGCCGATAAGGATTTGGCGGACAGAGATTTGGCCAGTGACTTGCCTGCAATAAATGATAGTGAGTCGCCTACTCAGTTGGAGATTCCAGAAGAGCCGACGCCCGATGTTCCAGATATGTCTTTACCGGATTCGTCGGTGAGCGCAGTTGGCAAGGCTGCCAATGAGACGGCTTAGCTGGTAACTGTTTTGAGTGAGTAGTGCTACTTGGTAGCTGGCTAGCTGTAGTGGTCGCTGATTGACAGGGTACTTATGGCGCTATTTTTAGGGGCTTGTTGAGTGCTATAGGTAAGGGGATGTCTCAGCACGCAAGCAGGCTTGCGACCAGCCACAATGCTACCGCTTCAGACCCTTTCTTTAGACCATTCTGCATTTCAAGCGCGCCTGGCAGAGACTGAAAATCTTTTGATTATTCAGGATTTGGATGGGGTTTGTATGGGGTTAGTGAATGATCCCTTGACCCGGAAGATTTCACCGGCTTACTTGGCAGCGGCAGCTGCGCTAGACGGGCATTTTTACGTGCTGACCAACGGTGAGCATGTTGGAAAAAGAGGGCTTCAGACGATTATTGAGCGGGCTTTGGGGGAGCCGAGCGAGTCGGTGGCGGCAAAGCAGCTGTACCTGCCTGGGCTAGCGGCTGGTGGGGTGCAGTGGCAAGACCGACGGGGGACAGTGAGCCATCCTGGGGTGAGCCAAGCTGAGCTAGATTTTCTCGCGAGCATACCGCCTCGCATCGCGCAGGTTTTGACTGAGTTTTTGCAGGTGCATTGTGCTGATTGGTCTGAGGCGGTGCGTCAGCAGGTTGTGCAGGCGTCTGTTCTAGACAATATGGCGTCTCCAACGGCAAATCTCAATTCTCTGCACGCGACGTTTGTAGAAAAATCTGTTGGGTTGGAGAAATTTATCGCGCTGCAGACGCAGATGGTGAAGCTGATGGAACAGCTGTTGCAGGAGGCTGAAGCGGCAGGGCTGGGCGATCAGTTTTTTGTGCATTACGCGCCTAACCTGGGGCGAGATGGATTTGTGCATGAGGCTGTGTGGTTCGCAGATGCGCAGACGGCGGGTACGACGGATTTTCAGTTCATGCTGAGGGGCGCGGTGAAAGAGGCGGGCGTGTTGGCACTGCTCAATCATTATTTTTTTGAGCGGACGGGTCACTACCCACTAGGGGTGGACTTTAATGCGCGGCAGGCACCGCGATCGCTCAATGACATGCTTAAAGTTGCGCTGCAAAACTTTGAGCCAGCACAAATGCCGCTGCTGGTGGGCGTGGGCGATACGGTGACGAGTCAAGGCTTTAAGACCGAGAACGGGACGACCTTTAAGCGGGGAGGGAGCGATCGCAACTTCCTTCAGCTCATTCAAAATATTGGCCAAGCCATGGAAATTCCCACCCTCATCGCCTATGTCGATAGCAGCGGCGGAGAACTCAGCAACCGTCGTCCTGTGACGACCCAAACCAATGCGCAGGGCAAAGAAGTCGTCGTTGGTGGGATTGGCGATCCCAGAGATGAGGCCGATCCGCTGACGGTTAACGTCGTTTTTCCGAAAGGACCACAGCAGTATTGCGAAGTATTTCAGGCGATGGCCGCTCAGCGAAGCGCATTGAGCACAGAATAAGTAGGCGGGACCGCCCTGGCCGACTGTGGGCTACTGAGAGAGAATCGTATAAAAAGCATAAAAACCGTAGCGCTATGCAGCCCATAGGCTATTTCCATAGCTATGGTTAATTTCCTTGTACATCGCTTATACTTTCTTTAGGTAAGTAGAGAAAAGTATAGGCGCTTGTCATGAAAGAAGATGAATTGCAGTCTGCTGCGTTGGAGTCGAATGCTGCCATGACGGCTCTCAATCACAAGACCCTAGGTGTGAGTGCTACACGGTATTACAAGCCGGAGCCTCGTTTGGGCTTTACTCCTTACGCTGAGCTGTGGAATGGCCGCTTGGCGATGGTTGGATTTGTGATTGCGCTTATCTTCGAGCTAGTTTCGAGTCACGTCCTTTAGGCTTGGATCGCTGACGAATAAAGATTGAGCAATAACCTGAGTAGGAGGCTACTCAGGTTATTGCTTATGAATGCATTTATTTGATTTATATAGTTTCTAAGCGGTTGGCCTGTCTATTTCTGCCTGGCTATCAGGGCTATTTAGTTGCAGAACCATATCCGGCTCGTTTAGGCGATGTCTGGTGGTACTTGTGGGTTAACCGTCTGTGTTAGCTGATTTTGAAATAAAACTTTAAGGTCATTTCGCCGGACTTCTATGGCCTGGTCGCGGTTATCTGTCTCTAGAAAAATCATGCTGTCTACAGGCTCAATGGATGGCAGCTGAAAGAGGAGTTGGGCAACCGGTACGGGCAGCGCCATGAGTCCAGGATTACTTTTTGCCAGCTTGTCGCCTGCGGCAGCGGCGAGCGATGGGTAGGCGTAAATGACTCGTTTTTTCTGATTGGGTGAGGTTTTCTGGGCGATGGTAGCCTGCAGCCATTGCCTATTGACCGACTGCAAAATATAGTATTGCGGGTGCTTTAATTGCTTGGCCACTGTTTGGATGACGGGCGAAACTATCTTGATAGCAGCTTTGAGGTCTGCTTCTGGCGGGGCGCCATCGATTAAGGCTTGCAGCTGCTGGTCAATATCCATGGGATTGCGCTTAGAGGGTGTAAATACCTGAAAAAATTAGGGTCGAAAATAGCTCGCCAAACAGGTGTAGAAATTGCAAGGATTGCACCTACCAACTTTAATACTTCTATGAATATCCCGTCAGATTGTTTAGAAGTCGGGTGCTGCTGTCTATTCTCATAAGGGTGCTTGCCTTCTAAACAATTACGGTCAGTCCTTTACCGTCGCAGCTCTTTAGCTCGACCCGCACGAATTCGTCTCTTTGCCCGGTTTAGGTGTGCTACTGTCTAGCGCAGTTTGACCAAGCGGCTAAACCCACCGTTTCTGAATATCAGTTTCTGAACATCTACACACTTTTACGTTGGCTTGTTATGAAGTTGGTTGTCAGCTGTAAGGCATCTGCAAGGGTGTATGCCCCCCTCCTCAGGTGCGCTGTTCTGATGTCCTGTATTTAAGCTCAGCTGGCTCAACTACGTTGTTCATTCAAGCCCAACTCTTTAGGGTGCTAAGTCAATCAACCTAAACTGCATGACATGCAGTTAGCACTGCCGGTCACTTCGCCCCGATTGGCCGAGTAGCGTTGGGCGTTGGCTTATCCAACCGTTTTACCATCAGGGAATAATTGTAATCAGTTGTGGAAACGCTTTTCGAGCGACTGTGCCAAGAACTAAGTGAGAAAACTGCTGCTTCAGCGCGAAACTGTCGTGAAGTGGCTGGGCGGATCAGTGAAGAGGTGCAGCGAATTTGCACGGAGAGTCAGCGCATTCAAAATTCTGGCGATGTAGAGGGCTGGAAGAATGACTTGGCCGATTTGCGTCTAAAGCAGTGTCTTCGGTACCTAAAGCTGGGATCGACAAAAGGTCGCTTGGAGCTGCACAGCAGCTTGAGCGCGATTGTGTATCGCTACATGACTCCGCCTCAGGTGCAGTCGAGCTATCAGGCACGGGTGGCGCTCATCGAAGACTTTCTGCAAAATTTTTACTTTGAAAGTATCAATGCTTTTCGCCGGGAGAATGAAACGGCGGCTAACTATCGGCCACGGTCTTCTCTGGAGCTGGCCGAATACATGGCCTTTACCGAACGCTATGCCAAGCGGCGCATTCCGCTTTCACGGGGGCGAAGTCAGCAGCTGATTATTCTGCGGACGCAGACTTTCTCGAAGCAGCAGCCACCCGAAACGGTGATCGACATTCAGCAGGCGATTGAAGGGGGAGACTCGGAGCAGCCTAGAACCGCTCCACTGCAGCGCCTCAGAGAGGAGCTAACGACCCGCGAAGGCGAAGATGATGCGGAGACGACGGTCCGCGAGCGGGTGATAGAGCAACTGATGGACTACCTAGTAGAAAAGGGCCAGAAAGACTGCGCCGACTACTTTAGTCTGCGGCTGATAGATTTGCCGACGCAAGAGATAGAAGAGATTTTGGGCATTACGCCCCGCGAGCGGGACTACCTGCAGCAGCGTTTCAAGTATCATCTGCTGAAGTTTTCTTTCGCGCATAACTGGGAGCTAGTTCATGAGTGGTTGGGGGCAGAATTAGGGAAGAACTTGGGCCTCACGCCTCAGCAGTGGGAATACCTGCAGACGAAGATCTCGCAGACCCAAGCCAAGGTGCTGGACTTGAAGCAGCAGGCGATGAGTGACCAAGAAATATCTAAAGCGCTTGACATCACGGCGACTCAGCTGCGTAAGCAATGGTCTAAACTGCTAGAACAGGCGTGGGATATTCGGAATTTGTAGAATCTGTCCGGACTCGCATGGCTGTGTATGAATAATGACTCAGATAATACTCAGAACTTACTTCTAAGGCTTCTGCAAAAGTTTGACCCGACGTTTTCTATACCATCAGGAAATGGGTCTACATCGGAAGTCAAACCATTAGAGGTGAATTCATTCGGAGTCGGGTCTGATGCAACGTCTAGTAAGCCTGTTTACCAACAAGGGCATGAGGCCAGGTTTAACAATCTAGCCCCTACCCCATCTACATCTTCTAGGACGGTGTCGTTTAATGCTTTCTTGGCGACACTCAATCCTGGGCTTTCCGTGGCTTCGAGAGACCTTTCTACTAAGGAGGGATCCTCTCAGACGGCTCAGTCGTTTAACTTCGGAGAAATCCACGCTGTGCAAGAACGTTTTCAATCTTTGTTAAAACAACGTCTCCTGCTGGAGTACGAAAATAATCCCCCTCTGTTTCCTTGGGAGTCGGAGGTTAGTGAATATCCTGCTGAAGTTTCTGATTCTGTAGGTGCTGAGTGCGTTCCTGCTGTGACGATTCCAGCGCTATGGGGTGCACATGTCAGTACGCTCAAGGTGCCGAGTCTGTTGCCGTCTTCTGTTTTGGCGACTTTGTTTGAGCGCTGCCAGGAGCTTGCTCGCTCTTCGAGCAAGCAAGGTGTGCGATTGGTGCGCGCTGTAGAAACGCTGTTTCCTGGCCAAGGCGATATCTTAGAGCCCATTGCAGATATGGTTTTGGTGCCTGCCTATCGTTCGGACAGTGCAACGCAGGCGGCGGTGACCCAAGAGCTGGTGAATGTCGCTGGAGACTACGATTTAGCGAAGCCTGAGCAGCAGATTGCGCTTTCTATGCTGGCTGCGCAGGAAATTTTGAGCGCGCTAACGCTGACGCTGTCGGCTGATAGTCCCCATGTTACCCGTGACTGGGTAACGCCTACTGGGGTACTCAAGCTATCTGCTATTTATGACCCTAGCCAGATTCAGGGTCAACTGTCGGTGGTGGCTATCCTTCCTGAGGGCGGCGAAATTCGCCTTTGGAATGGAGAGCTAGAAAAAAGAGCGCTGCGATCGCAGCCGGGTACGTTAGATTTAGTTTGGTCTTTGCCCAATGCGGGAAGCAGCTGCTTCTTGGCAGTATCTTTGGGGAATGAAGCGTCTCCGCTCAACTTCACCATTCAGCTATCTGACGATCAGTAGTTCATAGTTCGATAGCAGTTCGATAGCAGTTCGATAGCAGTTCGATCAGCAAATCGCGCAGCAGCAGATAGCGCAAGGCGTTAGCAATTGCTGCGTAATATCGCTCATCAGAAAGGCCAGCTCCTTTGGGGCTGGCCTTTCTGATGAGCGGCGAACTTTGGCGCGGGTGTATCAAAGTGATCAATGCTGTACATTTGCCCGAAAGGTGGCAGAGACTACAGATCGATGTCACGCTAAAATTGGTCACTAATGGCAGCTTGCCACCGTCTTCTGTTCTGTTTTTCTGTCGTCTTTTTCTTGATTTCCTATGGCTTCTTCTACCCTTCTGCCGGATCCTCAGCGCCTGAAGCAGATGCCAGCGCAAGAGGCTTTTGACCCGACTCTGTTTGATCAGCATGTGATGGGTACCTATGGCCGCTTCCCAATTGCGATGGAACGGGGCGAAGGCTGTCGGTTGTGGGACTCTGAGGGACGAACATATTTAGATTTTGTCGCTGGAATTGCGACCTGCACGCTGGGCCATTCTCACCCTGCGGTGGTGGCAGCGGCAACCGCTCAGATAAACAAACTACAGCACGTCTCGAATCTGTATTACATCCCTGAGCAGGGGGCACTGGCTGAATGGCTGACGGCGCGGTCTTGCGCGGACCGAGTGTTTTTCTGCAATTCGGGGGCGGAGGCGAATGAAGGGGCGATTAAGCTGGCGCGAAAGTATGGCAGCACGCAGCTGGGCATAGAGGCGCCCATTGTGGTGACGGCAAAGGCGAGCTTTCATGGCAGGACTCTGGCGACGGTGACGGCTACTGGACAGCCAAAGTATCAGAAGAATTTCAATCCGCTGATGCCGGGCTTTTACTACGTGCCGTACAACGACTTCGATGCGCTGAAGCAGACCATCGCTGAGCTGGATACCGACCAGCGGCAGGTGGCTGCGATTTTGCTGGAGCCTATGCAGGGCGAAGGGGGCGTATGCCCGGGTAATCCGGTGTACTTCAAGCGGGTGCGTCAGCTGTGCGATGAGCTGGGTATTTTGCTCATTTTGGATGAAGTGCAGGTGGGGATGGGCCGCTCTGGCAATTTGTGGGGGTATCAGACGGTGGGCGTAGAGCCGGATGTCTTTACCTCCGCGAAAGGGCTGGGCGGGGGCATGCCGATTGGGGCGATTTTGACGAAGGCCCACTGTGATGTGCTGGGCCCGAGTGAGCATGGCAGCACGTTTGGGGGAAATCCGTTTGTGTGTGGGGTTGCCTTGGCAGTGTGCCGGACGCTGGAAGAGACAAATCTGCTGGCAACTGTGCGATCGCGCGGTCAGCAGCTCAGAAAAGGATTGAGGGCGATCGCAAAGCGCTACCCAAGCCTCTGCGAAGGTGTGCGGGGCTGGGGCTTGATCAATGGCCTGGTCCTGAGGGCAGACGTGGAGACGGTGGCCCTAGATGTGGTGAAGGGGGCACTGGCGGAAGGCTTGCTGGTGATCCCTGCTGGACCTAAGGTGGTGCGCATGGTGCCGCCGTTGATTGTGACGGAAGCCGATGTTGAAGAGGCGCTTGCTATTTTAGACAAGTCGCTGAGTAAGCTGGCGTAGTGCCTAGCATGACCTAGTCAGACAAGATGAGGGCCCCGTCGTAGACGGTTAAAATCTGAGACTCTTTGAGCCATTTGGCATCGAATGCGCCGAGGTGCGTGGTGGTGATCAGGGTTTGGAAGCGATCTTCGATGGTTTCCAGGAGCTGGTTTTGGCGTTTGAGGTCTAGCTCTGCGAGGACGTCGTCGAGTAAGAGGAGCGGGGGCTCGCCGATGACGGCTTCGATCAGGACCAGTTCGGCGAGCTTGAGCGAGAGGACGAGGGTGCGCTGCTGCCCTTGGGAGCCATATTGCCGGGCGGGGGTTTGATTGATGGTGAAATCAATATCGTCTCGATGGGGGCCAACGAGGGAGGTGCGCTGGTGGTATTCAGCGATCGCTCTCGACTTGATTTTTTCGAAGAAGGCTTGCTGAATCTCTGTGGGATCGTTGATGTCTTGTGGGGCGGTGTCTTCGGGGAGGACGTTGGGCTGGTAGGTGATGCGGAGGGATTCGCTATCGCCGCTAATCGCTTTGTGCCAAGACTGGGCGAGAGGGATGAGCCGCTGCAGCCCGCGGGCTCGTCGTCGAATCACCCGGGTGCCTGCTGTGACGAGCTGGGCATCCCAGAGCGCCATCTGGGTGGGATCTAGGGGCTGGGTGTCTTCTTCGGTGGTGTGCTGTTTGATGAAGGCGTTGCGCTGCTTGAGGGCCTGGTTGTACTGCTGCAGGATGTAGGCATAGACGGGCTCTAGCTGAATTAGCAGGGTATCTACCCAGGTGCGGCGCGCGGCAGGTCCCCCACGTACCAGGTCCAAGTCGAGGCTGGAGAACTGCACTGCGTTGAGGGTACCGAGGAAATCTTGCTGTCGCTTGAGGGTTTCTCCGTTCAAGATGGTGGCCCGGCGGCCCCCGTTTCTAAGAACGAGATTGAGTTCGCTGTGGCCGATGTCTTTTTGTAGCTGCGCTTTGATGTGTCCGGTGGTGGCGCCTTCTTTCACGAGGTCGCGATCGCGGCTGGTGCGGTGAGATTTGAGCGTGGCGAGTAGCTCGACGGCTTCGAGCAGGTTGGATTTGCCCTGGGCATTGTCTCCCAAGAGGATCGTTTTGGGTGCGCTAAAGGCGACAGATTGACTCTGATAGTTGCGAAAGTTCTGTAGATAGAGGTGCTTGAGAAACATAACCTTCAGTTTAAGCTAGTGCAGCGGGGTTAAAGCTGTGGGTTTATATCGGAGAGGGTATGGCGGAGTTGGGCGAAGCGTTGAGGCTGGTGGAATGGACGATGCTGTTGCAGAATCCCTGGGTTTTGCTGCTGGGAATCGTGCTGGTGAGTATTGTCGCGATGAGCGATTTTTACCGGCGATTTCAGCGGTCTATCTCCCTTGCGCCTCGGCTGGATGCGCTGGAGCAGCTGCCAGCGCAGCTACCGGCTGTAAGTGTGATCGTGCCGGTGTACAACGAGGCGGTGAATATTGAGGCGTGCCTGGCGGCTATTTTGGCGAATGAGTGGCCTAGCGGATCAAGGCTGGAGGTGATCGTGTCGGATGATGAGTCGACGGATGACACCTTGCAGCTGGCTAAGCGGATGGCAGAAAAAGATGACCGTGTCAGGGTGATATCTGCGGGGCGGCGTCCGACTGAGCAGGTTTGGCGGGGGAAGAACTGGGCTTGCGATCGCGCAGCTGAGCAAGCGACGGGTGACTATCTGTTGTTTATTGATGCTGATGTGCGGCTGACGGAGCGGGCGATCGCGCGTACGGTGGTCAATGCTCAACATTACC
Organism: Cyanobacteria bacterium J06614_10; assembly: GCA_038527325.1. GTDB lineage: Bacteria > Cyanobacteriota > Cyanobacteriia > Phormidesmidales > Phormidesmidaceae > Phormidesmis. The sequence goes on from JBCBFY010000101.1 coordinate 15,098, forward strand.
AGGCAGATCTGCTCAGCTGCGCGCCTGCCATTGTTTGCGGCTGCTTTTCAGAATGGCTGGTGCAGCCGATTATGGCGAATCTGATTGCGGTGGGCTTTGACTTTGAGGGGGTCAACGATCCGGAGCGACCGGAGCTGGCTTTGGCCGCGGGACCTTTCATGTTGTTTCGGCGAACGGCTTACGACAAAATTGGCGGGCATCGCGCTGTTGCGGCTGATGCGGTGGAGGATTTGGCGTTGGCGGCGCTGATAAAGGGGCAGGGCCTAAAGCTACGCTACGTTTTGGGGCTGGAGGTGGCAGCGGTGCGGATGTATCGCTCGCTGGGCGACCTGTGGGAAGGCTGGACTAAAAATTACCACTTGGGGAGCGGCAGAAATATTGCGTTGACGGCTATTTCTGCGGCGGCGGTGAGTTTGATTTTCGTGATGCCGTGGGTGGGGTTAGTTGCTGGACTGCTGGGTAGCGTTTGGCAGCAGTTTGCTATTGGGGGCGGCTGGTCTGAGATGGCGCAGAAAGCTGTGCTTGGGTTAGGGCTAACTGCTGTGATCGCGGTGCTGTGGCAGCTGTATTTGCGGCGGGCGGCGGCGAGAACGATTGGGCAACCGGCACGGTATCTGTGGTTGGGATGGCTGGGTGGACTGTTGGTGAGTGCGATTGCGATCGCCTCTATTGTAAAAACGGAGACTGGCTGGGGATGGACTTGGCGCGGGCGATCGCTAGCTAGTTCTGGAACTAGTTCTGGGACGGATTCTTCAGCTAGGGTTTTGGGGAAAGAATATCTTGACGGTCCTGAGAAAAAAACTTAGGCTGGTGCTACAATACCAAAGCGCAATCGATGGGGTGTCGCCAAGTGGTAAGGCAGCGGGTTTTGGTCTCGCCATTCCTAGGTTCGAATCCTAGCACCCCAGTCTCCTAAATCAAGTTTTCAGAGTTTATGCTGTCTGGTGTTTCTTCGCCTGGTGTCTCTTCACTTTGGGCAGCGAAAGGTGAAGAGATTTCCCAAATATAAGCCGCATTGCGTGGACGCATTGTGACGGTATCTACACGCCTGTGCGTGGCAATAAGTGTTGAGAAGCCTACCTATTTCTTTGAATAGATATTAAATGCAGGTTTTCGGACGTTTGAGTTGGTATGGGTGTTGTCGGACGTCTTTCTGGTGAATCAATCAACGCCGAGACAGCACAAGAGTGAGTAGAGGTGCTGTACCCCTCATGGCAAATATTAATCTACGTGGATGTTAGCGGCTTTCTAGAGTATAGTCTGACCGTTGTTAGCGTACGTTGTTGGCGTACGTTATTGGCATGCTTAGAGCTTTTGCTAAACGCGCTAAGCTAAATCCTAAATTTTTTGTTGTAGAAGAGTGTTTTGCAAAGAATAGTGGTCTGAAAGTACCTGAAAGTGGTTGCTCTAAACGGATTTGCGCATTACGCCTGCGACAAGTCGCTGGTGAGCCCTGTAAGCGCTTTTTATATGTCTTTAGTATGTCTTTAGGTATAGTGACGTAATTGTTTGCCGTGATTTAGATCACAAAAACATATAGAGATTTCATGGTTTCTATGGCAATTTTTTTTGGATTTTTTTGAACGGATATTTGGCTGTATTCAACTGATTATTGGGTTGGTCTTTTAGTAAACTACTGGCATGTTTCCTGGCATATTTCTGGCCTATTTCGAATATTTAGCGATTATTTCTCCGAGAATCGTTCTACGTATTTTTCAGGCATTTTTCTATGCTTTTTTACCTGGAACTTACTCAAAATACAGGACGTCTTTTGGAGTGTGACGAAAAAGTAATCGTCATTATTGGTTGGTGTCTGTTGACCTTTGTGCCAATAGCATAATTGGCATGATTTAGTTGATAAGAACTGAGCTTGGTAACTTTTTATACATGCAAGGTTCGGTTCGATTCAAATTGTCGTCACGCTCGGTTGAAGGCTCGTTTTTGACGGAATAGCTGCTCTTGGTTTCGTCATTGCACCTGCTTCTAGCGGTAGGTGCTTCTATGAAATACTGTTGAATGAGGGTTTTCTAGAAGTTTGTGTGGGTTTGCAAACGTTGCTTCGTTGAGAAGCTTGGCAGGGTTTGTATGCTTATAGAGAGGATTTTCTTCCGTCTTCCGAGGTTCTTTTTTTTCGCTGGGTTCATTTACATTTTCTGAGAGTGCTCTCCCTCTGAATATGGTTCATCCTTCTTTCAATCCGTCTCCTCGGACTAGTCAGACGACATCCATCACCCAAGCGGGCAGTTGCCCGGCGTCTGTTGCTTCCTCGCACGAGAACGCTGAACAACCTGGGGTGCAACCCCCTGTAAAGGTAGACATTTTAGGGTTAGATTTTGACAACCTTTCAAAGCATGAGTTACTGACTTCTCTGAAAAGGGGTGTTGTTTTTACGCCCAATGTCGATCACCTCATGAAGCTTCGCAACGACTCTGAGTTTGCTGAGGTGTACAAGAAGGCTGACTACAAGATTTGCGACAGTCAAATCCTGATGTATGCCTCTAAGTTTTTGGGAAAGCCGCTGAAGGAGAAGCTTTCGGGCGCTGATCTGTTTCCCTGGTTTTGTGATTATCACCGATATAACAAGGCCGTCAAAATATTTTTGCTGGGGGGCAGAGAAGGGGTCGCGAAGCAGGCCCGCGCGCGCGTGAATGGTCGGATTGGCCGTGAGATTGTTGTCGGTGAGTACTCGCCGCCCTACGGCTTCGAGACTGATCCGCAAGAATGTGATCGGATTATCTCTTTGATTGAGGCGTCTTCTGCCAATGTTGTTGCTGTTTGCTTAGGGGCGCCTAAGCAGGAGAAGTGGATTGCTCGGAACTGCGATCGCCTACCGACTGTTGATATTTTTATGGCGGTGGGTGCTGTGGTGGACTTTGAGGCTGGGGCTAAGCCTCGGGCACCTCGCTATGTCAGTGAGCTGGGTTTAGAATGGCTATACCGGTTACTGAGCGAGCCAAGGCGACTGTGGCGTCGATATCTCGTCGAGAGTATGCCGTTTGTTGGTCTCGTCCTTGTCGAGAAAATCAGGCAGCTGCGCTGGGGCCGGGTCTAACACTTTTGTCGCTTACCCCCGCTTCTATCTCGCTTTTATGCAGTACTCGCCCAAGGTTATTCGTCGTGCTGAAAGAGCTGTTCTAAGTTCTCCTTTTTTTCTCAAGCTGTTTGCCCAGATGAAGACAGAGAGCGTCAGCGTACCTACTATTGCTGAAAATAGCGGTGCGCTGAAGGGCTACACCCGGCAGCCGCTGTCTGAAGTTGCGACTGAGGCTGAGCTAATGTGGCTGGCAACGGTGGGCATTTTGCGCCGTGAGGTAGATGGTCAGGGGCTAACGGATAGCTTTCGGCTGACGCCACTGGGCAGGGAGCTGGTTGCCCGGTGGCAATCCCAGGGCTGTCCGGACAAACGAGCTTCCCTTGTGGACTATGTAAAAAATACGGTGTTGCGACGACTACGGTTGCCTGACTGGCTAGTGTAGGGGGTTGGGGTGGGCGTTGGATTGCGTCTGAGCCACTAATAGGGTGTGATTCTATACCTGGAAATCTTCTGTAATCGGCTGTTCCATCAATTTTTTGCCTCATATTTGACCAAGTTTGGGTAATGTGAGGGGTGTACAACTATGCGAGGGGCGCAACTGGTGAAATCAATAATGGTTGTGGGGACGACATCCCATGCGGGAAAATCCATGTTGGTGACCGCCCTTTGCCGCATTTTGAGCCGTCGAGGCTGGCGAGTTGCACCGTTTAAGGGGCAGAATATGGCCCTGAATTCATATGTCAGCACGACAGGGGCTGAGATTGGCTACGCGCAAGCTGTGCAGGCCTGGGCTGCGGGCGTATCGCCTCAGGCCGAAATGAATCCTATTTTGCTGAAGCCTCAAGGAGATCAAACGTCTCAGGTGATCCTAAAGGGGCGGCCAATCGGACGAACCACGGCTGAGAAGTATTACGAGGAATTTTTTAGTGCTGGGTGGCAGGCGATTCAGGAGAGCTTAGCGCGGCTGAGTCAAGAGTTTGATCTGTTGATTTGTGAGGGGGCGGGAAGCCCGGCAGAAATTAACTTGAAGCATCGCGATTTGGCGAACATGCGGATTGCGACTTACCTAGAAGCGCCGACTATTTTGATTGCCGATATTGACCGAGGCGGGGTGTTTGCCCACATTGTGGGGACCTTGGAGCTGCTAGAGCCTGAAGAGCGATCGCTGATCCAAGGAATCACCCCAATCACCGGAATGCCTGTGCGCGACTCGAGCCAGTCAATACCGGGCTGCAAGATAGAGCG
>JBCBFY010000102.1:0-19317 GCA_038527325.1 Cyanobacteria bacterium J06614_10
CTCGAATCCCATTTGGTACAGCTGCAGGCCAGTGTGGGCGGCTATCAAGCCTTTGGCCAAATCCAGTTTGTGACGCCGCAGCGGCCAAGCTTGTTGTCTGGCGTTGTCGACCTGCGGGTGGGCGCACGGGGTACTGACTATTACGACAGCTTTCGCGAGTTTTTGCCAATCGATGACGACAACAGCTACGAAGTTGATATCGATGCGGCTGTTTTTGCAACCGGAAACTTGGGTGAGTGGCTGTATACGGGTGCTTACAACAGCGATCGCAGCCTGAATGAAAACTGCAGAGGAGAAACCGCACTCTTTAGCACTAGCGCAGGCAGCTGCGACAATGCCTACGCGACCTACGGAGACGACTCACACACAGATGCGGTTGCCCCTTCTCTCGATAGCCTCTACCTGCGGTTTGAGCGAAATTCGCCTTCCAATCCGGCGGGTATTGACTATGCGATGTGGGGCGATTTTGATACCGAAGAATTTGCCACACCGGCTCAGGTGTTCACCTCTACGACGCGTCAGCTACACGGATTCAAAGCCAGCTACAACTTTGGCAATCTGGCCGCGACAGGCTTTTATGCCAACAATGTAGAAGGCTTTCAGCGAGATGTGATCCCACCGGATGGCACGAGCGGCTTTTACTTTACCTCGCAAAGAGATATTGTCTCTGGCAGTGAAACGGTTTATTTAGAAACCGAAGAGCTCGAAAGGCCAGGAACCGTTTTAGACCGTCAGCAGCTGAGCCGAGGCCTCGACTACGATATTGACTACGACAGAGGAACCTTACTCTTTTCTGACCCGATCATGCAGACGACGGTCGATGAGTTTGGTCAGCTGTTGGTTCGTCGCATCGTCGCCACCTACCAATATGAAAATGGTAGCGATACCAATGTGTTGGCAGGGCGCCTGCAGTACACGCTCAATCGTAAGCAGGGAAGAGAGTCTTGGCTGGGCACCAGCTACCTCACAGAAAATCAAGGCAATCGAGACTTTACACTCTTCGGCGCAGATACTCGCATCTCCCTAGGTGAGAACGCACACCTCACCGCAGAGGTCGCTCGCTCCTCACACAACTTTGACAGCAGCGATACCGTTTCTGGAAATGCCTATCGCGTAGAATTTGACGGTAGCCTAGGCGGTCTCAACAGCCGGGCTTACTACCGCTCCACCGATACGGGATTTAGCAACCTAGCCACGACGAGCTTTGTGCCGGGGCAAACTCGCTATGGCGCTCAGCTATCTGGGCAGCTAGGATCTACCACGACGCTGCGAGCCCAGTTTGACCACGAAGACAACTTTGGCACGACGCCTCGCATTGATCCCTTTATTTCTCCCTTGCTCTCTGGGCTAGAAGAAACCACAAGCCAACCGGTCGATAATTCGCTAACCACCTATTCTCTGGGGCTCACCCAGAAAATAGGCCGCAGCACCGCAGAAGTAGATTGGATTCATCGCGATCGCACCGACCGTATCAACAGCGATAGCAATGTCTCTTCTGACCAGCTCAGGAGTCGCTTTACAACGCCCATCACCAGAAAACTCTCTTTCGTCGCCCAAAACGAACTGAATCTTTCTTCTAACGTAGACCCTATTTACCCTAGCCGTACGCTGCTGGGATTGAATTGGGAAGTGATGCGCGGCGTCAATGTAGGCCTCAATCAAATATTTTATGGGGGCGGGGGCAATAGCCGAGGTAGCTCCACCAGTCTAGACGTGACCGGAGAGCACACCTTTAGCACAGACACGACCGTTCGCGGTCGATTTTCGACGGTAGATGGCAGGCAGATAGGGGGCAGCATTGGGCTTGAGCAAGGCATTGTGCTCGCACCAGGGCTGAACCTAGACCTGGGCTATGAGAGAACATTTAGCACCCTGGGTAACGAAACGGCAGTCAGCACGCAGGTTAGTCAGCCCTTCGCCTCTGGGAACAACGCCTCTGCGCTCAGGCTCTCGGGCGGCGAAAGTTATCACGTTGGGCTCTCCTACACCGATAGTGCTGACTTCCAAGCGAGTACGAGATTTGAGCATCGGCGCTCTTCGCAAGGAACAAACACCGTCTTGACAGCTTCAGCCCTGGGCCGCTTGTCCCCGGCGCTGACCGTGCTGGGTGACTATCGCTTGGCCCATACGGCGAATCAGAGCTTGAGAGGGGCGGGCACCACGAGCCTGCTGAAGCTAGGGCTAGCTTACCGCGACCCCAATGATGACCGATTCAATGCGCTCTTGCGCTACGAGTATCGCCAAAACCCGAACACGCTACCCGTCACGGCTAGCACCGGTACCAGCACCACCACCCAAGAACATCTCTTCTCGGCAGAGGCAATCTATGCCCCCGACTGGCGATGGGAGCTGTATGGCAAATATGCCATTCGCAACAGCAGCACAGACATTGGCACTGCTGGCAACAACTTTTCGAGCAACAGCACGGTGCAGCTCGCCCAGGCCAGAGCGACCTACCGGCTTGGCTACCGCTGGGATATGGTCGGCGAAGCGCGCTGGCTTGGCGGCAGCGGCTACAACGAAACCGGTTTTTCTGTAGAGGCGGGATACTATCCGCTGCCAGACCTGCGAATTTCGGCAGGCTACAGCGGAGGCGCAACAGATTACGACTTTGGAGAAAACCGCAGCGCAGGCGGATTTTATATCGGGGCGACCGCCAAGCTCAGCGGCCTGCTGAACGGATTTGGGACACAGCCTGCCGCACCTGTTCAGCAGCGCGAATCTATTGTTGAAGTTTCTCACGACTCTTCTCAAGAGCAGCCTACCGCAGCATCTCTTGAGAATGCGACGGAGAATGAGCCGACTGCTGAGAATGCTACAGAAACCGCGGCTGAAACCGCCGTTGAGCGCACAGTAGATCGCGCGGTGGAGAACGCCGTTGAAAGAAGGATGCTCAATGAAATCGAGAGCGAGGCGGACAGCGGAAAACACACTGAAACCACCAGTGCAGAAAATCTATTAGATGCGCTGCTATCAGAATCCTCTGACAGCGAAGAGAACTATCCAGACGCAGTTGAGTATTGAGATTTGAAAGATGGCATATTTATCCTTGAAGCATCTTGAATATCGGCGACTGGCTGGGTGCATCACGCTGAGCGCGGTGGTGGGGGTGTGCGTAGGTTTGGCTGATGCGATCGCACAACCCACTGACCCCGTATCTGAGCCACTACAAATCACCGTAAACAGCCCGCTAGATGGCTCTATTCAGGCAGATGCCGTTGTCACTTTGCGTGAAGCGATCGCCCTCACCAACGGCACCCTAACGCTTAACGACCTCAGCACTGCAGAACAATCTCAACTACAGCCATCTAGCACTGACCGATGGCTCATTACCTTCGACCTGCCAACAGCGCAGACAGATATTGCCCTCGACTCGATATTGCCGCCCATCATGCGGCCCGGCGTGACCATAGATGGCACCACCCAGCCTGGATACGAGGCTGAGCGGTCAGCTACTGCAGAAATACCCATTCCCGTTCCGCTCGTTTCACTGCATCCGGCTGAAGAAACATCAGTCTTTCGAGGCCTCACGATCAGCGCAGACGATATCACAGTACGTGGGCTGAGCCTGTATGGATTCAACGCGGCCGAGCAGATTACAAACACAACGCCACCTGCAGATATTTTTATCTCTCACCGGCACATCCCACTCAACAGAGAGAACAGAGAACATCAAACGGCTGATGCAGCCCAAACTTTGCAACCGCAGGAAACACCTCCCAAAAACATTGTCATCGAACACAATTGGCTAGGCCTCTTACCCGATGAGAGCTGGCCAGAAACGCGCTCTGCCTTCGGCGTTTCAGTATTCGATAGTGAGGGCACAAGGGTCTTTCAAAATCGGATCCAATATCACAACGGTAGCGGCGTTATCACCGGTCGGCAAGCCGACAACTTGGAAGTAATCAACAATATTTTGGTGGGTAACGGGCTCTCTGGGATGCCGGATGCGGTTCGGCTAGATGGGCGCGTGGAGGCAGGCCGCATCGAAGGAAACCTGATGTGCGGCAATGACGGAAGCGCCATTTTTATGTTTAAGCCGGAGGGCGCGGTGACCATTACCGGCAACGATATTCGCTTCAATGGGCAGCGGCTGCGCCGAGCGGCAGTGTATGTGATGGGTGACAATCACCAGATTGTAGACAATCGTATTTCTCATCAAAAAGGGGGTGGCGTCGTAGTCACTGCGTTTGGGCAAGGGCCCAATACGCAGAGCATCAACAATGTGATTACCGGCAACTGGTTTGAGCAGATAGAAGGGCTGAGCATCGACCTAAATGCAAGACGCGATCGCACTCCGCAAGATTTTCAGCGAGGTGACGGCCCCAACCCCAGAAGAAACTCTCACAACCGCCGACAAGATACCGGCAACGGAGCTGTGAATGCACCTTTGTTTGTCAGTTCTGAATTTTTTGTAATCGATGGTCGCGCGATTATTCGTGGCACGGCGGATGCGAATAGTGAGGTGCAGCTGTACGAAGCTTACGGCCCCGCCTACGGATACGGCCCCCTCTCCGAGCCGTTAGCAGTTCAAACGGTGAATGAACAAGGTGAATTTGAGTTTGTGCTAGATACGCTTGTGGGCTCAGAGGTGCTGAGTGCGATCGCAACAGATCCGGTCTATGGCACATCAGAACCGGCGAAAAACACAACGATTCGCAATCTAGAAGAGCGGGCAAACACGCCTTCTGAGAACATCACAAATCAGAGCATGCCTAACTGCACAACTGCGCCGTCTGCAGTGATAGAACCGCCTGCTGAACCTGCACCCATACCAGAGGTCATTTCACTAACGGTGCCACGCAATGTTCACTTCGCGCTAGACGAAGACCACGTTAGCGAAGAAAGTGCAGCAGTCTTAGACGAAATTGCGACAGTACTCGAAGACTATCCGAACATTGTTGTTGAGCTGCATGGACATACGGACTCACGGGCCACTCAAGCATACAACCATGACCTCGCTCGGCGCCGAGCAGAAAGCGCACGTCAGTATCTGCTTAGCAGAGGGATTGACCCCGCGCGAATGACCATTCGATCCTTTGGTGAAACGGCACTGCTGGTAGAAGAAACAGACCGCACAAACTATGCCCGCAATCGCCGAGTGGAACTTGTCTTTAAAGATGTGCGTGGGGCAGATATTACCTTTGTTACTCAGGAGGAGGATTTACAGATAGAGCCTTGATAGCGTTCGGTCTTGAGATTGGGAAAACTCAACTAGGTGTGTTGATTTGATGTTTTGACCTGTTCAGTATTTTGACCGGTGCGATCGCTCGTCATAGGAATTTTCTGCTAACTAATGAGGAAACAAACTTACTTCAAAATTTTAGGTGGATTAGCGGTTTTAGGATCCATAGCAGGACTTTCTACGACGGCAGCTCACGCAGAAGGTAGCCAAGACTTAGTCAGTAGTGGTGGCGATAGACCCTACCTAGAATTTCGTACCGATGAAAATGGTGACATTCCCCGCCGAAGCATCATCAAAGTGTACGCTGACTCAGGAGAAACCATCGACCTAGGCTCAAGCGCAGTGGGCATAGGCACTGGTATTATCAACTACCGCGATCCTAGCGGCACAGCTGGAACCTGCGGAACGAGTGGCTTAATTGCTGACAGGCCGGAAGAAATCGCCGGTCCTGGAGATGGCACCGGTGGAACATTTATTCCTTGTACGCTAACAGTGGGTGCCGGGCAAAGCGGCATCTGGGAGATTGACTTCGTTAGCCCTGACCAAAACAACACTGCCGATAATCCCAGCGCAATTGGTGGAACAGCAAACTGGACTCAGCCAAATATTGGGGTTGTGGCCGCGTGGGATGTGACCGTGCGGTCCAGCGCAGGAACAAAAATTTCGGGGCGAGTGTATGCCAACTACTATGCCTTTAATATTGGAGCGAATGGGCGATCGCTCAGCTCCAGGTTTACCGTTTTAACCAGGGAGGGCTACCAATATCGGGTAGATCTCAATGGGACCGATCCATTTGGATTTATCTTTTTTGCCAATCGCAATGGGTTCTTTGATACAACAACAGGAGACTCTATCTTTCGCTCCTTGCAGTTTGAAGGCAGCAACCCAGGACAGCTACCCACCGGATACGGATTTCAAAATCCAAACGATCCGGACGTGGGCATTTACGTGACCCACAAAACATTTATCAACACGCCTGACAGCAGCATGCCGAGTTCGGCAAACTCGCCTACCGGCAACACTTGGCTGTATAGTTTACCAGATCCGCCCCCTGTGCCTACAAATATTGCCTTCACCGGTATTGAGGGGACGGTAGGACAAGCAGGTACGGCACCGCTAGGCGGCACGCTCACCTTCGATAGCACGTCTCAGAGCGCTTTTTCTATCACGCTAGATCTCAATCAAGATGGCATCTATGGCAACAGCAATGACCGAACCTTTGTAGGCAGATCCGTGTTCGGGGCAAACAGCGTTCTGTGGGATGGGCTAGATGGCAACGGAGTCAAAGTTCCAGCGAGCTCCACCCCTTACAACATCAGGATTAATCAATACTCAGGAGAAGCCCACTTTCCTCTAATTGATGCTGAACAGAGTAATAGTGGCATCATTCTGCAAAGGTTGAATCAACCTGCGGGACCAACCAGTGCTGCCGACGATCCGTTCAACATTTACTACGATGATCGCAACACAGGCACTGACTACACTGTTTGCGCCAGCGGAGAAACCAACACAAGCCCTAACACCGAATCGAACTGCTATGGCGGCGCTCCCAGTCCAAGAGAAGCACTCACCGGTATCAACAGTGCCAGTGGGGGACATGCCTTTACAAGTAATTTTGGCAATCGCCGAGGCATCGATACCTGGGTCTATTATCCCTCTATAGATGTGGATCTCTCTGGTGGCATCGTTATTAGAGAAGCAGACATTATTGTTGATAAAATTGTCAACATATCGAACAACGCCCAGCCTGGAGTTGACGACCTGGTATATACCGTGACAGTCACCAATGGCGGCCCTAGCGATACCGAAGGCATCACCTTTGAAGACCAAGTGCCCGCATCGCTCAACAACGTGACATGGAGCTGTGCTATCACTAGCGGCAACGGTAGCTGCGGCGATGACAATGGCAACGGCAACAGCATCAACACCACGCTAGATTTGGATAATGGGGCAGTAGCCACCTACACCATCACTGGCGAACTCTCCAGCTCAGCCTCTGGCACCATTACCAACACAGCAGAGGCCTCTCGCAACCTCGATATCACCGACCCCAACGTGAACAACAACCGTGATAGCGCCGTAACGACCGTTATCACGACGCCGCCACCCAGCGGCACCATTTGCTACGCCTATGCAGACGCTGGCGATCAGCTGGTGAGTGTCGACATCAACACAGGCACAGCAGGTCAGATTGGAACAACATCCGGTGTACCACAGATTGAAGCGATCGCATTCTGGCCAGCCTTCCCCGGCACACTATACGCGGCAGACGCTGACAGCCTTGGCACCCTAAACACCAGCACTGGCAGCTACAGCAATCTTGGCCTCTTCGGCACCGGTAGCGGCAGCAACGGCACCAGACCCTTTAACAATGTCGATAGCCTTGCCTTTAACCCTTTTACAGGTCAACTCTTCGGTGTAGAAAGAGAAGGTAACGGCAACGAAGATCTGCTCATACAGATTGACCCGACGAGCGGCGCCCACGTCTCCGATGCGTTTGGCCCGGGGATCGATTATTTGGTCATTGACTCAGACAGCTCGACGCCGTTTGATGATATTGACGATATCGCCTTCGACCCTATCACAGGCGTTTTGTATGGCATTGCAAACAACAGCAATAACGGCGGTGACCGCCTAATCGAAATCGACATCACAGACGGATCAACAACGTCTATTGGCAGCTTTGGCGTCGGCGACGTAGAAGGCCTCTCTACCTTTAATGACGGCAGCCTCTATGCAACTACCGGCAACAACGCGTCGCCCAACAGTGACAGAAACCGTTTTTACAGCGTAAACAAGGCCTCTGGCGTAGCCACAGAAATTAGTCACATCAATCTTCCTGGACTCAGAGACTATGAAGGTCTTGCCTGCCTCACCGAAGATACGAACAGAATCACGGGAACCGTATTTTTAGACGCAAACACCAATGCACTATTTGATAGTGGTAGTGAATCGGGCACAGCAGATGCCACCGTACGGCTGTATAGAGACACTAACGGAAATGGCGCAGTCGACGGCAGCGACATTCTTCTTGCCTCCCAGAATTCGGCGAACCCTGCTGGCACCTTTGACTTTACAATCGCAGCCAATGGTGGATTTGTTTTAGATGTAGACGCTGCTTCGCTACCGCCCGCAGACAACACATTTACAACCGACAATGTAGAAGTTGCCAACTTTGGCAACAGCTTTAATGTGACGGATACAGGCAACGATTTTGGTCACTTTACAAACTCTAATCTGGCACTGGTGAAGCGGATTACAGCAATTAATGGCAACCGCCTCACAGACAGCGTAGACAATCTGACAGATGACAACGACAATCATCCAAACTGGCCCGCAGGCACCAGCGGCGCAGGCATTAGCACCTTCCTTGCAGGTGCCACCGAAAGATTTGTTGAACCGGGTGATGAGGTGGAATACACCATTTATTATCTGGCAACTGGGAACACTCCAGTAACAAACGTGGAATTGTGCGATCGCGTCCCAACGGGCGCCACCTACATCGCCGAATCCATGGTGATATTTACCAACAGCGCCACCAGCAACCTCACCGACACCAACACCGACGGTGATGGCGCTGAGTTTGTTGCTTCTCCTAGCGCTACTCCAGGTGTCCCCTGCCCCGGCAGCAACGACAACGGCACCGTCATTGTAAACCTTGCTCCTTCCCCCGCTCAGCTCCCCAATGCCACAGGCCCTGGCACCCCGACAGATGCCTATGGCTTCATTCGCTTTCGCGTCACTGTAGATTAACACCTCCGATAAAGCCTCTAGGTTTAGTCGGACTGGGTTGCGAACAGCACTTTCAAACACCTTCTCTTTATTAAATTCATACCTACGCTCAAACAACATGAAAGCAACTACCGGACGACTTAGAAAAACGGCTAAGCGCTGTCTCCCTCCGCTGATCGGGCTAGCACTACTCAGCAACTGGATGATGCCTGCCATAGCCGAGGGCACTGACGCCGGAACCACCATCGACAACACCGCCTTCGGCTCATTTCAGAACCCCGCCGATGCAACAAATACCGTCATTGATGTGCAATCCAACACGGTTACCCTGACGATTTCAGAAGTCGCCGGTATTAGCGTTACGAACGAAAACGTCTCCGAAGCGCCGTTTGGCGTGACCGATGCGGGCCCTACGCAAGGTGACACCATTATTGGCTCAGAAGATGTCGTGTACTTCGACTTCCGCATCACCAATATTGGTAACGACCAAACTCAATTCTTCATTCCTGACACACCCGTTGGTCTCGACAATGCCACCTTTGGCACAGCAGGCCCTATTCAGATCATTGGCTACAGTGAGAATGGGGGAGCCCCCACGCCGTTTGCTATCGATGTCAACACTGGCGCCAACACTGGCACCTTCGCGGGTCCTGGTGCAAACCAGCTGCCAAACGGTGGCTCGGTAGATGAAGATGGATTTATTATTGTTCGAGTACCTGTGAAAGCCGCAGCTGGGCTTACACCGGGTACTGACAATATCACAGTGGTTTTAGGTAACACAGTTAGCCAAAACGCCGGCGATCAAAACGTTCAGGTTGTCCCTGGTGGCGCATTCACCGTACCGCCCGGTAGTACGACTGATGTGAACACTGCAGATAACGCAGACGGCGGCGGAATCACCCCACCAGGAGACCCTACTGGCGGCCCTGCCTTTGAGAGAGAGGCTAGCAGCCTTCAGACGACTGCAGTAGGCGACGCGCAGCTAGACTATGGCGATGCCCCCGATACGACGACAGGCACCGGCCCCGGCGACTACCAAACCGCACCCGGACGAGGCCCGAGTCACGTGGTGGGAGCGCTCCGTTTGGGTTCAGTTGTAGACGCAGAATCAATAGATTCTCAAGATGACGGTCCCCCGCTCGAAGACGATGGTGTGGTTATCAACGATGGCGGCACCAACCCGGTACTGCACAACGAGAGCCTGATCGCAGGTCAGACCTACACGCTAGATGTAACCACCGTTGGCACAGGCATCCTCAACGCCTGGATAGACTTCGACGGAGACGGTGAATTTGAAGCAGGAGAAGAAATCGCAACGGATGTTTCCTCGACAGGCGGTACGGAGTCACTATCGGTGACGGTTCCTTTCGGCGCGACTGCAGGCAGTACCTACGCGCGCTTCCGCTACAGTACGGTCGATACCGCTAACGGCATGACCTCCACGAGCGCCGCGCCGGATGGTGAGGTAGAAGACTACAACATTACCCTAGTGGCTTCTGACCCAGCCCTGCGCCTAGTGAAGCGAATTACTAGCATTGGCGGAACAGCGATTACAGGTGTCAACGATGACCCTGGGGATACCGATGATGATTCGGCAAACTGGCCGGCGGGCTTTCTTCAGGGAAGCTTTGAAAATTCAACGGCTGAACCTACCGAAGAGGTAGACTACACCATTTACTTCCTCTCGGATGGAAACACGCCTATCAACAACATCCAAATCTGCGACTTTGTACCAGAGAACACGACCTACGTCCCTGATTCCCTAGTGATGAACTTAGGAAACGCGGGAGATACATCATTAAGCGATACCGCCGCTAATGACGACGGTGAGTTCTTTGCGGCAGGGGCAACCCCAGGCGCACCCTGCCCTGCAGCAGGCAACACAGATGGTGGCATTTTTGTTCGCATTCCTGGTACGGCTAACAATGCGACAGGCCCAGGCGCCCCTACTGATTCCTTCGGCTATGTTCGATTTACGGTGGAAATCGACTAGTTGAAATAGAACAGTTTCACGGTGTAGCTCACGCTCTATGGTGGCATAGGGCGTGAGCTGTCTATTGGCTATCTCAAGGAGATAAAAGTAACAAAAGAAAGCGTCATTTCAGTTATTTCCACCAACAAAACTTGATATACAACGGGAATGCTACAGGTTAGTCGATTCTTGCTGTGGTGCAAACACCCCTATGAACCGTTCCCACAACCTCTTGGCAGGGACTCTGTCTTTAGCTTTACTCACCGCACAGATTTTTGTAGCACTTCCTACTCGTACAGCGATCGCAGGTCCTAATGTATGCGCAACACCGGGCATAGATGGGCCAGTAAACGCAACAGATATCGTTAACAGCTATTTTCCACCGCTATCGAACACAACGCTGAATAGCGGCGACAATACCCTCACTGTAGACAGCGCTTATGTAGGCGGTGCCAATGTGGATATCTCAGTGGGCGACATGCTGATGATTATTCAGATGCAGGACGCCCAAATTAACAGTTCTAACACGGCATCTTACGGCTCTGGAAATGCCGCGAACGACGGAAAAGGAGTGACCAGCCTAGGCAATACCGGCATCTATGAATTTGTGCGAGCGACTAACAACATCAGCGCAGCCACAGGCGGTACGCTCACCTTCATAGGCGGCAACGCAAATGATGGCGTCATCAATACCTACGTCAGTGCTGATGCAACAGCGACCCGAGGCAGGCGCACCTTTCAGGTGATTCGCATGGTGCAGTATGCCAGCTTGACCCTTACCAGCAACATTACCGTGCCCGACTGGAACGGCAATGTGGGCGGCGTGCTTGCGCTTGATATCGCAGGCGATATGAACTTTAACGGCTTTACTATCGACGGTACAGAAAGAGGCTTTCGCGGAGGGTTCATTCCCAACGACACTAGCTCTGGAGCGAACAACGATATCTATGTTGCGCCGACAACCTCTACCGAAGTCGGCGGCAAGGGAGAAGGCATTGCAGGAACGCCGCACTACACCTGGGATGGCACAACCGCCATCGATTTGGGCTCAGATCAGCTGCCGGGCGGTGATGGTGGGCGAGGCGCACCGGGTAATGCTGGCGGTGGGGGTAACGCGCACAATGCCGGTGGCGGCGGGGGTAGCAATGGCGGAGAGGGCGGATTTGGCGGCATTGGCTGGCAGTCTGACCAAATGGGGCCTTTATTTTCTCGTGGGATTGGTGGGGCAGTTCCGATTACCTCTCCGGTGGGCGATCGCCTAATCATGGGCGGTGGCGGTGGTGGCGGCGACGTGAATAATGACGCCAACGGCATTCGCGGCGGTCAGGGTGGTGGCATTGTGATGATTCGAGCAGACCAGTTTGTCGGGTCCGGCACGATTGTCTCCAACGGTAGCGCTGGCGAAGAAGGTGAAGTGTTCGGTGCGCCAGATGGTGCCGGGGGTGGTGGCGCAGGCGGTACGGTCGCTCTGATTGCCAAGTCAGGCAATCTTTCTGGATTGACCGTACAGGCTACCGGCGGAGATGGCGGCAACACCAACGGCGACCTCAATGATGAGCACGGTCCTGGTGGTGGCGGTGGCGGCGGCGTGGTCATTTCGACAAGCCCTGGCGGGCAGGTGCCTTCAGCGAATGTGAATGTGGCGGGCGGCAACAGCGGGTTAGCCGCCAGTGGGGCAGGGAGTGCCCACGATGCTACTGATGGTGCGGTCGGCATTGTAGGGACGCTCAATCCTGCGGTAGTTCCCCCGGTACAACAAGGCGCTAATTGCTTTCCTCTGCTTACTGTGACTAAAACAGAAGTCAATCCAGGCGTGCCCGGCGGAAGAACGGCTCCTGGAACAGCAGAGTACACCATTACCGTGGCCAACAATGGCGCGGGCGGAGCCGCCGATGTACAAATCGCGGATACCTTACCGGCTGGATTTACCTACACATCTGGTGCAACAGCTGCATTGACAGGTGGTGCAACAGGACCGGCCTCGCCTGCTAACAGCGGAACGGCCAGCGCCCCTTCGTTTGGCAACTACGTGATCCCTGAGAATGGATCTGTTGCCATTACGTTTTCAGTAGGCATCACACATACTACACCCGACGGAACCTACGAAAATCCGGCCTATGTGAGCTACCTCGACCCCAGCGCCTCGACGGCAGGGCGACTCATTACACCAGCAACAGGCGCGAACGGAGGTAACACAACTTACGAAGCAGGATCTCTGGCCGGAACAGACGTGCCCGGTGCTAGCTATGTCCCGGCCTCTAGCACAGGGGAAGATGTCGTGATTGTGTCACCTGGGTTGGTGCTAGTAAAACGGATTACAGCGGTGAATGGCCAGACAACAAACCCAAATGATGGAACAAACTTGGCTGCCTTCGTAGACGATATAAACACCAACTACGACAACCAACCTAACTGGCCAAATAACTATCTGGTAGGAGAGCTGAATGCGGGGGCGGTGCAGCCCGGTGACGAGCTGGAATACACTGTGTATTTCCTGAACAAAGGAGGCGTACCGCTGACAGATGTGCGGCTGTGCGATCGCATCTTTCCCCATCAAACCCTAGTCACCGATGCCTATGGCCCCGGCGCAGATGTAGAGCTACAGCTTGGCACCAGTACGCCTATCGGGTTAACGGCGGCTAATGATGGCAGCGATCGCACTCAGCTAATCCCTGCTGGCAGCGCCGTGCCTGCCACTTGCAACCTACAGAACATCAACGACAACGGCACCCTGCAAGTGGACATCACTGGCGCACTTGGCACCGGTAATCCGGCCCTCACAGAGCTACCGCATACCACCGGCCAAGCGACGCCGAACGATGCTTACGGGCGCTTCCGATTTACCACGCGAGTTGGCACCACTCCCTAAGCCCACCCATACGACTTCCTTTTCTCTTCTCTAAAATCGTCAGCTAGCCCATTTTTGGGTGCTCTAACCATGTCGCAGGTCTACCAACAAGCTACAAAGCCGTCCCACAATAAAAACAAAAACAATACGGTGAGTCGATGCTTACTTGCCGCATTGGTATCTGGCAGTACTGTGCTTTCAGCAGCGATCGCACTTGCCAGCACGCCACCTCCGGGCACCATTATCGAAAACCAAGCCACCGGTAGCTTCACAGACCCTAACCTAGGCACCCAAAACGTTGAATCCAATGTTGTCAGCATAACGGTTGCAGAAGTAGCGGGCATTGTTGTTTCTGCCGCTGGAATCACAGAAGCCCCTAGCGGCGTTACCAATGCAGGACCAGACCAAGGCGATGGCGACATCAACCCAGAAGATGTCGTGTACTTTACCTTTGACATCACCAACGTGGGCAACGACCCCACCCAATTTTTCATTCCAGATGCTGTCACCGTGACTGGCGGCACCTTCGACAGCGGCACCATCGGCCCGATTCAGATTATCGCTTATGATACCGATGGCACCAATACAACAACGCTGGGCGCACCTATCGATATTCCATCGGGTGGAGTGACAACAGGCACGGCAATTGGTTTACCAGAAGGCTCTATCGCGTCCGGTGGAAAAGTGACCGTGCGAGTTCCCGTAAAAGCAGATACGAGCCAAGGCGATTTGACAGTCGTGTTAGGAGATACTCCTGCGGGCGATCGCGGCAACCAGGCCTACATTGACGACGGCAACAGCCTAGATGTGTACACCCAAGACAACGCAGATGCTGACAGCGTGGATGTGCCTGCCACAGCAGCAACAGAAACAGAATCTCCCGGTGCACCGATCAATGGCGATGCGACCTTCCACCGGCAAGAAGCCAGCGCCACACAACAAACTCAAGTGCTCGTTTCTGGCAACCTGCCAGTGGGACCACCCTTCCTGTGCGACTCGACTTTCTACATCACGATTGGCCCAGGTGGCGGGACCAACCAACAGCTCTTCAGCGTCAACAGAAGCAGTGAAACTTTTTCATTCACACCTATTGGCCCAGCCACCACTACAGGCGGCGGCTACCCTATCAACTTTGACTACAACGCGCTGGCGTATAACCCCGTAGACAACTACATTTACGCCCATATCAACCCAGAAACTGGGGCGCCGACGACGGGTCCCTACAGTCCTGGAAACATCATCAAGATTGGCAGCGACGGCGTTGCCAGCTCACTGGGCAAACCGGTTACCAGCAGTCCAAATGGAACAACGGCACTGTCAGGGGATTTCTTTGCAGGAGCAATTTTATCAGACGGAACCTACGTCATTGGGAGACAGGGAACCTTTGCCACACTAGACCTAACGACGACACCACCCACCATTATCAACTCTCAACAGAGCATCTCAAACGTTAGGCTCAATGACTTCGCAGTTGATCCAAGAGATCCGGCGTCTGTCACCAACGGAAACGTGTATGCAGTCAATGAACACGGCTCGCAAGACACACTGATTATCTTAAACATCAGAAATTTTCCGCCTACGATTGTGAGTGAGGCAACCAATCCGACTGGGTTCAACCATAATGCGGGCTCTCAGTTTGTCGATGCCTTCGGTGTGCTTTACTACCGCAGCAACTCTACCAACACGCTCTACCAAGTCGACACCGATGAAACTAGTCCTACCTACGGTGTAGCGACAGCTATTTCTAGCACACCAAACGGCGGCAACCATGACGGCGTCAGCTGCTTGTTTGCCACCGCGATGGAAAAAACAGTGACTGACACCGACGACAATGTCATTACAACATCTCCAGCCGGAGAAATTGTCAGATACGTGTATACCATTGCTACGGGCAATGTGCTACCCATTTCCGGCGTCACCTTTGAGGACGACCTGAGAAGCGTTGCCGGGGGATCTCCGATTGAGGGGACTTTTACTGGAGACTTTACAGTCTCTAATGGAACAGGAACAGCAACCATTAGCAACGGCGGCCAGACGCTGCAAATCAACAACTTAACGCTGCCCGCTCAAGATTCTGCCGTAGCGGGCGGAGAAACCCTTACTATCACAGCAGATGTACAGCTAAGTCCCTCTCTCGCACCCGGTGACTATTTCAACCAATCTACCCTGACCAATCTACCTACCCAATATCCCCTTAGCATCCCGTCAGACTATCCGCCTACGGCGCCCTACGAGGACCCCACGCCACTAGCCGTCACCGAGCCCCTCGCCACCGACCCAGATATCAAGCTCGTAAAGCGAATTACAGCCATCGACAGGGGCCTCGCAACAGAACAACTTTTTGATAGCAGCTACATTGATGTGGGCACCCCAAGCGATAACGACAATGCGGCAAACTGGCCAGGCCCCCCAATCAGCGAGAACATTGGCAGCGGGACAGGGACCGTAGAGAGCTACCTAAACGGCCTCAGCGGAATTGACGACCTCACTGCAGTTGAGACTGTCGCGGTCAAACCCGGTGAACAGCTAGAGTATACGATTTCATTTTTGTCGGATGGCGCGGCATCGGCGGAGGATGTGTTTATTTGCGATCGCATCCCTACCGGCACCACATTTGTGCCCGATGCTTACAATAGTGAAACACCTGCCGCGCCAGGCAGTGGCGATCGCGGCATTTTCTTGAGCTTCGGGGGTAATGACGTCGCCCTGACCAATGCCAACGACGGTGATGAAAACATTGGTGCAGGCGGCTACTACTTTCCGCCCTCGGTCGATCCAAGTGTTGCACTTGGGACCGCTATTAACTGTAGTGGCAGCAACGACAACGGCGCAGTTGTGGTGGATTTAGGCGATATTCCTCATGCGACGGCTGATGGAACACCCACCAATTCCTTTGGTCTTTTTCGGTTTCAAGTAGCTGTAGATTAATCGCTAAAAACTGGCTACACAACTTACCTCTTACCCCTCGGCGTTTGCCCCCCGGCGTTTGACAATGTAAACACCGGGGGTTTTTATGTGCGCACGTGTCGGCTGGCATGGACCTTACATTTTGAGATCGCTCCTCCGAAAAATCGACCTTCAATCTATCAGATCTTACTTTTTTGAGGATTGCTGATAATTAGCTTATTTTGATGGGATTAATAAAGTAAGAAACGTAAGAAATTGCCCTGTCTTATCTTACAGAACCTACTTTAAGCCATCTACAATGTCTGAACGTTACCTGCACTACGTACGACTTGCAACCAGCAGGGCACCCTGCCGCTTCACATCCTTAGCGCTGCTGACGTGTGCATTGTTATCTGGTGACGTTTTGACGGCGGGAGCAAATGCCCGGGTAATTTACCCTGCTCCCGCTACTCCTTTTCAAACCGGCGCATCCTCACAGCAACAGGAGGATTTGGCCATGGGGCTACCCGGTGACTATGGAGACGCCCCCGACACCTACGGCACAGACGCGATCGCTGGCAACAGCAGCAACAATAGCGAACCAATCGGCCCTCATCACACCGTTGTCTCCAATCTATATTTAGGCACGATTTCACCTGATAGCGAGACCGACGCAGTTACCCCATTAGATGGTACGGGTGATGCCGGTGATGAGGACGGTGTCACATTTCTATCTACGCTCTTTACCAACAACAATGTTTACACCATTGGCAATACCGACATCGTCGTTACCAACACTGGCAACGCATCTGCAACACTGCACGCCTGGCTAGATTTTGACGGGAGCGGAACTTTTGACGCCGATGAATATACCAGTCAATCGGTGCCTCCATCTACAGGATCTAGAGCCCTGAGGCGAGATCTTGAGTGGCGTGGGTCTGGCGTTAGCGGCATGCGCGCAGGTAGGACCTACGCTCGCTTTCGGCTAACGACAGATGCAAGCGTAAACAGTGCCACGCCCGGTGGGCCAGCGACCGACGGAGAAGTAGAAGACTATGCGGTGATCATCCGCGAACCAGGTAGCGGGAATGGTGGGGTTTGCAATGCGGCCTATAGCCTAGTGTATTCTGGCCAAGCTGCCAACATATACGCGGTGCATGTAGAAAGCGGCGCGGCCCTACCACTCACCACAAACGCTTTGGCCACCGCCAATGGCATGGCGACCGATCACCTAGGGCGACTCGTTTACTACGCTGACAACAACAGCATTTATGCCTGGAACCCGATCACGCAGCAGCACACGACGATAGAGAATAACTTTACCAGCTATCTCTCCTCCGTTCCGACAGGGTTTGACCTAGGCAGCGGTGGCGCAGCTTATTACGATGGGTCTCTTTACCAGGGGGTAGATACCGGCATTTTTGAAATCTACAAAGTTGACTTCGTGCCAGGCTCCAATGGGCGCACTGTGCAGGCCATTACTCCTATCGGGATTAACAACTTTTTGACGAGAGCTAGGGCCAATTGGGGAGACTTTATCATCGACAACAATGGGCTGATGTTGGGGCAGTCCAATGGTAGCCCGCAGTATTGGACCTACGACCTTACCGATGGCACGTTTACTGGCCTCACGGCAGGTCCCGGCACTCCTAGCGTTAACTTCCAGATTGCGAAAGACGGCCAGGGAAGACTTTGGGCACTCGTCACCGACAACACCATCGTGCAAATGGAAGTGGTTGGTAATACCTTTCGAACCGTCGGTGACTTTCGATCAACAGGTATTCATAGTTCTTTTGATGGTGCGGAGTGCGTGCGGGGGCTGTCTATTATTGGCGATCGCGTCTGGGAAGACACCAATGGGAACGCCATTCAAGATGCGGGAGAACCAGACATTGCAGGCGTTACCGTCGACCTGATTTGGGACCTCAACGGCAATGGCATCGTCGACACTAATGAGCCGACGCTCGCCACACAAACCACGAATAGCAACGGCTATTACGAATTTAACGAGCTGATTTTTGGTAACTATATCGCACAGGTCACTGATACCAACAACGTGCTAGCAGATAGGACCCTGACGTCGAGCACGAGTGCATTTTCTGTGGCGATGCCTGCAGGAATCAACACTATCGATATTGCAGATTTTGGCTATCAGCCGGTAGTGAGCGACCCAGAAGTTTTGCTGGTAAAGAGAGTGACGGCCATCAACAACAACAGAGCTGAGAACAGCCTTGATGGAACGCCGCTCAATGCGGTGGTGAATGACGGCGTATCGGGCTCTTCTGATGACCACGAAGACTGGCCAAACGACTATCTCATCGGGGCACTCAATGGTGGTCTAGTTCGACCTGTGAACGATGCGCCAGCCGACCAAGTAGAGTACAGCATTTATCTGCTCTCTGCCGGAGATGAAACGGCTCGTAGCGTATGGCTGTGCGACCTAATTCCTGAAAACACGACTTTTTTGGCAGATGCCTACGACGGTGGACCAGCTGCGGATCCTTTGGGAAATGCGGCTGAATCGCGGGGCATCGCATTGAGCTTTAACGGTAGTGAAGTGTCACTGACGGGCGCAGCCGACGGCGATCGCGGCTACTACTTTCCGCCCACGATAGACCCATCCACTCAGTTCTCAGATATCAACTGCGGTGGCCCGAATACCAACGGGGCAATTGTCGTTAATTTTGGAGACTT
>JBCBFY010000103.1:0-18947 GCA_038527325.1 Cyanobacteria bacterium J06614_10
GTCTTGAGTGGGTTGGGGGCCGTCTAGGGTGGTGACGGTGGAATCTAATTGGGTAGGAGTGACCCAGCACTCAAAGGTGCGGCCTGAGCGTCCACAAAAGAGATGGTTGGCATCGGCGCGAATGAGGCGATCGCACAGTTCAATCGCAGGCGTCTCGGGCGTTAGCTCATCGGCATAGCCTGCCATGCTGCCGTGAATCAGCAGACAGTCGAATTCGTGGAAGCCAAAGTGCTGCGATCGCAACCACTGCACCGACTTGCGCGACACCGAATCCCACAGTGCCTTTACCCCATCGCCCCCCACTGCGGCCATCAGCTCTGGCGCATCGGGCAAGCCGCTCATCCCATGCAGGCTAAAGCACTGCTCTTCCCACCAGCCCACACACACCTGAGGCTTCAGCTCGCCCGCACCGGGATGCCGCAGCCGCCGAATCACCGCTTCATTATCGTTTTCATTCTTACCTTGCAGACCCACTACATCGCCCAGAACATACAGCTCTGTTACTGATTTTGGAAGATCTTTCAACACCGCTTCGTAGGCCGCTAAGTTACCCTCAATCCCGCTTAAAATTGCCCACTGCATAGTTTGTTGCCAGTCTCCTATTACCAGACTCCTCTTATCAATTCTCCTCCTGCTAATCTCCTAGGTGCTAACGCTCACACACATGGGTCGGATCGTCTGCGCGTTCCGCAAATTCCATACCCCTAGCTAGCCGCCACGCAAAAATCGGCGGCAGTCCTTTGTCGATGATGGCTTGACAGGTTTTCTTGTAGTCGTATTCGACTTCTCTGAGCGTGACTTGAGCCGCGTCGGTATCGTAAATGACGTAGGTCGCATTGGGCCGACCGTGGCGGGGTTCACCCACAGAGCCAGCGTTGATAATTCGCTTCAGCGGGACCTCAAACTGCTGTGCAGTTTCACCACTTTCCCCCGCACTCACTTTCACCGACATGGATGCATTCTCTAACTTTCTTTCGTAAGGCACATGGGTATGGCCACAAAACAATACATCTGCATCGGCAGACAACACTCTTTCTAGCGCTGCAAAGCCGTCCATGCTGGGTAGCAAATACTCATGCTGGCTGTTTGGGCTACCATGCACGAAACAAAGATTGTCTTTCTTCAACGTGATTGGCAACGTTGCTAAATACTCTCGCACCTCGGGATGGATCTCTCTATCTGTCCATTCATGTGCGAGACGTCCCCGATATTCAGCGAGCTGTGAAGGATAGCTACACTCACAGGCGTTTAGGCCATCTACAATATCTTCATCCCAGCAGCCCTGGCAGGAGGGAATCCCCTGCGATCGCACCTTCTCTACTACCTCGTTGGGGTAAGGGCCATAGCCCACCAAATCACCTAAGGAATAAATCTCATCTGCTTTTTGCGTCTCAATATCAGCAAGAACCGCATCGAGCGCTTCAATATTGCCGTGAATGCAAGAAATAACGGCTAGTTTCATGCCACACTCTCCTCTGTTTTGTTTGTTGAATCAGCTGTTTTATAGTGCTGCCGGTACTGTCGCTGATATTGAGCTAAAAGCTCATCGGACAAGCAAGATACTTGCAGCGTTTCGGCCATTGCTTTCTGCTGCAAGTTGTAGCCAACGACTTCTAGGCCGCTTGGGCGAGTGGGGCGTCCTTTGAGCGAACGCGCCAACTTCAGCTCAGTATATTCAATCCCCTCCAGCCCTTCCACAAAATCAATATAAAAGGCTTGACCATCCGGCAGCTCAAAAACACCTTTTAGTCGAATGGTCGGCCCGTAAGCGCTGCCTGTGATTTCAGTCAACAACACTTCTAAACTTGGCGGATCAAACACCTGACCGGTAAGCGACATGCGCCGAAAATCCAGCGTGCCATTGGGAACCGGAACCTGAATATTGTTACCGGCTACCAATTCATCTGCCCAGGTGTGCCATTCTGACTGTGCGGTTAATTGCGCCAGCTCAGGTGGAACAATCGCTACTTTGCGGCAGGGCAAACTGTTGAAGGGCAGTGTGGCTAAATCGAGATGAAACCCCAGCTCTACATAAACCTGTGCCCCCTCTGGTAGATTCAGCAGTAGCTCGGCGGCTTGGCTATCATCTATCACGCTCACCTGTGGAAAACAATAGCTGACACGCAATCGATCTATCGGTTCTACACCCGATCCTGTTCGTGGGTGAAGATAGAATAGCGGTTGAGCCGAATCTGAGAGAAACTGGCTAATCCAAGTTGTTTTACCAATTCCTGGTGGACCAGCGACTAGCGTGATGCTGGGAGCGCCGGGCGAATTCAAATTGGGCATAGGCGTTTACAAATATAGGTTTTACCTGAGCACGACTGTTTAGAAACGTTTTTTTAGAAGCGAGTTTTTTGGGCGATTGCGATCTGCATTTTCTCACACAGATCGCTCACTGGCAGTGCGCCCAAATCTCCAGATTGGCGAGCGCGGACGCTTAGGGTTTGCCCCTCTACTTCACGCTGACCGATAACGGCAACCAAGGGAATTTTCTCTAGCTCCGCTGTACGAATCCGTTTGCCAAGGCGATCGCCACTGGCATCGACCTCCACCCGAAAGCCCTGCTCTCGAAGTTGCTGAGCTGTAGCTTCAGCATAGTCAAGCTGCTTGTCGCTCACTGGCAGCAGGCGCAAGTGCACAGGCGCTAACCACAGCGGAAAGTCACCTGCATAGTTCTCTACTAAAATGCCAAAAAATCGCTCCAGCGATCCCAAAATGGCCCGGTGAATCATAATCGGACGCTGGCGCGAGCCATCTGCCGCGACATAGTTCATATCGAAGCGCTCTGGCAGGTTAAAATCGACTTGAATGGTAGAACACTGCCACAGTCGACCAATCGCATCTTTGATTTTGATATCGATTTTAGGTCCATAAAATGCGCCGCCGCCTTCGTCTGTGACATAGTCCCACCCCTTCTCATTTAGGGCATCTACCAAAGCATCGGTGGCCAACTGCCAAATATCATCAGTGCCCACTGACTTTGCCGGACGGGTCGAAAGATTGACTTCGTACTCGGTAAAGCCGAAGTCCGAGAGAATAGTTTCTGTAAGATTCAGCACGCCTAAAATCTCTTGAGAAACCTGTTCAGGCAGACAGAAGATATGGGCATCGTCCTGAGTAAACCCTCGCACCCGCATCAGTCCGTGCAGTACCCCGGAGCGCTCGTAACGATAGACCGTGCCCAGCTCTGCCCAGCGGAGAGGTAGCTCTCTGTAGGAATGCAGCCGACTCTGGTAGGTCAAGACATGAAACGGACAGTTCATCGGCCTGAGCTGATACTGCTGCGACTCAATTTCCATAGAGTCGAACATGTTCTCTCGGTAGAAATCGAAATGTCCTGAGGTCTTCCACAAATCGAGATTAGCGACATGGGGCGTGTACAACAGCTCATACCCTGTGGATAGATGAGCCGAACGCCAGTAATCTTCTATTAGTAGCCGCATCCTGGCACCTTTTGGATGCCAGAAAACCAATCCACCGCCTGCATCTTCTTGAATGCTAAACAAATCGAGGTCTTGGCCAAGCTTGCGGTGATCTCGCCGTTTGGCTTCCTCTTTTTGGTGCAGATAGGCTTGCAGCTCTTCTGGCGTTTCCCAGGCCGTACCGTAAATGCGTTGCAGTTGTTGCTTAGTTTCATCGCCCCGCCAGTAGGCTCCGGCCACACTTTCTAGCGCAAACGCATCCGGGTTAATGTCGCCAGTGAAATTCAGATGCGGCCCCGCACACAGGTCCCACCAGCAATCTTTACCCATCTCTTTCTGGGTCAACTGATCGGCAGAAAAGTTCAATAAAGACGATTCCGCTCCATCAGGAAGACTATCTACACAGCCAATGAAATAGCGTGTGATAGGTTCTTCTGTCGGAATGCCGTCGAGAATTTCTTGCTTGTAGGGTTCTTTTAGGGTGGTAATTTCTGATTGAATCTCTTCCCTCTCGACCACTTCACGGATGATGGGCATGTTGGCGCGAATAATCCGCCGCATTTCTGCCGCAATCTTTTCTAAATCATCTGGAGTAAACGCTATTTCGCGATCAAAATCGTAGTAAAACCCATTCTCCGTACAGGGGCCAATCGCAACCTTCGTCCCAGGGAATAGGGTTTGCACCGCCATCGCCAAAACATGGGCGCAGGTATGCCTGATGCGCAGCAGCTTCTCTGAACCATCAGAGGCGTCCGGTGTCGGTGGCAGTGGTGATAGCGATAGGGCTTGAGCAGGAGGACTCATATCTATAAAAATTAGAATGATAATCATTATCATCCTACAGCAAAAATTCAGACTTGCTGAAGATCGTAGCTATCAATCTGGCTGTCAATCTGGTTATGAGCCATGGCGATGCCACTCTGTCGGCCATCGGGCGCTCTGCGACGGTGATGACCGTTGCTTGTAGCTTGGTTCGCAGGCGATCGCAACAGCGACTTCCTAAGTTTTGAATACTCTCTGTCAAGATGAGACGAAGTGCTACCAGTTATCACCACTCTATAAAAGTGGCGTCAATATACCCAACATATTCAGAGGAATCAGTGGTATCTATCAATATTTCAAAGGATTGATCGCCTGGATGGTACGCCTTGTACCAAAAGGAAGAAAGATCTTCTGCTTTCTTCTCCAAATTCGTTTTTTGTGCTTCTGTTTCTGAATGCACCGTACTTCGTCTCCACTCCGCCTGGTTCCAGGCAACGTTTGGGTCAAAAGGGTTCCATTTCTTAAGGACATCTAAATCATTTGGCGATATCGAAAAGGTTGCTGAGTAATCTTGTATCTTTATCTCTTTACGACAATGCACTTTCTTCTTTGATGCAAACGAAGGTAACTCATAGCGTTTGCCATCAGGACAGGTACGAGTAACTACAAAGTAATTGACGCCGAAAACAACGCTGAGTAGTATCATCGCAATCGCTACTGAGCGAAGACACACTAAAAGCCTTGTCATAAAAGAGTTCATAAGCTGCCACCCTATCTACGATGCATATTCAGTCAGCAACAGTATTCCATGTAGCTTTTTCGGACGAATATGCGTAGCTTTTTAAACGCACACTGCTCAATCGCTCAACTTGCTTGGTCGTTTTCTCGATCGCTATCGCTGGTCCACCCGCCAAGTCATTCGTACGACTCGCGCAGCAGTTCTATACAGCTGGCCGCTCATCCGGTGCTGCTAAACGTGATAATCCAACAACAAGAATTCAGACCTGCTGTAGATCTGGCTATCAATCTTAGCGATACCATTCTGTCTGGCCATTGGGAAGATCTACGACGGTGATGCCTGCTGTTTGCAGCTCGTTTCGCAGGCGATCGCTTTCGGCATAGTTCTTCTCCTGGCGAGCGACTTGGCGTTGATTAATCAAGTCTTCAATCCAAGTAATGTCGATATTCTCAGACATTGCAGTTGGCTCCACGTCAGCTTCTAGCCCTAGAACGTCTGCTAACTGCAATAGCGTTTGCTGCGCGGTGTGCAATTGCTGATCAGACAGTGATTCCTTTGCTTGGTTTTGCTCCTGGGCCTGATGCTGCCGCACATTCACCGCTCGCTGAATGGACTTAGCCAGCTCAAATAAAACTGCCAGCGCAGCAGCGGTGTTGAGATCGTCATCCATCGCGGATTGGAATCGTTCTACAGCCTCAGTATCTAGCTGATCGACTGCGTCGGATACGATTGGTAGCTTTGCGGTGAGCGCAGTGCGCAGGGTTTGCCAGCCTTTTTCGGCAGCTGCGATCGCCCTCGCCGTAAAATCTAATGGCTTACGATAGTGGGCCTGCAGCACAAACAGCCGAATCGCCATTGGCTTCACTGGCTGCGGATACAGAGGCCACTGCCCATCTAGCAAGGCCTGAATCGTGGTGAAATTTCCCAGAGACTTGGACATTTTCTCGCCGCCTACGGTCACCATGCCGTTGTGCAGCCAGTGACGAGCCAACGGTTTCCCGTTCAGCGCCTCTGACTGGGCAACTTCGTTTTCGTGGTGAGGAAATACCAAATCGCCGCCACCGCCATGAATATCTATCGTTTCGCCTAGACGCTCGCGAATCATTGCGGAGCATTCAATGTGCCATCCCGGTCTGCCTTCGCCCCAGGGTGACTCCCATGCGGGTTCATCCGGCTTCGCCGCCTTCCATAGTGCAAAATCGAACGGGTCGCGCTTTTGATTCTGAGCTGGCGCGTCAACTCGTCCGCCGGCCCCTGCCTGCATGTCAGACAACTCTCTTTTAGACAGTCGGCCATACTCCGCAAACTGCCGCACGCTGTAGTAAACATCCCCTTCAGCGGCATAGGCGTAGTCTTTATCGACAAGCGCCTGAATGAACTCAAGAATCGCTGGAATATGCTCGGTGACGCGGGGATACTCATTGGCATCGAGAATGTTCAGGCGGCGAATATCTCGAAAATAAGCGTCAATATAGCGATCGCTCACCGCCTGCATCGTGCTGCCTTCTTTTTGCGCCCGATTCAAAATCTTGTCGTCAATATCGGTAAAGTTCTGCAAATAGCGCACTTCATAGCCCTGCCATTGCAGATATCGTCGCAGCACGTCCCAAGCCATATAGGAACGGGCATGGCCTAGATGGCAGTCGTCATACACCGTCACTCCACAGCAATACATTGAAACCTGACCCGCTTGGATAGGTTCGAGCGGTGTTTTTTGACGAGTTAGTGTGTTGTAGAGAGCGAGGCTCATGGAGAAACCTTAGATACTTAGCCTGAAGTAAATCTCCTCTTGGGAAAACGCACTGAAAGAGCCATGCCAGCATCATCATGTGTTTCCCGAAGGGGGAGGTGGGTCCGACCGCTGACGCTACACGCCGAACCCATCCCGTCGCTGCGCGCCACCCTTCCAGAAGGGATTTAATCCAGGCTTTGTCAACGAAAGTGCAGGCGTAGCAGTTGCCTTATGTAGCCGCTTACTTTTCCTGAAGCAGCTCAGCGGCCTCTTTCGCAAAATAGGTCAAAATCATATCGGCCCCGGCCCGCTTGATGCTGATCAACGTTTCTAGCATCACCTTTTGCCCATCGATCCAGCCTTGCTGAGCAGCCGCCTTGATCATGGCGTACTCGCCGCTGACGTTGTAAGCTGCTACCGGCACGTTGGTATGCTGCTTAATGCGACAGATAATGTCCAAATAAGCTAGAGCAGGCTTCACCATGACGATATCCGCACCTTCTGCGATATCGAGATCGACCTCCTTGATAGATTCCTTCGCATTGGCCGCATCCATCTGATACGTCTTTTTATCGCCAAACTTGGGTGCAGACTCTAGCGCATCGCGAAAAGGACCATAGTAGGCAGAGGCATACTTGGCTGAGTAGGCGAGAATGCCCACATTAATCCAGCCCGCCGCGTCAAGTGCTTTGCGAATTGCGCCGACTCGGCCGTCCATCATGTCTGAAGGTGCGACAAAGTTAGCCCCTGCTTCAGCCTGCGCCAGCGCTTGCTTGACCAACACTGCAACCGTTTCGTCATTCAGAATTTGACCGTTTTCCACAATGCCGTCGTGGCCTTCGCTGCTGTAGGGGTCAAGGGCGACATCAGTGATGATGAGTAGTTCGGGCGCTGCTTCTTTGAGTGCGCGAACCGCCCGAGGGATTAAGCCTTCTGGGTTGTAGCTTTCAGTGCCTGCATTGTCTTTTTGCTCGTCGGGAATGAGGGGAAAGAGTGCGATCGCGCCAATCCCTAAATCTCTAACAACCTTTGCCTCTTCCAGTAATAAATCCAGAGAATAGCGAAAACAGCCCGGCATCGAAGGAATGGCCTCTTTGCGCCCTTCACCTTCCATCACAAACAGCGGATAAATAAAATCAGCCGCGCTCAGCACCGTTTCTCGTACCATTCGGCGCAAGCCAGCCGATTTCCGCAGCCGACGCGGGCGATGCAGCAAATTGACTGAACTAGAGCTAGAAGAATCAGTGGCAGCAGAGTCGGTCAGCTTCGCCTCATCTGCTGGGGCAGTTTTCACAACAGATTCACGCTGAACAGATTCGCTTGGTGAAGAGACTGATTGGGTTGGCATGGGGCAAATCTCCGACTAGGCCGTCTCTAAAAATGGACGTCAATAGCGTATCACCAAACACATAAGAATGATTATCATTCTCAGTAAATTGTAAAATAGCGGCAATGCCTATCACTTATGCACGCACACTGTAAAGGAGATATCTTGAATCTGTGTCCTATTTCTCAGCAACTCCCTCAGTCTCAGGCTCGGACTAAATCTCACCAAGCGCTAATATCTGCTTAGCAGTCAGGTTAAAGCTTTGTATCACGGTTGATTTTAGGGGAGTGTCACTTTTGTAGATAGTATCTTCGTACTGGCCGTCAACCCACAGGCAAAGCATAACTTGCTGCAATTCCGGATCGATGATCCAGTATTCTGCAATGCCTCTTGCTGCGTATTCGGTATGCTTGTGACGATAGTCTCGGTTGCGATTTTCTCGGCCTGGGGAAACCACTTCAACAACAAGGACTGGCGGGGGCATGTCGTGAGTGATTGTATTGCTGCGTTGAGTTGACAGGGCGGAAAATCCTTCTTCATCGACAACAGCCAAGTCGGGGAGTCTGACCGTTGCGCGTCTGCCACTAACGGCAACTTCTAGATCCTTTAAGCTGATGAATATGATAGAGACATGCTTGGCAAGCTCAAGCATCAGCAGCTTTGCGAGCTTACAGTTTTCGGGCGATTCACTGGTCACTTCTACTAGCGCTCCATCGACTAACTCGTAGCGAATATCCGCAGCGCTGTCGTAGTCCAGATATTCGGCCAGGGTCATGGGCTGAGACAGGCGGGGAGCAGCTTGTGTCACCAGTTGAAGGTCTCCCTTGTATTGCAGCAATAGGAATCAGGGTTAGTTGGTTAAACGCACAGAACGGAGGCAATTTAAGTCTAGCAAAGCGTTGATGCGTGTGTATTGCCCCTGCATATACGAGAACCCTGGCCCACAGGGTTTGATAGACTACCTATTAGATTTTTTAACCTAATCAGCAATCAACAACCGCAATCCACTCAACGTTACGAGCACTGTCGAGCCTTCATGCCCTAAAACCCCAAACGGCAGCGTGATATTGCCCGCAAAATTTAGGATTAATAAAACCACGACAAAGCTCAGCGCAAAGGCAATATTTTGCTTCACGATGCGCTGAGCGCGACGACCTAAACGAATCGCGTGTTCTAACCGCTCTAGGCGATCGCCCATCAACACAACATCAGCGGTTTCTAGCGCCACATCGCTACCCGCCGCCCCCATCGCAATCCCAACGGTAGCCTGGGCCAAGGCTGGAGCATCATTGATGCCATCCCCAACCATTGCAACGGTCTGATACTGCTGCTGAAGTTTACGAATCACCTCAACTTTATCTTCGGGCAACAGTTCTGCGTAAACCTGGTCAACCCCGACCTGCTCAGCGATGCTGCTGGCGGTGCGGGGATTATCTCCTGTCAGCATAACCACATGCGCCACGCCCAGCTTTTTGAGGCGGGCCACAGTCTGGGCAGCAGCAGGTCGAACGACATCAGCCACGGCAATTAGTCCCAACAGATCTCCCTCCAGTGCGACCCAGACCACCGTTTTGCCCTCCGATTCCCACCGCTGGCTCTGCTCCAGGCTTTGCTCTAGTCTTTTCTCCGGCCAACGGGTAGAAACGTTCTTTGCCTGGGTCTGAATCTGGGTCTGCACAAAGGCCGCTTTACCCACTACGGCGCTCTGCCTTTCCAGATTGGCGGTGAGGCCCTGTCCGGCCTGGGCCTGGGCGTTGGTGGCTGTTGCCCAGGTTAGTTTTTGCTGGCGGGCTGCCTGCACAATGGCCTCTCCGATGGGATGTTCCGACAGACTCTCCAGCGCGGCTGCTACCCTCAAGAGTTGAGTTGAGTCAGGCTGAGTTGCCAGCACGTTCACGACTTGCAGGTGGCCTGTGGTCATCGTGCCGGTTTTATCAAAGGCTACTGCCCGAACGCGCCCAATCTGTTCTAACTGTGCGCCGTTCTTGAACAGAATGCCTCGCCGGGCTCCGTTGGCGATGCCCGATAGCAGGGTCGGCATAATCGAAGCCATTAGGGCGCAAGGAGAGGCCACCACCAGAAAAATCAGCGCTCGATAAATCGTTTCTTCCCAGGTCCATCCCAGCAGGAAAGGCGGCAGGGTGCCCAGCAATATTCCGGCTATAACAATCACTTTGGCGTAACCCCGCTCAAACCGCTCGATAAATTTCTGAGAGGGCGGTGCTTCTGTCTGGGCCTGCTGCACTAGCCGGATGACCCGCTGAATTAAGCTGCTTTCCGGCGGTTGATGGAGCTTGATCCGCAGTGCCCCATGGCCATTCAGCGTGCCCGCAAAGACTTCATCTCCAATGGTTTTGTCTACTGGCACAGATTCTCCGGTAATCGAAGCCTGGTTGAGGATACTCTCGCCTTCTACCACTACACCATCGGTGGGTACTAGTTCTCCTGGCTTGACCAAAATAAGATCGCCCACCTTAAGACGAGCAATCGGAACCGTGCGCGCCTGCCCGTGCTGAAGTAGTCTGGCAGTATCTGCCGTTAAGCTCATCAGCCCCTGGATACTGCGCTCGGTACGCTGCATTGCATAGCTTTCCAAAGCCCCACTGATGGCAAAGATTAAGATCAGGACTGCTCCATCGACGATCAGGTAATACTCCTGCCGCCAGAGCCCCAAACTAGCAGCGCCCAAAGCCGCCACGAGCATCAGCAAATCAACATCCAGCTCTTTCTCTTGTAGAAGCGTTGTCAGCCCGTCACGGGCACTGTCGAACCCGCCAATGACGTAAGCTGCCGTCAGAATCAAAAGCCCTCCTCCCACCCAGCCAAAATTAAGGGACTGCCAGCCCAGCAATACCAGGATGGCGCAGGCGATCGCCGCGACTGCCTCGGGATGGTGCTTGAATGAATCCTTGAATAAGGTCGAGAGAGGCGATGATACAGGGGCTTTGGCAAGCATAGTCTGGTGTGTCTGATAAAAACTATTTGCAAGCCTAAACCTTGACATTGATGTTAATGTCAAGGTTGCCGTAGACTGAGAGAATGAAGACAGACCGCTTGACGATTAAAGAACTGACAGATGCCGTGGGGGGTGGCGTTACCCCTCGCATGGTGCGGCACTACCACACCCTTGGCCTACTGCCTCAGCCCCAGCGGTCTAAAGGTAACTACCGGCTGTATACTCAGCCGGATGTGCAACGGCTGCGGCGGATAATGGCAATGAAGCAGCAGGGGTTTCAGCTGTCTCACATTCGCCAGCTTTTAGACAGCCGCTCTGAAGCCACTCTGGATAATACTTTGCTTGTCCAGCTACAGCAGCAATACCATACGGTCATACAGCAGATGACCCAGCTGCGCCAAACAGCAGCGGCGCTAGAAAGTCTATTGGGGCGCGATCGCAGCTGTCAGAGCGCCCAGGCTGAAGCGTTATCGCAACTGAAGCAATTGGATGTCGATGCCCAAGCTGGATTGGGACAATTGGATCAGATCTGGAGCCATTTCGATACCGAAGTCACGACCCACGCGGAGAGATTTCAGGAGTCGTTAAAGCTGTTATTGCCGGATTTATCTCACTATTCTGAAATTACGGTTCACTTGTTGCATCAATTGGTGTTGGCTTGCGGCGATGTTAGCCTGGTCAGTTTTGTGCGCTTCGGCCACAAGGCCGTCGCCGCTGCCCGCAGTGCCCTCAAAGCAGGCTGTTCTGTTGTCGTGGATGTCCCTGCTGTTGCCGCCACGCTAGATCGCACGCGGCTAGCCCATCTGGGAAGCTCTATTACAACGCTGATTGATGACCCCCACATCGCCGGAGCCGATGATGCCGAGCAAGCATTTTGGCAGGATAAGCACTGGCAGCAACGGCTGCAGGAGGCTCCGGCAGGCTGTGTGCTGGTCGTGGGGTATGCTCCCTCCGTCTTGCTCTCTGCCTGTCAGTGGATTAACCAGGCAAAACTTCAGCCAGCTCTTGTGATTGGAATGCCTATTGGCTTTAGTCATGCGCCTGCAGCCAAGCGCCAGTTGATGGCGCTGCCAGTGCCCTACATCACCATTCAAGGCAGTTTGGGGGGCGGTCTCTTAGCGGCAGTTGCCCTGAATGCGCTGGTGGAAAGCCTGATAGAAAAACCTGATTGTCACTGCTACCTCACCCGCCCTTAGATAAACTGACTGTTAGCGGTGGCGGGTGATGGGTAACGTTAATGGAATTCAAAAGCTCCAAGCAGCGAATTAACACAGGATTTTGTTGAAGGGGGTGACATAGGCGTTATCTCTGGCGCAGCGATACCCGGCCCGCAAGGCTTGATTGATTTCGACCACATAATGAGAGCAGGTGCGATCGCCGACCTGATCCATCAGCGCCAAACAGCCCGATAACAGTGCGACTTTGCAATGGCAGATAGTATTCTCGCTCGGCTAGCGGCGGCGGGGATTACGGTGGTTGGCCAACCGGATGGCGAAGTCCGCTGGCATTGACAGTAAATCAGCGCGATCAGAGCAATGCTTGCATTGCAGCCTATCCATCTAAATTAGCGAGATATACTGCGAATAATCAATATACCCACCCTGTTTTCAGGCAGATAGACTGCAACTGTCGATCTACATAAGAGTTAGAGGGCGTTCCGATGACACCTAAGGAAGTAGTTCATGCTTGGGTTGAGGCATTTAACGCTGGTGATCCAGAAAAGCTGTCTTCCTATTACGCATCTGATGCAATAAATCACCAGGTGGCGGAAAGCGAAGTTCAAGGGCAAGCAGCAATTCGTCAGATGTTTGAGAAGGAATTCGCCAATGCTGAGATGCACTGCATTATCGAAAATATCTTCGAAGATGGCGAGTGGGCAATTTTGGAGTGGAGAGACCCATTGGGCTTAAGGGGCTGTGGCTTTTTCAGAATACTTAATGGAAAAATAAAGTATCAACGCGGTTACTGGGATAAGCTTTCCTTCCTTCGCCAGCACAAGCTTCCCATCCCAAATGAGTGATTTACCCTCTGACGCCGTGCATGGAGTGAGATTTTTTTCCCGCTATGCGCTTCGCGCTCCACTCCAACGCCGACCCTGAATCGCCTGGCAACAACTTCGCCAAGGCCATCGCATTGACTTGGCGAAGTTGTTGCCAGATGGTGTCTACGATGTCTGCTTGTAAAGGGTGAGGTGCTTTGCCGTTTTGAGGCATCGATACAGACCCATTAGAGTGAAAACCATTACTGGAGGCCGGATTGTTCGCATCTCTAAAAGAAGTGGGGTAGTCGATACCGTTAGCACAGCGATTTTTGCCTGCTTTCTATTGGCGTTTCTGTCTAGTCCTGGTCAAAGGATTTTTACTCGCCGTTCAGCGCGATCCAAAGCTTGATTGTGAGCCTCAAATCTTCTCTTTCACTCTTCAACTTCCCATCGAAGCTTGCATAAATGATGCGACAGGGTGAAAGGAGCAGTCACTCTACCTTTTGCATCAGAGAGAAGAAAGTTTGACGACGTCGGTATCATACTCAGGAAAAATTCTCAGCCTGATAATGGGACGAATATCCTTTAATTTTCTTCCGTTCTGGTGACCGGTAGGTCAATTGTTTGCTGGTAGTTTTTCCCAGGCTCACCAAGGACTCTGCCATTTTGACGGCGGCTGCGACAGCATCAATTACGGGCACACCCAAGCGGCTTTCCAATTCTTGTTCTAGGCCACTCATGCCAGCGCACCCCAAGCAAATTGCTTCAGCACCATCTGTTTGAATCGCCAGCTGACTCGCTTCAGTCAACACGTCTAGGGTAGTTGCTCTATCTTGTTCTGTCTCAAGCACTGATAACTTTGTTGTTCTGACAGAAGCACAGCGTCCTGTGAGACCTGTTTTGACAACTGTTTTTTCTACCATGTTCCTTACTCTGTGAAGCGTCGTTACGACACTCCATTTGGCTGCCAACATATTGGCAACATATAGGCTGGCCTCCGAGATGCCAACAACGGGTTTAGTCGTAATCTCGCGGGCCGCTTCAATTCCTGGGTCTCCCCAGCAAGCCACAATGAAGGCATCAGCGTCACGGTCAAGAATAATCTGCTCTAAAATGCCGGGAATTGCCAAATATTCATCATAAAAACTTTCAACAGATTCAGGGCCACGTTGAGGCTGCACCGTCACAATCTCAGTACTCGGAAATTTGACGCTTTGAGCCGAGGCATTGATGTTGGCCGTCATGGCCCCGCATGTATTGCTATTGATGATTTTGATACGACAGGTCGGTAGAGACATAGCAATTTTGGGGGAAACACCTTTTTGTAATCGCGCTCAGCATCAGCTGACGGTTCGGCAACGTCATTTAACGCTTGCACAAACATAAGCCAGAATGGGTGTCAGGATGCTTAATAGAGCCATGATAGTGAGTTTCCCTTTGCGTGCTCAGGGCAAAAGGCGATCGCAGGTGAAGTTTGCGGCGTCACCGCATTCAGGTCTAGCAGTCCAAAGCCGTGGCTGGGGAATGACGGGGTAATGAAGTTCATTTCCTCAGGCCAGCGACTAAAGGAAGCGCCGACTTGGTGCCGATCTAAAATCGTGAAGCGCTCTATCCCTAGCTCTTTGAGCACAACGCCACAGCCAATACCGGCTGCTCCCGCACCCACAATCACAACATCGTAAGACGGTTCCGTTTTGGGATGGCTCACACTGGTTTACCTAAACGACCAAAGACATGAGAATGATAATCATTATCAATACTTTTGTCCAGAGGCTGCCGAGTCACGGTACTTTCGGATGGAGCGAGATAGTTGGTTACTAAAGATGGTTGCTTTACTGCTTAAGTACTGCGTTCCTGAGTCTCCTCAGCTACCTTCTTCTCGTCGAGAGAGCAGCGATCGCATTCAGCAAGTCCGCAGCTTTCTAATGGAAAAATTTACAGAAAACATTTCTCTTGAAGAACTTGCAGCGCTGGTCGCTCTCAGCCCTTTTCGCCTCAATTGTATTTTTTCTCAGGAAGTGGGTATTCCGCCTCATGCATTTCTTACTCAAGTTCGGGTTTGGCACGCAAAAAAGCAGTTGGCAAGAGGTATCCATAAGCAATACGAGGCCGTGTTGACACTAAGGGGTATGGGGCCGGGCCATGGGACCGGGCTATGGGACCGGGCTATGGGACCTAACAACTCAGATGAGTTTCCACTGGAAGGTGGTATACGATCAGCAAGAAGCCGCAGTCGTAAACCCAAGTATGTCCTTCCCGGTATGAAAGTAACTGAAGACGCTTACGGACAACAGCTATTGGCCCAATACCATGGTCAAACCGCTACGGCCGAGTTTATCGAAAGAGACGATGATTACATCGATACCGGCTCTGAAGCTGGACAGTATTTCTTTGAGTACGAGCAATGGTCGCCGCTTGAGCGTCTTGCTATCGAACGAGCAAGCGGTCGCGTTTTGGACATCGGTTGCGGCGCAGGCCGGCATTCGCTCTATCTTCAGCAAAAAGGATTTGATGTAACAGCGATTGACAACTCGCCAGGCGCCATTGAAGTCTGCACATTGCGGGGATTGAAAAACGCGATTGTGAAAGCGATCGCTAATATTGATGAGTTTGAGCCGAACTCTTTTGACACAGTTCTAATGTTTGGCAATAACTTCGGCTTGTTCGGCGATGCGGAGAATGCAAAACTGATTCTCAAGAAATTGTCCCAAATAACGTCTTCAGAGGCGCGGATCATTGCCGGAACTCGCAATCCTTACCGCACCAACAGCCAAGAGCATTTAGAGTATCACGAATTTAACCAACGGCGCGGCAGACTGCCCGGACAAATTAGGATACGAGTGAGATATGGGAAAGCCATTGGATCGTGGTTTGATTACCTGTTTGTTGCGCCTGAAGAGATGCAAGAAATTGTTGCCGATACCGAATGGCAAATTGAAGAATTTATCGAGCCAGAAAAGACGCACTACTTTGCGCTAATCAGTAAAAAATCTATACAGGCTGTCCTCAAACAATGAACAGTGACAGAGAACGATACGGCAAGACCTTCAACCCTAGTGCAGCGCTGTATGAAAGGGTTCGCCCATCGGCTTATTGATGATGTCATGTCAAGCTCATGGAATGGTTAGCGCTCACTTTTTCTGCTTATATTCTTGACGCTTGCCGCGCTGTTTATCCAGCCTTTATTACGGTTAAACTTGCTGATAGCAAGCGCGTGTCTGCCGCATCGCAGTCCGACTGATTCGGGCCGAGCGCAATGCTAATCTGTAGTGCGCGTTACGCGGCGCTCGGCAGCGCAGGTAAGATTGTTGCAGAGATTATTCATAGCTTTGAGGACAAGCTACCCCACCATCAGGCTTGGTGATGGAAAAGGCATCAAATTCACCTCCGTCAAATTCTCCTGTGGCCGTCAGGCGATCGCCTGCGCTAATGAAGCGTGCCGTAGCATCGCCACAAAGATTCCACGCATCAACGCGCAAAGTGCGATCGCCAGTATTCAACCGAAAACCATCTTCCCACAGGCGTTCTACAGTCCCAGTATATGTGGTGTCCGATGCTTGACTGACAGTCGCTTCAGGGACTGAGTGAGACACAGGGTTGCGGTCATTCGCCGAAGAGATTGAATCAGCGTCAAATTCACGCCCGCTAAATTCGCCGCTGACGGTGATCTGGTCGCCAACTGCGACATAGTTAGCCGTAGCGTCGCCATGTACCTCCCAGGTATCAACCCGTAACGTGCGATCGCCTGTATCAAGACGGAGTCCATCTTCCCACACCTGCTCCACTGTGCCGGTGAAATCGCCGCTTTGCTGTGCTTGAACGTTGAATGCCAAGCCAGCGACGACTACGCTGCTAACTCCCACCAATGCACCTGTGAACAATTTCATTGGGATAAATCCTCCGTTATCTTAGTCTCTTGTATCGAGAGTGAATGAAACAGACTTTCTGGTGATGTCACAACAGAAACACCTAGTAAAAACGGCATCTGGCCTATTCAAGTTGTTCAGTCTGTATTGTGTGAACTGATCTCAGTCTAGAAGTTGAGTGGTAAGAGAACAGTAGGAAAACGGTAAGAAAGTTCTTACTATTACATCTGTCGGGTTGGTTAGGACAGTCTTGATGGCTGAAACCGTTATATGGCATCAGCCAACCCGACTCGCAATCGACGGATGAATTCGTCGATTGCGATATGTCATTCATTAAGATTGAGCTTAACTGCGTCAGCCCCGCGCTGTACTCGTAGAGTCAGCGTCGGGAAGGATAGCAAGCGGCTCTATGGGGTTCAACACCCCGGAGAGCCGCAATCTTCTCACGCACTCTCTAAGCACGTCGTTCTGCGTTCTCTCCGTCAGCTCGCAGTACTTCTACAGATGCTTAATCTCCCTATCGCTCATCCTAACCATGGCTGCTTCATCGTGTCATTCTGATGTTAGAAGTAGTACAATTAAACTATGAAACTTGCCTATCAGTACAAGCTATTGCCGACGTACGCACAGCGCTGCGAGCTGACACGCTGGCTCGATATGGCACGCCATCAGTACAACTATCTGCTGGCAGAACGCTTTGATTGGTGGACGATGAACCGTTGCGCTACGAACGCCTGTCCACTCACCTGTAGCATCGCTGAGCCGAAGGAACGGCCTAATTACTACACACAAAAGCGGTCATTCGTCCCCTTGAAGAAAGCGCGACCTTGGTACAAGGACTTGCCTTGTCATACCTTACAAGACGTTGCAAGGCGCGTAGACCTTGCCTTTTCGCGCTTTGCCAAAGGCGATATCAAAGGTAAGCGTAGTGGCAAACCGCGCTTCAAAGGCAAAGGCCGCTATCGTACTTTGTTGTTTACGCAGACGAAGCCTGAGCACATTACCAGTAACCAAATTATGCTGCCTAAGATGGGTGCAGTGAAGTTCATCTGCCATCGTCCTATGCCTGATGGGTTTGTGCCAAAGCGAGCCTTGGTGACGCTCAAGGCGGATGGCTGGTATGTGACGTTGATGCTTGAAGACAGAACAGTGCCAGCGCAAGTAGTAGACATCAAGCCTACTGAGAACAACAGTATTGGGGTAGATGCGGGGTTAGAATACTTCGCTGCGGTTTCTGATGGCGAGCTGATTCACCCCCCTAAGTTCTATCGCCAATCAGAAGGCAACCTGACAGAACTACAATCAAAGCGCGATGCGCGAACAAAAGGCAGCAAAGCGCGGCGCAAACTGAACGAGCGTGTTGCTAGGTTGCACCAGAAGGTGGCTAGGCAGCGCAAGCAGTGGCACTACGAGATAGCCGGTAAGCTACTCGATAAAGCCGATGTTGTGTTTGTCGAAGACTTGCGCATTGCCAACATGCAGCGGCGCAATAAACCGAAACAGGCGGATGATGGTTCCTATCTGCCAAATGGACAGAGCGCTAAATCTGGGTTGAATAAGAGTTTTGCCGATGCTGGGATAGCTGGATTCTTGAACGAAATACTGCCTTACAAAGCTGCAAAAGCTGGTAAGCGGGTTGTCAAAGTAAATCCGGCGGGTACATCACAGCATTGTGCAAGGTGTCTACTCGCGGTGCCGAAGTTGTTATCTGACCGTTGGCATGATTGCCCGCACTGCGGGTTCTCTGTGCAGCGTGATTACAACTCGGCACTTCTGATAAAACAAGTGGGGTTGGGCATCGCCTCACTCAAAAACGCGAAGTCTCGGCAGTCCCGAGATGGAGAAGCCCGCGCTCTATGCACAGCATGAGCGTCGGGAGTATGTCACTCTGACGGTATGTAGTCATCTAGATCGCTCTAACGGTCGATGTTTTGCGGCAGGGTAACGGTAAAGGTTGTCCCCTGACCCAGCTGACTGTGAATTGAGATGTCTCCGTGATGACGGTGGGCAATTTCCTGTGCGATCGCCAATCCCAAACCCGTTCCACCAACACTGCGAGAACGCGATTTTTCTACCCGGTAAAAACGTTCAAACAAATGAGGCCAATGCTCAGATGAGATACCATGGCCGGTATCTTCAACTTGGATATGAACATAGTG
>JBCBFY010000104.1:0-18499 GCA_038527325.1 Cyanobacteria bacterium J06614_10
GTTTTCGGGGGCTAGGTTGCTTACAGTAACGCGGAGAGTGGCGGCACTTGCCAGGGGGGCGATGGCCAGAACGGACGCTGCAGCGATCGCACTGACAGCGGCGCCTCTGAATAATTGCATGGAAAAATCTCCACTGAATAGGGTTAGTCAGAAACACTATTCTGCGGAGAGTCTCAGTTCTGGCTGAGAGATATCTGAGAGAATACTGAAAGCCCTGTGAAGTATCTGTAAAGCCAACCGCGCAATTGCTTTATTTTTCAGCTTCAGCCTGCCCCACAGGCATCATTACGCGGCTCAGCGTGCGGCCATCCTCCATTTCACTGAGGGTGAGTTCTCCGCCCAGCTGCGTCATCAGTGACTTGCACACCCACAGGTGACAGTTCTGAGGCTGCAGCAAGCTAAAGGGTGAGAGCAAATCTAGAGGGCGTCCTTGAGAAAGCTCCTGCAAAATTTTGGGCTCGACGCTGCCCTCATCGGTGATAGAAATTTCGAGCCATGTGCTGTCAATGGGTCGACACCAGATATCGATGCGATCGCCGACAGGAGATCGCCCGCAGGCTTCGGCCATCAGCTCATACAGCACAAATTCTAGCTTGGTAACATCGCCAAACAGGGTCAGGTTGCTCTCGCAGTGCACCTTTGACCACAGCTGCCGCTCCTGAATCAGCGGATTGGCCTTAGCCGTGGCCCGCTTGAGCAGGCTGATCACCGGCGTGCTCTGATGCTGCACATCGATTTGCCATCGCTCCTGATGGATAACGTGATCGAGCCGCGCTGCGAGGTCCCCAATATCTTTTAAGAGCATTTGCTGCTTGGGGTTGCTCGCGCTGGCCTGGAGATTGAGCTGCGCTAGGCACTCACCGAGGCCCCGAGTCACATCTTCTAGCTGGTGCTGCTTGTACCAGTTGAGCTTGGTCAAGCTTTGCTGTTGCGCTAGCAGCGTCTCTGTGAGCTTGAGATGGCGGCGGCACCAGGCCAGCTGATGCACAATAATCGCAAACAGGGTGGTCTGCTCATCTGACCACTGGCGGCTGGCATTGTCTGCAATTACAATCAGCGCATTGGGCGCATGCTCCGGCGCGGTGCGCAGGGTCATCGCTAGGAGCTGAGAGCCCGGCGGGCCAGCTATCCACTGCTGGTTTGCAGGCAGGTCTTCCAAGTTTAGGGTGAGCAGGCCTTCGGTTGCGATCGCCCAGTTGAGCAGCGCGTCCGTTTCCACCGAAATCGCATGATTTTCCTGAATGCTGTACTTATTGCTCTGGGCAAACACGGTTGTAGCCTTCGCAAAAGCATCGGCATTCTCCCAGGCGACAATGCCCACTAGCGGCACATGCAGCAGCTGCGACAGGTGCCGCACAGCCGACTGATCGAGCGCCTCTATTTTGGTGAGCCGCTGCAGGCTGCGCATGCCCCACTGAAAGGTTTCATGGAGATGGGCCTGCTGATCTGTCTGGCGCTGCAGCGCCCACTGATGCAAAATTAGCCCGATTTGGCTGCTGAGCGTTTGCAGTAGCTCCCGCTC
Organism: Cyanobacteria bacterium J06614_10; assembly: GCA_038527325.1. Taxonomy (GTDB): domain Bacteria; phylum Cyanobacteriota; class Cyanobacteriia; order Phormidesmidales; family Phormidesmidaceae; genus Phormidesmis. The sequence goes on from JBCBFY010000104.1 coordinate 1,523, forward strand.
TGCCTGACTCCACCGGCGCTCAGCCTTGTCGATTACGATCACGACGCCCTCGGGGGAGTGCCCCGGAGAAGTATTGCTGACTAGTAATGATTTGGCGCCGAGGGCCTGAAGGTGCGATCGCCAGGCAGCAAACTTCAGATCATTTTCCAAGCTTTCTACGCTGGCGGGAGTGTGGGCTCGCCGCAGCAGCTTCTCATCCACGCTATCTAACGGTGGCCAGTGTTCGCCTCGCCCCATCCCCTGTCCGGTGCGATAGCACTGGTCAAAGCCACCCCGCTCCGCATTGGCGCTCAGCACCAGCAGCTGATCGGTGCCCATGCGAGCAGCGAGCTGCTCCACGCACAGGCCCAATACATGTAGCCAATCGCGATCGCTATGAATGCTGCGGGTAATGCCAGCGCTGAGCAAATGATCGGAGCGCATGCGGCTGATAGCCTCATCCATTTCAGCCGTTGGCATTGCCAGCCCCACCAGCTGCGCAACCCCGGTGAGGTAGTCCTTCTCCGCCTCACTCCAAATGCGCGGGCGATCGCCCTGAGCCGTAATAAATCCCTGCAACTCACCCTGGTACAAAATCGGCCCAACGAGCAGAGACTGGGCCTTAAGATGGAGCACAAGGCGATTGGCAATGCTGGCCTTGAGCGACCCTTCTAGCTCACCCAGCACCACCAGCTCACCGGTACAGAGCGTTTGGTAAAGACTCTGCACATCGCTCACGGGCAGGCTGTTGTTCGCTTTGCCCTTCAGCTTGCCAACCCGACACCAAAAATTGCGCCCCCTAGATTCCAACCAATAAACGCTTGTGGGGACGCCGATAAACTTTTGGGTTTCATCTGCGACCGCCTCCAGTCTGGCATCGAGGCCCGATAGCTTACCGAGGTCGTTGAGAAGGGTGAGTAAGGGTTTAGCAGGCTGCTTAGTTTTTTGCCGCTGTTCTTCTAAGGCATTTTGGTGAATAGCTTCTGCCAAGGCATTATTTATCGCCAGCAGAGTGGAATTTTCTAAAATGCCGGGCGCAACGCCCCAGCGCCGTGACCCCAGCACCACCAGACCAAAGCAAATGCTCTGCCGCTGAATCGGCAAGATAACCGTCCCCTGCAGCTCAAAGGTTTTAGCAATCCGCGCCCAAGCCCCCGCTCTGGTCTCCTCGCGAATATCAGCCAGCACCATCGGCTGCTGCTGAACAATAATTTGCTCTAAAAAATCCCCAGGATGCAGTGACAGAGAAGTGTGCGAGAAGCGACGGGGACCATTGGTAATCACACCGCGCGTATCGAGCTTGTGATTGAAACGGTCGTAGAGACCAACCCACAGCAGCGAGTAGCCAAACTCAGCGCGAATCGCTTCGAGAGCTTCTTGAATAGATTTTTCAAGGGTTTCTGCTTCCCAAATGGCAGGGAGTACCTGGCTGAGGTCTTGTTTTGTCAGATCGTTTGCGGCGCGGCGATCGGGACCGTGGAGCGTAGGATTGGCCATGGGTGGGGGAGATAAAGAGGAAAGAGCGCGAGAAAGTACGTGTAAATGCGGGCAGCAGATGCAATATTTGTAGAGTCTTTATACCCGTAGGGTTCCCTTTACAGTCAGTTGACTCAACGACTCTGCAACAAGTCAGTTGAAGAACTGTCTACACAGGCAGCGGAGTTGATATATTGCTGTTGCGCTGAGATCGATGTGATGGCTTGAATTGGGAGAAGGGGTTCTTTTGCAACAGCTCTACAGATTTGGCTTGCGTCCGCTTTTGTTTAATACGTTTGATGCGGATCCAGAAACTGTGCACCGGCAAACGATAGGGCTGTTGGGCTGGCTCGCAGCTGACCCGGCAAAGGGAGCACTGTTCCATCAGCCGACTCGGTTGGCCGCGCAGGCAGCCATGAAGGGCGCCTTCGAGCTGCGATCGCCAACCCTACAACAGTCACTCTGGGGCCTCTCCTTCGACAATCCGCTGGGCCTAGCCGCTGGCTTCGACAAAGACGGCACAGCAGCGCGGGCCTGGCCGCTCATGGGCTTCGGCTTTGCCGAACTAGGCACGGTGACCTACCACCCCCAGCCAGGCAACCCAAAACCGAGAATGTTTCGACTGGTGGCAGACCAAGCAGCCCTCAACCGTATGGGCTTTAACAATCAGGGGGCCGCTGCACTGGCCGCGCGGCTCGCAGTCCACTGGCCACAAGGGCATTATCCGATGCCAATTGGGATTAACCTGGGCAAGTCAAAAATCACCCCCCTCGAAGCAGCAGCTGAAGACTATCGCAAGAGTTTTGAGCTGCTCAAAGCGCAGGGAAGTTATTTTGTGGTGAATGTGTCTTCTCCCAATACACCTGGGTTGCGATCGCTACAGGCAAAGGAACAACTCGCCCCCATCTTAGAAGCGCTCCAGTCGGCAAACACCGAAAGCAAGCCCCTCCTAGTAAAAATCTCACCAGATTTAGCCCCTGAAGATATCTGCGAGATTGTTCAGCTCGCGCAAGACTTTAACCTATCCGGCATCATCGCCACCAACACAACGATTGAGAAAAAAGGACTGCAGACAGAACGCATCAAGGCTACGGGCAAATTGGTGGTAGAGGAAGCCGGAGGCATTAGCGGCGCACCCGTCACCCAGCGCTCAACGGAGGTCATCCGGTTAATTTATCAGCAAACCCGAGGAACGTTGCCCATTGTTGGCGTCGGAGGCATTTTTACCGCTGACGATGCCTGGGAGAAAATTACCGCTGGTGCCTCGTTGCTACAAACTTACACAGGCTGGGTCTATGAAGGGCCAACAATGGTAAAAACCCTTCTCAAGGGATTGGTAGATCGGCTGCGATCGCACGACCTGAAAAATATCTCAGAGGCCGTGGGCTTATCACACCGATAAGCTGCTCAGCAGGAGTAGCAGGCTGATTTCTAAAAGGCCAGGCTGTTTTTAGAAGATGTTTTTCCTGACTGTTTTTGCAGCCAGCGGCAAATCTTCATGAAATTGAATAGATACTGCTTGCAAGCGGACATTTTGGTGACTGTAGTGACCACTGACATTAGATTACGTATCACTACCCTTGCACCTCTCCTACACAGCCACACGGTATGTCCAACGCGCAGCTATCTTTAAATCCTGAAACTCAACTCGTCACAGTCAACAGCGCTTCTCCAACAATCTCAGTCCAGTGGGACAGGGCAACCCAAGCAGCTGTAATCAATACCAAAGTTGGCCCTACCGTTGCCTCGCGGGCCTACGGCATTGTGCACACTGCCATGTTCGATGCCTGGTCTGCCTACGACTTGTCAGCGGTCTCCACACAACTTGCTGACACGCTACAGCGGCCCCCCTCAGAAAACACCCTCGCCAACAAAACGGAGGCAATGAGCTACGCGGCTTACCGGGTGTTGGTAGAGTTGTTCCCCAGCGAGCAGGCCATGTTCGACCAGCTCATGGAAGACTTAGGCTTTGACCCTAACAACACCACGAGCAGCAAAAGCACGGCAGCAGGCATTGGCAATCTCTCGGCAGCAGCACTCATGCAGTTTCGCCGAGAAGACGGATCGAACCAGCTCAATGGCTATGTGGATTACACCCATTACCAGCCCGCAAATGCCAGTACTGACAACATAGTTCGCCTCGATAGCTGGACGCCTGAGTTTGTTCCCATCGACACCACCAGTAACCAACAGCAGTTTCTAACGCCCCAATGGTCAGTCCTTACGCCTTTTGCCCTCACAGAAGCAGGTGCACTCAGGCCCGTCGCACCCGAACCCTTCCTGTTGGTTGAGAATGCAACGGTCGACCTAGCCGCCGGAGAACTCACCCTCGCAGATAGTTCAACGGTTGGTATCACCCCTGACATCGTCGGAACGATCATTAATCCGGCATTTGTTGCACAGACAGAGCGCGTTGTTGTCGCCAGTGCTGAGCTAACCGACGAGCAAAAGCTGATTGCAGAGTTCTGGGAAGACGGCGGTGGAACGTCTTTTCCACCGGGCACTTGGATGACCTTTGGGCAATTTGTCTCTGAGCGCGACGACCACAGCCTAGACGAAGATGCGATGCTCTTTTTCGGGTTGGGCAATGCTGTTTTTGATGCGGGTATTGCCACGTGGGAAGCCAAAGTGTACTACGACTACGTGCGTCCGGTACGCGCGGTGCGTGAGCTAGGCAAGCTGGGCCTGCTCAACGGAGGAAAGGTTGGCACAGACGCCGTTTCAGGTGAGAGCGGGTATGTGATTGATGCTTGGGGCGGCTCAGGACTCGGGACACAACAGATTTTGGCAGAGAACTTTTTAACGTATCAAACACCAGGGAGCGACCCTTCGCCACCGTTCGCAGAATATACCTCTGGCCACAGCTCGTTTAGTGCAGCTGGTGCCGAGATCCTGCGGCTGTTTACCGGCAGCGATACCTTTGGCGGCTCGGTCACGTTCAACCCGGGAGACGCTCGCTTTGAGACGGGGACAACGCCCGCTGTGACCACAACGCTTGAATGGGAGACTTTTTCAGAAGCGGCAGATGAGGCCGGGCTATCACGAATCTATGGCGGTATTCATTTCGATGATGGTGATTTGAACGGGCGATCGCTCGGGCGATCAGTCGGTCGTGAAGTGTGGGACCAGGCGCAGAAATTTGCCCAGGGCGCGGATGTGGTGCATTGGGAATTTAGGGCTGATAGGTTTAGCGATCGCGCAGAGATTGGCGTATTTGTCGTAGATGATGCAACGGGTGCGGTAGATGGCCTCACCGAAGACAGCGCAGACTATTACCGCGCGGCGCTGTCCCGCGCATCTGTTTTATACTCCGCCCTTCCCACCAGTGCCGACTATGTCTCTCAGATACAGGCAGTAAGCACGCGCGCTTTTCTCTCGGGTAGCCATGTGAGGTTCTTTTCTCTCACAGGCGGCACGGTGGATAGTTTTTTAGCAGGTACCAGCAGCAGCGACATCTCATTTTCGAAGCCGAGACTCGTAGAGCACGCCCTCCGCAGCTTTGACTTTGAGATAGCAGGCATCGGCATTCGTGCAGAGGCGGTTGATTCAAGTGAAGCAGGTCTGTCATCTCAGGGATTTGCCCAGTCAGAAGTGCTTGACCTTACTGATCTTAGCGGCTCAATTGAGGTGACATTTACACTGCAGCGCGAGGCCGCTTACAACAATGAGATTGGCTTTTACCGGGTCGATGATCTGACAGGTCAGGTCACAGATGAATCGGGCCTCTCGATTGGCGTAGGCCCCACAGCCAACTACGTACGCGCAGCCCTAAACAATCGAATCGAAAATGTTGCCCTATCCGTCGAAAACAACCACATGACAACCTTCTCTACAATGCTAGAGGCCGGGCAGATGCTCGCACCCTACTTAATTGTCAATGGCACAGTAGAGCAGCTTTTAGATGACCAGGTAGATAACAATCCGGCCATTTACTTCCCATTTTTAGGCGCCAATGCAGATGGCGCAGATCACGTTCGTCTCTTTGGAAACCACACCTTTGGCTTCGAGGACATGGCCTTCGGTGGCGACCAAGACTTCGACGACATGATTCTGCAGGTCTCATTCGCATAGCGAGTTTACAACGCGAATTAACACAGCTAAATGCTGTCAGGGTCGAGACCCAGTGCTTTAAGCCGCTGAGCTAATCTTTCTGCTTTTTCTTGGGCCTGCTGCGCTTCTGCCTGGGCCTGCTGCGCTTCTGCCTGGGCCTGCTGTGCAACCTTCTCAGCAGCTTCCTTCGCCTCGCTTTCTGCTGCTTTGGCAAGCACTGCTTTTTCGGTGTCTGTCAGCAGCCAGTTGCCATCTGCATCGCACCACCGCAGCCAAGGGCCAACAAGTTCTTCAAAATAGTCATTCCATATTCCCAAACCAATCTTGAGATCAGAGAGCCAGATAGCGGGCACCTGATCTTTTTGGACCGGCTGCTCTTCGTAGCGTACGCCATTGTGTTTGAAGTATCGAAGCCTTTGTTTATGACGGCTGTACACAATGTAGTGAGGAACTTTTAAGTACTGTTCATACACAGTGAATTTGTCGGGAGGCGTTTGTTTATTTGCCCGTTCCTCTTCAGTCAACAGCTTTGGCACGCTGGCTGGATTTTGCTTGAGCATTTCTTCGTCAACGATTCTATCGGCCTCTCCATAGAATCGGCCCAAATCTTGCCTCTCTGTATTTAGAGATAAAAACTCAACGATCACCGTTGGCGATCGCTGCTCTTGCCACACAACATAACTCCTCCGAAGCGGCTCGTTCTCGTCGTACACACGGGATACATCTACAGATAAAAACCAATCTGGACGTTTGTGCCATCCGGTGTGATTTAGATCGTAGTAAACGTTTAGATCTGTCGCCGTAAATCGATTGCTGGCATCGTAATCTGTTAGCTGCAGGGTCCGACTGAGGAGCTGAGGCTGTAAGCTGTGAAATTCGTCTGGCAAACCGGGTTCATCGGGATACTCGCTAGGCAAATCATACATGGTCGGCAGTGACGATCTAGGGTCTGCCAACGGATTTGATTTGCCAGTAAATCGACGGGTCGCAGGAGTCATAGAAAACAGCCTTCGAGACAAGCTTCATGATGAGTCTGTACCACTATGTTACTGGAAAGTATGTTACTGGAAAGGCCTCAAACCCACCTATTTCACATAGGTATCCAACCATTTCACCATTTCCCACAGCACGTGACCGACTGCCTCTTTTGAACGATAGCCATGTTCTTCGAGGGGTAAGCTCACGTAGCGCACGGTTCCCCCCAGTCCTTTTATCGCTTCGTAGAGACGCTCTGTTTGCATCGGATAGGTGCCTGAATTGTTGTCGGCTGCGCCATGTATGAGGAGGAGAGGATGGTTGATTTTGTTGGCGCTGGTGAAAGGAGACATACGGTTGTAAGTGTCGGTGGCTTCCCAGTAGCTGCGCTGTTCCCCTTGGAAGCCGAAGGGAGTCAGGCTGCGATTGTATGCGCCGCTGCGGGCGATGCCTGCGCTAAAGAGATCGGTATGAGCTAGCAGGTTTGCGGTGGTAAATGCGCCGTAGGAATGGCCGCCAATCGCGATCGCACTCCGCTTACTGATTCCTCTACCCACCAAGAAATCCACTGCGGCTTCAGCACTGTCAATTAGCTGTTCTATATAGGTATCGTTGGGTTCAGCATCGGCCTCTCCAATGATGGGCATGCTGGCACCCGAGAGCAGCGCATAGCCCTGGGTTAGCAAAAACATAGCCGAGGCACGGCGAGGCCGACCAAAGGTATTTTCGGCGCGAGTGACCTGACTGGCCGTCTCACGACTTTTGTGCTCTTCAGGGTACACCCACAGTAGTGTTGGCAGGGGTCCGTCTTTTTCGATGTCGTGGTTTGGGGGGAGATATAGGGTGCCTGAGAGAGGCAGACCATCTGACCGGGTGTAGCGCACAATCTCTTTGTGAATGCCTTCGAACCAAGGAAGCGGATCGCTAAACTCAGTCAACGCTTGGGAAGATGCGTTCTCTGACCCGTTCTGCGAACTGCGGGTATGGAGCCAATAGTTGGCCGGTTTTGTTTTGCTCTCTTTGCGGACAATGAACTGCTGAGCCTCCGAATCGAGCACTTTGCCGACTCTTGCAAAGCTGTCAGCAGGCGATCGCCAACACCGCTCTTTTTCACCTGTCGCCAAGTTGAACCTGTCGAGAAAAGGGCGAACGCCTTCTGGAGAAGCCCCTCTGCCATTGAGATAGAGGTCCCCTTTTTTTGAAAGTAACAGGGTTTGCCAGCCGTAGGGTCCTCGGGTCATCACGGGCTCTCCAGGGTGACTGTAAGCGTCCTGAAAATTACGCGTTTCCAACAGCTGCGGTGGCGTATCTTCGTCGGGAGATAGTTTCCAGGTCTTTACCTGGCGAGTGTTGTAAAGCGCTTCGTAGGCGAGGGCAACGCTGCCATTTCCCCATACCAAGCTGTTGAATCGCAGTTGAGATTTCCACAACAGCTTCGGCTCGGCGGTGAAGGGAGCAGGCAGCGTATAAATAGCGTCGCGGTAGTCACACGCTTGGGTGGCATCGCCACCATCTAGCGCTTCGACCCAGTGGAGGGTGGCTGGCTGATCGGCACGCCAACCGCTAGAGCGTCGCCCGTCTCGAACAGAGTCAAAATTTATGGGAATCTCTTCTGCCAGCGGCAAGTCTGCCACGATGTAAACAGATTTGCCCTGTCGATTGAGGATTTCTGTACGGCGGGGGAAGCGAGCCAAGGGCACTTGGTAAGAGAACGGCCGGTGAATGGTGGTGGTTTTTATCCACTGGCCATCTGGAGAGGGAGAGATGTTGCGAAAGAGAGCAGGGGCAGTGAGGGTAGTTTGTACAGGAGGCTGTTGTTCTTGCCAAGTGATGTGAACAAGCTTCGAAGCGAGATAGTATTCCAGCAGCGCTTCGTCGTGGGGATTTTTTAGCAGATTGGTGTAGGTACGGGCTGGGGCAGTGCGGCCTAGATTTTCTTCGATAATGGGGCCGGGGGGAGTGTTAGGCGCTGTGGGCGGTGGCCCAGCATCGGTGCGCACTTTGCACAGAAGGCTGTTGTCGGGTAGCCAGCGAACCGGGCCGCCGCAAGTGGCATTGAGAATGGGTCCAGTGAGTGCGTGTGCTTCAGCTGTATTCAGGTTGAGCACCCAGAGGCTAAGGCCGCTGACCTCAGCGCCAGCAGCGTGGGTGTGAGTATGGGTGTGAGTAAATGAAAGGTATTGGCCATCGTAGGACCATTGCAAGTTGCGAATGCGAGCATTCGCCGGAAGAGCGTTCACTGGCCGGGCCGTTTGCTCATGGCGGCGACGCAAGCTAATGCTTCTGTAATGAGAGGCTTTGGCCGGTTCCCAAGTGTGTGGATTGATCTGGAGTCCAGCGATCGCAACTTTAGGCTCAGCAAGTTCTCCAATAGTCGGCATGCCCGGCCTCCCCAGCTCCACAGTCCAGTCGGCCTGGGGAGAGAAGGCCACTGCCGGGAGCCGTGGGGCATCGAGCATCGCTGCGATGGGCTCAGGGGGAGTTTGCCAAATGGCCTGAGCAGGTTGGGTCATGGTAGATGAGGTAGAGGAAAGTTGAAGCCCAGCTATGAAGAACAGCTATGAAGCCCGGTTATGAAACCCGGTTATGAAGCCCGGTTATGAAGCTCAGCCTATTCGGTGAAGTCGTCCATCGAAGGGCAGGTGCACACGAGATTGCGATCGCCAAAGGCCTGGTCGATACGATTTACAGCGGGCCAAAACTTGCGATCGCGCGTCCACTCAGTCGGAAAGACACCCACTTCTCGGGAGTAGGGACGATCCCACTGTGCAACCAAGTCAGCCGTCGTATGAGGCGCATGCAGTAGCGGACTCTCTTCTGCCTTGACCGCCCCCGACTCGATCTGTCGGACCTCTTCACGAATAGCAATCATCGCATCGCAGAAGCGGTCTAGCTCGCTGAGCGATTCGCTCTCGGTGGGCTCCACCATGATGGTGCCAGCCACCGGCCAAGACATCGTCGGCGGGTGAAAGCCATAGTCGATCATGCGCTTGGCAATGTCGTCCACATTCACATGAGCCGTTTTCTTGAAGCTGCGCAAGTCAACAATGCATTCGTGAGCCACCAAGCCACCGCTCCCCTTGTACAAAATGTCGTAGTGGCCCGCCAACCGCTTGGCGATGTAGTTGGCGCTGAGAATGGCAATTTCGCTGGCCCGCTTAAGGCCTGCCGCCCCCATCATTTGAATGTACATCCAGGAGATGGGCAAAATGCTAGCGCTCCCCCACGGCGCCGCAGAAACCGCACCAATGGCCTGCTCACCGCCCGTCGCCACCAGGCCATGCCCCGGCAAAAAGGGCACCAAATGCGCAGCCACGCCAATGGGTCCTACGCCTGGTCCGCCCCCGCCGTGAGGAATGCAGAAAGTCTTGTGCAGGTTGAGATGGCACACATCCGCGCCAATATCGCCCGGACGACACAGGCCCACCTGCGCGTTCATATTCGCGCCATCCATGTACACCTGTCCGCCCCGAGAGTGAACCACCTCACACACAGTTTTGATGCTCTCTTCAAACACGCCGTGGGTAGAGGGATAGGTCACCATCAGCGCTGAAAGATTGTCTTTGTGCTTTTCAGCCTTCACAATCAGGTCTTCGACATCGATGTTGCCGTCGTTATCGCACTTGATGGCCACCACCTTCATCCCCGCCATGACTGCGCTGGCAGGGTTGGTACCATGGGCCGACTGGGGAATCAGGCAAATATTGCGGTGGGCTTCACCTCGGGCCGCGTGATATTGACGAATCACCAGCAGCCCGGTGTACTCTCCCTGCGAGCCAGCATTGGGCTGGAGGGAGATGCCTGCAAATCCAGTGATTTCAGCCAGCCAAGTTTCCAACTGGTCAAAAAGGCGCTGATAGCCCTTGGTTTGCGTTGTGGGTGCAAACGGATGGATCTGTCCGAAGGTGGGCCAGGTGATAGGCACCATCTCAGCGGTGGCATTGAGCTTCATGGTGCACGAGCCCAGCGGAATCATGGCGTCAGCCAGGGAGAGATCCTTCTTTTGCAGGCTGTAGAGGTAGCGCAGCAGCTCTGTTTCGCTGTGGTACTGATTGAAAACAGGATGAGTGAGGTAAGGCGAAGTCCGGACAAACGAATTGGGCAGGGGAGTCGGCTGGAGCGATTCTAGGCTGGGAACGGGCCGCTCACCAGCGAAAATAGCCAGCAGCGCTAAGACCTGCTCAGGCCCGGTAGTTTCATCGAGTGAGATGCCGAGAGTTTGAGTCGGCGCAGCGGCATCGGTAGTACGCAGGTTAATCTGCTGTTCGGCAGCGCGGGCCATGATGTCTGCAGTGCGATCGCCCGTCTTAACCGTGAGCGTGTCAAACACAGGCTCGCTGCCCAGCGCATATCCCAGCTTTTGAAGCCCGCTAGCAAGCGCTGACGTAAGCTGCTGAATTCTGCTAGCAATGCCTTTGAGGCCTGTTGGGCCGTGGTAAACAGCGTAGGTGCTCGCGATGATCGCCAGTAGCACCTGCGCCGTACAGATATTGCTTGTGGCGGAGTCGCGGCGGATGTGCTGCTCGCGGGTTTGCAGCGCTAGCCGTAGAGCAGGCTTGCCCTTGCTGTCTTTGGAAAGGCCGACTAGGCGACCGGGTAGCTTGCGGGCGTAGGTCTGCTTGGTCGCGAAGTAGGCTGCATGGGGGCCACCGTAGCCCAGCGGAACCCCGAAGCGTTGGGTGTTGCCGACGGCGATATCCGCGCCAAATTCGCCGGGTGCCTTTAGCAGCGTGAGGCTGAGCAAGTCGGCAGCGACGGTGACGATGGCACCGGCTGCGTGGGCGTTGTCAATCAAGGCGGTGTAGTCGTAAATGGCACCGTCTGTAGCCGGATACTGCAGCAGCGCGCCGAAGAAAGGACCCGCTTCACTATCGCTAGCCTGAGCAAAATCAATTTCCCGATGGTCACCGACGACAATTTCGATACCGAGGGGCTGCGATCGCGTCTTAATCACCTCAATCGTTTGCGGATGGCAAGCCGACGACACCCAAAATCGCTTGGCAGCCTTAGCAGCCTTATTTTTGCAGACGCCGTAGCTCATACTCATCGCCTCGGCCGCCGCTGTCCCCTCATCCAGCAAAGAAGCATTGGCAATTTCCAGCCCGGTCAAATCGGTAACCATGGTCTGATAGTTCAGTAAGGCCTCTAGGCGACCTTGAGAAATTTCCGGCTGGTAGGGCGTGTATTGGGTGTACCAGCCAGGATTTTCTAAAATATTTCGCTGAATGACGGGCGGAGTAATGCAGCTGTGGTAGCCCAGCCCGATGTAGCTACGGTAGACCTGGTTTTGAGCGGCGATCTTGGCAATTTTCTCCAGCGCCTCAGATTCGCTCAGGGCAGACTCAACCGCCAGCGGCTGGTCTAGGCGAATGCCCGCAGGCACCGCTGCGCCAATCAGCTCATCCATACTGCCAAAGCCCAGTACTGAGAGCATTTGGTCGATTTCTTGTGTCGATGGCCCAAAGTGACGGTCGGCGAAGCGATCGCTCGCCAGCGCGCTGACCCAATCACTCTTCTTGTCAGCTACTGCAGTTGAGATAGGTTCAGTCGTTGAAGCGATCGCCTCGGCAGATGACGCAGTAGAAGCAGCAGGTGAGTCGTAGGACATAGTTATAAACGGTTCGGTCGCCAAGGATTTCAGTAATACTAGCCTCAATATTAAGATAAGTTGCAGTAATCGACCTATCTATGGCTTGCCCACTGTGCTATCACAAAAGCTCAACTCAAGCGTTCAGCTCAGTAGCACCCGACACCGAACCGCTCAATCGCGACTCAAAATCGTAGCTCAAATCGTGAATCGATAGGTTGTTTACGCTCAGCTTAGTCTTGATAGACCTTTTCTTTACTCTTCGGCCTCTTCGCCGTCTTCACCCTCTACCTGATCTTGATAATCGTCTGCCGAGAGCGCGTCATCTAGCGTCGAAAGATCGTCAGATTTTACTTTGATGAGCCAGCCGCTGCCGTAGGGCTCATCAGCAATATCTTCAGGGGAGGTAATCAAGGCTTCGTTGATGGCTAAAACCTCACCCGTGACAGGTGCTTTAAGATCTTCAACGGCCTTCACAGATTCGATAGTGCCGAATGTTTCACCGGCTTCGACCGCATCTCCGACTTCAGGGAGCTCCAAAAAAACAATGTCACCCATCTGATCGACGGCAAATTCGGTAATGCCTACGGTGACTGTTTCATTGTCTTCGACACGCGCGTATTCGTGGCTGTCTAGATACTTCAGGTCGTCGGGATAATCAAATGCCATGGTGCTTGCTAGAAGAGAGGAAGAGTTGAATTCATAGTAGGGCTACATGGGTGTTTTATCTTATTTTGTGGCTTTGTAAAAGGGGCGTTTTACGATGGTTGCAGGCAAGACTTTATTGCGGATAGCCACGTCGACGGTATTGCCAACTTTGGCAAGGGCAGGCGGCACGTATCCCAGCGCAATGGGGTAGCCCAAAGTCGGGGAGAGCGTACCGCTTGTGACAATGCCCACCGTCTTCCCCTCGTGGAGAATGGGGTAGTCGTGGCGGGCAATATTGCGACCTTCCAGGGTTAGCCCTACAAGGCGGCGAGCCGGGCCTGCTGTTTTTTGCTTTTCGAGGATGGCACGACCGATGAAATCTACTGGCTTATCGAGGTGCACCAGCCAGCTGAGCCCCGCTTCAATGGGGCTCACGGTGTCGTTGATATCTTGACCATAAAGGGCCATGGCCGCTTCTAGTCGGAGGGTATCGCGAGCGCCCAGTCCGCAGGGTGCGACGCCTAGGTCCATCAGCTTTTGCCAAACCTCTGGCGCGGCAGCAGCTGGCAGCATCACTTCAAAGCCATCTTCGCCGGTGTAGCCAGTACGGGCCAAAAAAGCCGGATGCGACAGCACGGTCCCGATACGATGCCCGTAGCGAGGAATAGTCTGCAGATCGGTCTGCAGGCACAGCTGCTGCAGGGTGGCTGTCGCGGTAGGTCCCTGAACCGCGATGAGGGCTTGCTCTGCTGAGTGATCGGTCAGGGTGAGGGTGTCTGGGAGGTGCGATCGCAGCCAGCTAAAATCTTTTTCAGTAGTGGCAGCATTCACGATGAGGGTGATGCGCTCGTCTGCTGACTCCGCGTTCGGCTGACCCTGGTGATACACGATGAGATCGTCAATGATGCCGCCCTGTTCGTTGAGCAGGACAGTGTACTGGGCTTTTCCGGGGGTCAGCCGCGATAGGTCGGAGGGCACGAGGCGCTGCAATTGCGCGATCGCATCTGGCCCGGTCAGTGTGAACTTGCCCATATGAGAAATATCGAAAGCGCCAGCGGACTCTCTCACCGCCTGGTGTTCCTGACGAATACCACTAAACTGCACAGGCATTTCCCAACCAGAGAAAGGGACCATCCTTGCTTTTTGCTGAAGACAGGCAGCATACAAGGGGGTGCGCAGCAAAGTAGTCATAGACGTCTTCTCGGGGGGTACGTTAAATAAGCCTGAAATATATTGGCCTAGCAGAATTCTACTAGGTCTCCAGATGTGAGCGCCTTAAAGCAGCTTTCTAGAGACTTGTTTTTGGGCAGTAGATATTGGGAGCCTACGAAAAATAGTGACGAGCGATGGGCCTTTCTTGGGTAGACGCAGCGCGGCGGGTAGCTGGTTAAAGACCTTTCAAGGACTGATGGGAACTCGGTCGCACAAGCCGAGTTTTGTCGTGTTTGATGTGGGTCAGAGTGGCTGCATGGTGCTGGCAAGGTGGTTTGCAGCTCACCCAAAAATCACGTTCCAAGAAAATATCTTGCGGCAGCCGGTCAGATTTCCGCGGCTCAGCGTGTATCAGCGAGTCCGGCGGAGCGCAGGCGATACATATGGATTTAGCCTAACGGTAGAACAGCTTAGGCAGGTGCAGCGACTAGCCGATCCCAATCAGTTTATGCAAGATTTGCACCGGGGCGGCTGCCGGGTGATTTATCTACAGCGGCGGGATGCCTTGAGACATGCGATCGCTACCCTCAGAGCCCACAGCATCAACTGTCGATTTGACGACAGCGACACAGCCAAGTCGAACAAGCTCACAGTCGATGTCAGCGAACTGTTGGCCTGCCTCAAATATCTAGATAATCAGCGGGTAGAAGCCAACGCTATCTTGCACGATGTCCCTCGGCTCACGCTAGTGTACGAGACCCACCTGATGGATCCCAACATTTACCCACGAACGGCCCTAGACCTATCAGAATTTTTGGACATCGAAGATATTCGGCCAGCCGGTAGCAGCCTCAAGCTCGTTCATCAGCGGCTTGAGGACATCGTCACCAACTACGATGAAGTGATTGAGGGCGTTGAGGCGTCAGATTACGCCTATTTATTGACCGACAGCCGCCACCTGCTAACGACTTAGTACATTCTTTAGTACCCTCTCCGGACTACCTACGGAAAACTTCGTCCATGCGCAAGCCCCCACAACCATTTGACGGTCGTGGGGGCTTGCTGTGAGGAAATCTATCTGACTGACGCGACAGGGTGCTTTCGCTCAATCGTCGTTCAATCGCTTAGGTGCGAATCGCGATTCTGCAAAAACTACAGGAGCGTCGCAGGGTCAAAAGTGGGAGGTAGTAAGACGGTATCCACCACGTGGATGACGCCGTTTTCAGCCATCACGTCAGGCTGTACGACAGTGGCTTCACCATTGACCACTACGCCAGTCGGGTCAACGGCAACCTCTACATCGCTACCTTCAACCGTGCTGATGGCACCTGGCTCAATTTCGGTAGAGGCGACTGCACCCGCCACGACGTGGTAGGCCAAGATCTGCTCAAGTGCTGCCTGATTTTCGGGCTTGGTGAGCTTCTCTACGGTGCCTTCGGGCAGTGCTGCAAAAGCTTCATCGGTCGGTGCGAAGACAGTAAAAGGGCCTTCTTCGCTGAGGGTTTGCTCTAGGCCAGCCGCCTGTACTGCAGCAATCAGCGTGTCAAAAGAGCCATTGGAAGCTGCCACATCCACAATGCTCTCGCCGGTTGCCATCTCATCGGTACCAGTCGGTACTTCTTCAGCAGTAGGATCAACGGCAGTCTCATCTTCGACACCCTCGGGCAGCTCAGAGGAGACATCTGCGCCAGTGTCTTCAACAGGTTCACCGGTGCAGCCAACCGCGACAGGCAAAATCATCAGCGCAGCAGCAATCCCGGCGAACTTGTTAATTGACTTAAAGGAGGTTGAGAAACGCATGGTGTTCGTAAATTTTTAGTGAGCAGTTGAGAAACGAACGGCAGCTCCAAATAACAGCGAGCATCGCTTGCAAGCTCAGCGCGCTAAGGAAGCAGCCTGTTTGTTCCCTGAGTGCATTAAAAGATGAGAAAATTAACAATCATCGCGGCCTTCGATTACGTCTTTGTAATGTGAGGGGGTTAGGGCCGGGATAGTATCTGGAGGCGATGATGCTCCCTATTGTTGTAGCCATATCTGCCAGTTGGCAGGATTTTCAATGCACGTTTTATTCGTTGAAGACGAGCCCAAAATCGCCAGCTTCGTACAGGTTGGGCTAAAGGAGCAGGGCTTTGTGGTGGACTACTGCGACCATGGCGACATCGCCTACGAGAAGGCCTTGGGCAATGAGTATGACGTGATTTTGCTAGATATTATGATGCCTGGGAAAGACGGGCTATTTATCTTGAAGCATTTGCGACAGGCGGGGCGCAATACGCCTGTGATTTTGCTAACGGCAAGAAATGAGCTAGACGACCGGCTACAGGGGCTAAACTTGGGCGCCGATGACTACATTGCGAAGCCATTTTTTGTAGAGGAGCTGGTGGCGCGGATGAATGCGGTGGCCCGTCGCAGCGTGGGAGAAAGGCAAAACTTGGTGACGGTGGGCCCCTTTAAGCTAGACCGGATTACGCGAACGGTGACCTGTGAGACCGGTAGCGATCAGCAGCTAGTGGAGCTGACGACCAGAGAGTTCAATTTGCTGGAGTATTTGATGCGATCGCCCGGTCGAGTGTTTACCCGCACTCAGATGCTAGAGCACGTTTGGGGCTACGACTTTAACCCGAGTACCAATGTGGTGGATGTGTGCATTCAGCGGCTGAGGAAGAAAATAGAAATAAAGGGAGAAGGGCGCTGGATTGAGAGCGTACGGGGCGTTGGCTATCGGTTTCGCCAAGCAGAGTAGAATGTATTAACTGAAATAGCCTGTTTATTCAAAACACCGTATCGAAAGCGTTTAACAATGAATTCAATCGAAAGCCTAGGTCAGCTTTCTATCAGACCGATTGTTGAGCAATGCCGCGACGTTTTGGCTGCACACTACGGAGAACAGCTAAATTCGCTGGTGCTATACGGCTCGGCAGCACGCCAAGAGTTAAAGGCTGAGAGCGACATCGACCTGCTTGTAGTGTTAAATCAGCCGGTGGACTGTGCCCTGGAGCTCAGAGCAATTGTAGATTTGATATACCCACTACAGTTAGAGTCCAGCCATTGGATTTCGGCCAGACCAGCGATCGTAAATGAGTTTGAATCTGGGGCTATTCAGCTGTATA
>JBCBFY010000105.1:0-18163 GCA_038527325.1 Cyanobacteria bacterium J06614_10
GGCATTGGCTGAGTTGCCTAGGTTGCAGACCCACCCCGACCTCCGCTGCGCTCCGGCCACCCCTCCAGAGGGGATCTGTCCCGGCTATGCCTCTCAAGAGACCGAGCACCCCCAGCCTCCCAGCCCGAAGTAAATCCCCTCTGGAGGGGTGGCGCGTAGCGACGGGGTGGGTCCGCAACCTAGTAGGCCTCCAACCAGCGGCAAACTTCCGAGCACTCGTTCCAAGCACTCGTTCCAAGCACTCGTTCCAAGCACTCGTACATACACAGCAAGCTAGGCAGGCGTAAAGTTCAAGGCCACACCGTTTATGCAGTGGCGCTTGCCCGTCGGCGGTGGTCCATCGTCAAAAACGTGCCCCAGGTGTCCGCCGCACCGACGGCAGTGCACTTCCGTACGCGTAATAAACAGAGTGTTGTCAACAGAAGTGCCCACCGCATTGTCGAGGGCAGCGTAGAAGCTGGGCCAGCCAGTGCCGCTGTTAAACTTTGTCTCTGAGGCATACAGCGGCAAATCGCAGCCTGCGCAGCTGTAGGTGCCTGCAGTGTATTGCTTGTTGAGCGGGCTGCTAAAGGGCCGTTCGGTACTGTGCTCTCTGAGCACAGCAAATTCTTCAGGCGTCAGCGTTTCGCGCCATTCATCCGCTGTTTTTGTAATCTCAAATTCACCGTTGGTGGTCGCATTCGAGTCCGCGTTTGTTCCAGCTTCGAGAGCAGCGTCATCTTCGGCTCGCAAAGGTAGGTAGCGAGAGAGGGCAGCAATCCCCAAAATAGCTGCCCCTCCCTGTAAAAAGTGACGTTTGTTCATGGCGTGTGGTCTAAGGTCGTGTAAAAAATTGAGTATTTCAGTACGCTTTTAATCGTAATCAAACGGACTTAAGTTTTGCTGAGACCAGCGTAGTAAATTGCTGTGACGCCAGCCAACCACCCAAAGTTACCCTAGCGCTACTCCCTTTGATTGCGGCCAAATGTAAGGTTCTCCAAGCTCTGCCCCGGCGGCAGGTCAATAAAGACGCGATCGCCTTCTTCCAAGCCATCAATCACCTGAATGCGATCGCCCACCTGCGAACCCAGCACCACCGGCTCAAACTCTGCCCGGCCATCTTCTCCAGGTACTAGCACCCCAGTCTCACCACCCTGCGTAATGATTGAGACCGCAGGCACTACCAGCGCATCTTCCAGCCGATTGCCAATAAAAGCGACCGTCGTATTCATATTTGAACGTAGCCTATCGGTTCCGGTGAGCAGCTCAACGCGCACCTGAAACACCGTCACGTTCTGCCTTTCAATCGCCTCTGGCGCAATCAACTTGACCCGGCCTTCAAAGATCTCTTCTGGAAAAGAGTCGGCCTGAATCTCGACAGGTTGTCCCACCCTAATGCGGCTGATATCAGCCTCGGGCACTTCGGCAACCACTTCGAGCCCGCTGGCCAATGCCACAATCGCCGTAGACGTAGCAGAGGTAACATCTGAGGCGGTCGCAGTCGGCGTGACAAAAGCCCCCTCCGAAGCAAAACGCTGGGTGATGATGCCATCAAAGGGAGCACGAATCTGGGTGTCGTTGAGCTGGACTTGGACGGCTTGTAGCTGACCTTCTGCCCTGGCTAGGCGCGCTTCTGCCTGGGCAATGGTTTCGGCGTCGTTGCCATCTTTTTGGTCAATCATGCGCTGCTCGGCTTCATTGATTCGGGCGATCGCCTGTTCAACGCTGGCATTGGCGCTACGACTTTCGCTGATGGCACGGTCGAGGTCGCTGCGAGAGACCGCGCCCTGGTCATAAAGGCTTTGGGTGCGATCGCGATCGTCTTCTGCTAGCTGTAGCCGCGCCCGCGCTTCTCTCAGCTGGGCTTCAGCAGAGGCGACTGCAGCCTCCGCCTGGCCAATGTCGGTTTCCGATGCGCCATTAATCGCATCGTCGAGCTGGGCGCGCGCTTCAGCCACGCTGGCCTCATTCTGAATCATTTGGGCATTCAGCTGGTCATTGTCCATGCGGGCGATCAGCTGGCCTTGGGTGACGCGATCGCCCTGCTCAACATACAGCTCCTGAATCGTGCCCGCAGACTTAGGGCTCAAATTGACAGTCCTCACCGGCTCAACGCTACCGCTAGCCGTAATCCGGGCTGTCAGCTCACTAGAAACCACCGGAATCGTAAGCGCATCGAGATCGTAGTCGGGTCCTCGGCGAAACCGAGAGACTGCGATTGTCCCAGCTAGCACGAGTCCTATCAATCCAAGTCCGATAAACCAAGGTAATGGACGTTTGAACCGTTTGATCGGAGGAGAAAAAGGCAGACGCATGAACGTGACGAGGAAAAAAGAAACACCGCTTTGTGGGCGTTTATACAGGATAGTGATTTTTAAAGAAAGTTACATTGACCTCAACACGACGACGGGCTACCCATATGGGCATACAGCCCACTCACAAAGCAGCCGAAAAGACTCAAAAGAGGACTCGTAATACCCCGTAATACAAAAGAGGCCAGAGTCGATACCTCTGACCTCAATCGGATTCATCGCAACATCACTGCAGTAGCTGCATTCACAACACCGCATCAGCATCACCGAACACATTAGTGATGGTGACTGTGCTCTTTAGTCGCTTCTTGAGAAGCGGCCTCAGGGTGATGGCGGTTGTCATCATGGCTGTGATGGCTGTGGTCGTTGTGATGGTGGTGGCCATGATGGGCGTGATGGTCATGGTGGTCATGGTGGCCGTGATGATGACTGTGGTGACTGTGGCTGCGCGCAGGTTCGGCAGTCATTTCGCGCAAGCTCGGATCTACCGCGAGTGGCGTCGCCTCTAGCAACGCCTGAATCTGAGTGTCTGCCCAGTCAGCCACCATCTGCATAAAGTCGGGATGGTCGTTTACGCAGTCCATTTGCACGTAGGTGACGTGGGGATTCTTGCGGCGCAGGCTGTGAATGATGTGGTCCACATCTAGCAGCGTCTCGTGGTTTTCAGTCGCAAAGCCAATTGGCATCATCACCAGCGCCGTCGCCCCTAGGTCAATCACGTTTTGCCCAGCCACGGCCATATTGGGCTGGGTCCAATCGATCAGCGGCGTGTCGTGGTTCATCCAGCCGATAGAAATCAGCGGATACTTGTATATCAGCTTTTCGCGAACGGCATCGTAGAGCTTTTGGCTCTCATCTATCCCAGAGGTAAAGCCTTTCGCCTTATGAGGACAGCCATGATTCAGCAAGATAATGCCGGTTTGAGATGGCAAGTGCGCTACGGCCAGCTCCTGCTCAATTTTTTCTTCTACTAGCCTGGCGAGCAGGTCAATGTAGCGCTCCTGGTTGTAAAAAGAGGGAATATAGCGGGTTCCTTTTAGCCAGTGTTCGCCAGCGCCCGCGAGCTTTGTCAGCGCGTTGTTCACCTGCTCAACGGCAATACCGCTTGTAAAGATAGAATCTACAACGAGTAGTGGGTAGATCAGCAGCTTAGTAAAGCCCTCTTCTTTAATCGTTTCGAGGACCTGTTCGGGCAGGTGAGGCGCACAGAAGTTAAAAGCTTTGAAGACTTTTACGCGATCGCCCCATCGCTGCTGCAGGCAGGTTTCAATCCCTACCCGCTGCTTTTCAAAAATAGCATTGTGAGGAGAGACAAAATTACCGTGCTGGTGACTCCACTCATGCAGGTCAAAAATGGCCAGCAGCTTGGCCAGCGGCGGATACACCCAAGTCGGTACCGGGGCGAACTTAGCCGTCAGCAAATTGAGCGCTTGCTCGTTGTAGTTGGCAAAGTCTTCGTAGCTTTCGACCTCGCCGTAGCCCATGAGCAAAACTGCCACGCGATCTTCAGTTGTATTGGAACTATCAGCTAGATGCTGCTGTTGAATAGAAGTCATACGATGTTTAGGAAATCTTTGTTCTAGCTAGTTTTCTCTACGGATTTTCTGCGAATTTATAGCTTTCTCTAGGTGTTTTTCTCTTTATCTTTTCCTCTTTATCTTTTCCTTAGAAGGATTGTTCAAAGGTGCGAGTGGCTGAAGTGCGTTGAATATTCACCCTGAACGCTTCCAAGTGAGAAACCGAGTGAGAAACTAAGTGAGAAATTTTTATTTATTAGAAGTCTTTTTACTTCCCCTATCCTACCTATCTACCTCCCACGTAAGCCCCTACAAAGCGAAGAAAATCTATAGCTTGAAGTCTCGACAGGTTTTTGTTACAGCAAGTATCAAAACTGTTGCCATTTGTAGCTTTCAGCATGAAGTAACGTGACGTTATCGCCGCATTAGAGTATTTGTGCTAGGGCAGATCCACCGTTCTCGTCACGTTGTTGTTTCTTTTAGATGATGAAAAAAGAACAACTATCATGTTGACGCTTGGAGAATACTGCTTGGCAATCTGGTTTCACCCTTTGCTCAATGCGAAGACAGGCCTACTCCTCCCAGAGCCGCCGCCGCTGCTTACCGCGCAAACGGCTGTGGGTATCTCTCAGCAAGGTTGGAATATCTAGCTGTTGCGGACAGCGGGGAAGGCAATCGCCACAGTTGGTGCAGCGATCGCCTCGTCGCCCCGGAAACCAATGACCCGCATTTTCAAACATGCCGTAGCGATATTGGCCAAAAGCCTTCATATCGTAGGCCACCGTTAGATTTCGCAGCCGCAGGACTTCGGGAATATTTATCGACTCCGGGCAGGGCAAGCAGCGATCGCACTGACCACAGCGATCGCTGCCAAGCCGAGTTTTTTGAGCCACAGTCAGCCGCTCAATCGCCGCCCGCTCTCCCTCCGTCAGCGGTCCGTCACTGTCTGCCACTGCAAGCGGCCAGTCCAGCTCTGCGGGCACAGCCGGTCCCACACTCAGGGTTGTAATCCTAGGGTCGCTGAGCAGCCAGCGATAGTTTAGCAAGAGCGGATCGTAGGGCGCACACAGGGTTTTGAGCTGCTCGGGTGGTGTGTATAGCATTCCAGCCTTATCGGCAGGAGAGATGATGAAAATGCCCATATCCCGCTGATGGGCCTGCTCAATCGCCGGAGCATTGCGCTGAAAGAAATAGTTGTAGTGCAGGTTAATGAAGCTAAAGGCATCAGTTGCGATCGCCCTTTGAATCAGCGATAGCGGGCCATGGGTCGAAAAGCCAACGTGGTGAACAAGGCCCCGGTCTTGAAGGGGTGCGATCGCCTCCAGCATCCCGCCCATCACCCAGTCCAAATGCGCCTGCGTGTTGATACCATGAATCGCCAAGCAGTCCAGATAGCCAACCTGCAACCGCTGCAAAATCGCCTCCACAGCCGGTGCAATCTGAGCGCACTCAGCGGTCGGTGTCAGCTTGCTCGTAATCGTCAGCTGAGCGCGCCTAGCCCCCCGGTTGAGCTGTAGCGTACTCAGCGCCTGCCCAATCATGCGCTCACTCTGCCCGTAAGCGGGCGCCGTTTCTATGTGATTGATACCTTGGCCTATCGCCTCGGCAATCACCTGCTGCGCAGCCCCTTCCGAAGCAAACCGCATCGTCCCTAGAGAAAATAGGGACAGCTGCCTGTCAGTTTTACCGAACCGGCGGTAGCGCATAGGCCTCTCACAGCAGAAGCTCTCACATCAGAGCCGTCTTAGACAGAACGGCCCCGCTCGGCGAAGTCGGCAGGGCTAATATCTGAGACGAATGCATGGAACGCTTCTTTTTCGGCGGCGTCGGCTTCTCGGTCTACCGGCATGGCCGCGTCGAGTATCACCTCTTCCATCACCCATATAGGTGCATCCACCCTCAGCGCCACCGAAATCGCATCGCTAGGCCGAGCATCGATTTCCTTTTTAGACTTGCCACTGCCCACGGTCATCACAGCGTAAAAGGTGTTATCCCGCAGAGCATGAATCACCACCCGCTGCAGCGACATGTTCCAAGCCGTCATCATGCTAACGATCAGGTCGTGGGTCATTGGACGCGTGGATTTTTCCCCTTCGAGCACGGCGCGAATGGCTCTCGATTGCTCAGGAGATATAAAAATTGGTAGCTGTCTTCGCTGCGAACTGTCTCGCAGTAAAATCACCGGATTTCGAGTGCCCCCATCAATGGCAATCCCTGCAACCTTCATCTCAATCATCGTTTAGTCCCTTAGGCTGGTTAGGTAAACGTTTACTGGACAGGCTTTGTCCTGGTTTTGCTGTGGCTAGTATGACGTTGACTTTTGTGGTCTTGCCAAGCTGAGCACACGTCTCTCTTACGGCTGCTTGAGAGATACCTGAATGCTATAGCCAGCGTTATCGCAGTTAAAGGTTTTAATGAATCTTTACTCTAGAATTTTTTGTAGCTAATTTTTTGTATTTTTAGTTTTCTATACTCTTAGGCTAAAGTTATTTTTGACAGAACTCAGCCCGAGATAAAGAATCTTTATCGAATCTATTAAATTGGCAGATCTCCTCAGGCACGGTCTTTCTACGGATCTCTTCTTCTACCACTCCCGTTCTCGCCGCACCGGTACAATTTGATACCACTGGCAGCTTTCCTAGCAGCTATCTACGATAGGTTAGTAGGGAAAAAATATCGTCTAAATATCGTCTCTAAGCAATAGGGGAATCTCGTGTTCACAGGGTTAGTTCAGAGCGTAGGGCAGCTTCAGCACCTAACCCCCTACCAGCTAAAAATCACCTGTCCAACCGCTCGCGACCCAGTCCTCCAAGACATCGCCCTAGGTGACAGCATCGCAGTAGACGGTGTCTGCCTAACTGTCGAAAAAATTCTAGCCAAGGGATTTATCGCCGCCGCTTCACCCGAAACCCTTGAACGCTCTACCCTAGGCGCCATCGCCGAAAATGGCAAGGTGAATTTGGAACCCTCTCTGCGGGTCGGCAGTAAAATAGGCGGACACTTTGTGACAGGCCACGTCGATGGTGTCGGCCAGCTAGCGCGCGCAGAACGAGCCGCCAATGCCTGGGAAATCAGCTTTCGGGGCGTCAGCCCCCGCGTTGCTCGCTACATCGTGAACAAAGGCAGCGTAGCCGTCAATGGCATTAGCCTAACAGTGGCCGACTGCAGCCCATCGGGAGACTGGTTCTCTACGGCAGTCATTCCAGTCACCTACGCCGAGACCAACTTGCAGTACCTGCGCCCCGGCGACCGAGTGAACTTGGAAGGCGACGTGCTAGGCAAATACGTCGAAAAATTTAGCCTCCGCGCCCCCACCAGCGATAATGGACATCTTGGCAGGGAGCAACCCGGTGCAATAGAAGGGTCGAACACAATCGATCCTTCTATTGCATTTCTAGCTGAACACGGCTACCTCTCATAATTGCCGCGCAAGCGTTCCTACAAGAGTGGTTCCCAAGAGGCTAGGTAGATAACTATCTGCAGTCTTCTAAGGACAATACAGCGTCTCGCGAGTCTCTCTGCCGGTCACTGGATTGGTTCCGCTAGCAATCTCACACAGTTTGTCGTTGTCTCTAGGGTCTAGGAGAACATCGGTAAAATCTGCCCCTTCAATGTTGGCGCCCGCAAACTCAATATTGATGGCGTAAGCCCCTTCTAAAAGGGCGTCTTTGAGGTTGGCGCCGGTGAGGGTTGCACCATCTAGGGTTGCGCCACGTAAGTTGGCACCTTCTAGGTTGGCGCGGGTGAGGCGGGTGGTAAATAGGCGCACTAGCTCCAGGTTGGCATGGCTGAGGTTCGCTTCGGTAAGGTCGGCGCGGGTGTAGTCATTGTCAGTGAGATCTTGGCCAGAAAAGTCTTGCTGACGAAGATTCTTGCGGTCAAAGTTGGTCGCTTGCGCTGGCAAGCTGTCGGCAAAAAGAGTAGTAAAGACTAAGGCGAGGGCGATCGCAGCCAAACATGTCCGACGTAGCAACGTTTTCCAACGCTGGCTGTTTATCTGCTGGGAGATGAACGGCGTCCAGCGCGAAGTCGCTTGGGCGATCGCCGACGCCGTCACCCTACGAAAGATTGCTAGCTTAGTCTGTACCACGATTTGTCGAGATCCTCTGTTTGCCTACTGCGGTGCTATTTTTTTCACGCTATAGATCTTACCTTCTGTTGGGTTTGCCCCGGTTGACGTTTCAATAAGGCGACCTGCAGGGCGACCGTCAGACCTGGCTAGACTGGCTGCTTCTGGGGCGATCGCTGCCATTGAGCTGGTGGCTACTCGGCAGCTGGCGAGGGCGACTGATCGGCTGGATAACGTGAAACTGATTGAAGTCGATCACGCGTCTGCCGTGGTGCCCGGTGAGTAAGATGTCAGCAAAGCGATGGTTCCAGTGAATATCGTCAGCGGTAAAGGTGTGCCGGGCGTGGATGGTTTGGGCCAGGGTTTCGTCTAGCCCCGTCAAGGTGACGATGATTTCAGCGCGATCGCGTCTCAGCGTTTCAGCCGTATCGCCATCGAGTAAGCCGCCGGGCAAGATTTGATGCATCGCGGTCCAAGAAAGACTAAAGACAGGGGTGTGCGATCGCACCAGCTGAATATCGTGGAACCGCCGCATAAAGTCGCCCTCCATACTGTACTCATCCCGCACCAGCGTCACCCAGAGCTGCGCTTCCAGAATGTAGTTCTTCCGCTTATTCGCCGTCCGAAACATTAGCGTCGGCACCCCATTAAAAGGCGCAATGACCGCCACATTGCTAAAGAGAATGCGAGCCGTCGGCAGCGAAAATCGAGCGAAGACCAGCCCTGTCGTCGTCGCAATAAAAAACAGCCCTACCAAAGATTCGATTACCACTAGCCAATGGGCATACAGATTTGTAGGATACATCGCGCCATAGCCAATCGAAGCCATGGTCTGCACGCTAAAGAAAAACAGCTCCAAAAAATACTGCGGCTCTCCCTCACCCACCGTAGCAACGCCATTCCCCCAGCTGTAGGCAAATGCAAACAGCGCATTTACCAGCAGATACATCAGACCCGTCAGGCTGATAAACGTCGGCCATGGCATGGTCAACAGCAAATGATAAGTGTCGCCCCAATAGGAATGAGGATCACCAATTCGCTCAATTTCTGGATAGGTGTCGTTACCTACAAAGAATTTTTTGGAAGCGCGTCGAAGCTGAGGCCGAAACATGGTTTCTCCTGAAGCCAATGGAAGTTGTCACTAGGATCCCTCTACCTACGCCACCGCAAAGGGTCATAAATCCTTTCTAATGGCGTAAAAAGAGTGATAAATTCCGCACAGCTGTATGTCAGCTGACGTGAAAGTACACATTAATTGAAAATTAAGCCGCGCTCACACCCGTTTACCCGTAGCTTCTCCTTCGCTTATTGGAGTCCCAGTACGGGCCACATCGGAGGCAATATTGGCTAGCGGATTAGTCTACAAGATAACAACTATGCTCAACTTGTTACAGCAACAGTCTTGAGGAAGCCTAGATAAAACGCAGATACCAGGGCTATTTTCAATTCAAATTGCTTGCGCAGAGCAACCTTTGAGCAGCAAATCTGTCATGGAAACTTGCCAGAAAGCTCAGTATATTCACTCAAAAGGTATAGCTTTTGCCGTATAAAACAGGTATTCACCGCTGGCGAGTGGCACAAAACATCATTTTTTAATCCGTAGATGGGTAATAATAGCTCAAAACTAATGTGGATTCTGTGGGGTCACTATGAAGCAGTTCGCTGTTCGCAGTTTGGGGTGGGGCGTTGCCATGATGGCGCTTGCGCCACTTCCTGTTTGGGCAAGTCATCAGGCATCGGCTAATAAGGCCACTTTTACTGCCGCTAGCACTAGCATCACAGGCCAGCCTATCCGCACCCAAGCAACCACACCTCAGCTAATTGCAGTCGCACTTGGCAGCCGGTCACTCCGCCAGGGCGACCAGGGTGCCGACGTACGCGTTCTTCAGCGTTACCTCAGCCGCAATGGGCTATACCCATTCGTCATCGACGGCGTCTACGGTCAAGAAACGGCCAACGCCGTCGCCACCTATCAGCGCATTCGAGACTTGCCCGCCACGGGCATCGCCGATGAAGAAACCCTGCGCGACATGGATTTCGACTTTTTGCCTCAGGCAGGTTCTGCGCCAGCGGCAGCCCCCTCTTTCAACAACGCATCTGGCTCGATCGGGGCAGGTAGCTTAGGTCCCGGGAGCACAGGCAGTGACGTGATTGCCCTGCAGCAGCGTCTCAACGACTTCGGCATCCCGGTTTTTGTCGATGGAGATTATGGCTTCGAGACCCAGCAGGCAGTGCGCACCTATCAGCGGGTACAAGGGCTGACGGTAACCGGCACCGCAGATAGCAGAACACTCGACTCGATGGGATTTTCGGCTCCTAGCAACCGCTACATTGCCGCTATCATCGCCGACGGAAATCAGCTTTCCTCCGTTCAGCAGTTTTTCCCAAATGCCTTCGTCGACCGCACTCGTGGCGGCCAGTTTATCAATATTGGCAGTTTCAATGAGCGCTATCCGGCAGAAGCACGCAGGGATGCGGCAGCAGCGCGTGGCTACAACACCCGCGTTCTCTACCGCCGCCAGGGACTATTCAGATAGGCTCGATTACGCTCTGATTGTGATCACCACTCTGCAGCCGTCAGCTAGATTTCCTCAAATAGAAAACTGACTCTACATCCATCGCTAGAGCATGGCCCAGTTGCACCAAGAGGGTGCGCTGGGTCATAAACTGCTGAGCGGGCATTTTTACCAGATGGCTGTAGTACAGCTCTTGGACTCGGTCTAGGCCAAGGGAGAGCCCGAGTCTTTCTCCGAGTTGAATTAGTCGCTGCAACCCCTCGACGGCGGTAATCATTTTTCGCAAAGGGAGGGAAGCGTCTGGTGCTAGGGTCACTCGCAAGGTCTGGGAAACCCCCTGCCAAATCAACCTTTCTAAGATGGGCTGAGCACCGGGCAGCTTGAGATTAGCCCGGAAGTGGTGGGCTTCGGTGGCGATCCCTTCCAGCTCGGCCACGCGGCCGATGGTAATTTTTAGCAGGTCGCCTTCTGGCTCGGTGATGTCTTGCTCCAGCGCCCGAATGATATCTAGAGCGCGCTGACTCAGGGTGAGGTCTGCTGCGACCTGTAGGGCCTGTGGCACGGGTAGGCGATCGCGATGATAGGCCATGAGCACGCCGTAGTTTTCGCGGTAGACCTGCTCATAGAGCTGATCGAGGCGCTGCAGCGTCTCTTGGTTGAGTTGCTGCATGATCTGATGGCGCTCTTCATCGAAAAGATCTTGCAGGGTGTAGGTCTGGTGGAACTGGCTGTGGATCGCCAGCACGCTCTGCGAAATGCTGGCATTGCCAAAGGCTTTAATCACGGCTGCTTTAGCTTTGCTGTAGCTGCCCTGACTAGGAAAAGCCTGAATCCCGCACTGAAAATCCCACCCGCCTAGGTGAAGCACCGCGAAAGCCAAGTTGACTTTCTCTAGGGTCAAGGTTGAAATCACCTGCACCTGACCAATAGCCAAGGTCAGCGCCCCGAGAGACTGGTGGTAGTAGTCTTGGCAGCGCAGCCGGTAGCAGTACAGCTGCGCTTCGGCTCGCTGACCGTCTGGTATGCGATGCTCTTCCCGGCGGCTGTCTTCTCGGTAAGGAGAAAAGAGCGATCCCATGGCATAGTGGGCAACGATTCTTTCTAACCCGACCTGATAGGGCTTGACCTGCTTGAGGTAAACGCCTGCTCCCGTTTTGAAATAGCTCACGTTGCTCGGTGCTTGGGCCAGCTTTTCTATGAATGTGGTCTCGAGCGCCGTTCTGGAAATGGATTCTGCTAGCTCGATGGCTCTAGCAGCGTAGCGCAGTATCTGAGTGCCTTCGGGTCTAGAGATTTCATCGAAAAACCAGCCGCAGCTGGTGTACATCAGCATGGCGTGTCGCTGCATCTCCAGCAATCGCAGCGCATCGGTCCGTTCATCGGGATTCAGAGGATGGCTCTGATGGGTTTCAAAAAATTGATTGAGGGTGGTTTCACTGCGATCGCTCACCACAGCTATATAGTCATTGCGAGCAATCCAGGGATCGCTCAGGAGCGCAGAACCTTCTTTTTCGTAGAGGGTTACTAGGCGATCGCGTAGCCAGTCTAGGCTAGCGCGGAGTGGCGCTCTCCACTGCTGCTGCCAAGTGCCCCCGCCCCCACAGCCACAGTCTGTCTGCCAGCGGTCTACCCCATGGGAGCAGCTCCAAGCGGTTACCGGCTTGAGCTGTACTTCCCAAGTGGGCGGACAAAGGCTCAGGTAGTGCGCGTAGTTAGTGACCTGCCAGCCACGAGCCGGAAAGTCAGTGAGCACAGTGTAGGCCAGCGTCTTTTCTGCGCCCGCTCGGTGATGGCCAAATGTTTCCCCATCGGTAGCGACAGAGATCAGCTGGGAGGTTCTGTGAAATCTGCTGGCAGGTTCGATCTTAAGCTCGCTGTCGTCTACTGCCTCCAAGTCGCGTACAGCCAAAGCGAGGCGACCGGCAAACCCTTCTGCAGATTGCAGCGTAGTATCGAAGCCCATATCACCCGAGATGGGCCCATCGTAAAAGAAGATATCGATGTAGTCTTGGCCATTTGCCTGAGCAGGCAAGAAGCAGCGGTAGGGCTGAGTGGGATCAATGTCACCATTTTCCACCGGTTGCCACTCATCGAACCCATGGCTAAGGCCAAATCGCCGACAGCGGGCGGCCTGCGACGGCGCCAAGATGACAAATCGAATGCCCTCACTGGCCAGCACCGCCAGCGTTTCCTGATCGACGGCAGTCTCAGCGAGCCACATCCCCTCGGGATCGCGGCCAAAGCGACGCTGAAAATCGGCAATTCCCCAGCGCACCTGAGTCACCTTGTCGCGATAGTTAGCCAGGGGCAAGATGATGTGATTGTAAACCTGAGCGATCGCATTACCATGGCCACCATTGCGATCGCAGCTCACCCTATCCGCCTCTAAAATCCGCTGATAAGTCTCCAAATCATGGCGCTCCAACCAGCTCATGAGGGTCGGCCCAATGTTGAAGCTGATGTATTCGTAGTTGTTGACGATGCGCGTCACCTCGCCCTCGCGGGTCAAGATACGAGCAAAGGCATTCGGCCTGTACGACTCATACAAAATGCGCTCATTCCAGTCGTGGAAAGGAGCGGCACTAGGCTGCCTACCCACCACCTCCAGAGAAGGATGTTCCCGAGGCGGCTGATAAAAGTGTCCATGAACGCAGACATATACACCCGACACGGGCCCAGCCGCCGCTGAATCCCAAGCCGTTGGCTGAATCGTCTCATCCACATTCTCGACAGCAGAACTTGAGTGAGAATTAATCATGAATTGTTGAAGATTGAGAAAGAGCAGCTGTAACAGCGTCTAGAAGAAAGAGAAAGAGAAAAACAGGTCCCAAACCGTTCGCAGTAGCGCTTCTAGTAACGGCGCTCTCGGTGGGAAAAACGATCTAACGAGCGATCTAGCAAATACTGTTTGTTGCTTGTTGTTACGGCTGAAAGGCTGATGGCAACAGCGATCTCGGGATACGTACTCAAGCGCATGACACAAGCGACGCCAGTGAGTACGGCTCGACCCTTAAAGTTAGCGATAGTGTAACCGCATATTTCTCAAATGCATCAGGAAATTTACATAACTATCTCTTCTTTTTTGTCATTTCTAGCAGTGCTTTTAACGGCTACCCCCTGAAACAGTATGGCTAGGACGCCCCCGACGCCTCGGCTTAAACCCTCTTCTACGGTTACGTCTTCTAGCGCGTTTCGAAAGGGTTTGGGTAATGTCTTCTTTGTCGTTTTTATCTGCAAAGCTACCGGGGATCAGCTGATCTGAATCATCCTGGTAGAGTTCTTCTTGCCGGTTGTAGGTAAGACTCATAGGTCGGGGGCTTCACTAATGTATTAAATCGCACAAGGCCACATGTCTCTATTCAACCTGAAAACTGAAGGTTGCGAACATCTTTTGTTTTTCTGGTAAGGGTTTTAGGACAGATCCCGTTCTTCGAGAGTGCACGTACTATGAATACAGTCGATATCGCACCGCATCCGTGAAGCCTTGTCTTATACTCTGAGCTGTGAATCTATAATGAAGCTGTAGCCCTATTTCCCATTGCTTTTACCCATGGCGCAGCCCGACCTCGACGTTCTTTCAAGACAGCTAGAAACCGGCGACCTCAAGGACCGGAAGCTGGCCCTAGCCGCGCTACGCGACGTACCCGCAGAGCAGGCTGTCCCCCTCATTAAGAAAGTACTCAACGACGAGAACGGGCAAGTTCGCTCAATGGCCATCTTTGCGCTGGGGCTCAAGCCGACTGAGGAGTGCTACGACTTATTGCTCGACATCATGGAGAGCGATCCCGACTACGGCATCCGCGCAGACGCTGCAGGTGCACTCGGCTATCTAGAAGATCCCCGAGCATTTGATCCATTGGTTCGAGCGTTCTACGAAGATGTCGACTGGCTGGTACGCTTTAGCGCGGCAGTTTCTCTGGGCAACCTCAAAAATCCGAAAGCTCACGATGTGCTGATTGCAGCGTTAGACAGTCCAGAAGTCGTGATTCAGCAAGCTGCGATCGCAGCCCTAGGCGAAATCAAAGATATCGACGCAGTAGATAATATTTTGACCTTTGCACAGTCTGAAGATTGGCTAGTGCGTCAGCGACTAGCAGAAGCCCTTGGCAACCTCCCCACCCCAAAGAGTCTCTCAGCCCTACGCTATCTCAGCAAAGACGATCACCCACAGGTTTCAGAAGCTGCCAGCATCGCGCTTGAGCGCCTAGACGGTAAATCCGTAGAAAGTTAAGCAGCCAGACTCTTTTGTGTGCGTCGAACCGTAGCCATCTACAAACTCACGGCACTCTCTCGCAAAGAAATTGAAGCCATGCTGAACTTAGAGATACAGGAAACACAGGTATACAAAGAAATAAAAGAAGAAGGTCGAGAAAAAGGCCGAGAGGAAGGTCGAGAGGAAGGTCAGCTTGAGATGGCGACTCTAGTTGCTAAGGATTTACTGAAGACGGCAATGTCTGTAGAAGAGATTGCGCGCATTACTCGGCTACCGGTGGCGGAAGTCTTGCGAATACAAAACGAAGAGACGCAAAAGGGCAATTAAGTAAGATAACGGGCTTGCCACTTGCTAGCGCACTGCAAAGACGTTCGCCATCAGTAATCTTGATGTGTGGTGTACGGATGGAGAAAGCAAATATCGGCGGTTAGACTGAGCCCAACGATGTTGCTTTTTATACTTTTTTATGACTGACTTAGAACTATCTGCGTCTGGCCGTAAGGCATCTAGGCTTAAGTGGGCCTGGTTTACGCTCGGCTGTAGCTGCTTGCTGGTGGGGGGTATTTACCTAGGAGTTGTCGATTTGAGTGGGGGGCAGGTCTCGGCTGAGACTGAGAACCAAGATGGCACGTTAACCTCTAACAGTGAAATGACAGAAGCGCTTCCTCAGTAGTTGCCAGAGCGAAGGGTTACGACAGCCGTCGGGCCGGGTTGGGTGTGATTCTGCAATAGATGAAAATAACCCGCGGCGTTTCATAACTGCTGCGGGTTATTTTTATGCAATTGAGAGGGAGATCGCACCCAACCTAGATCTGCTCAACCTAAAACCACTCAGTATGGAACGTGCCTTCTTTGTCTATGCGCTCATAGGTGTGGGCGCCAAAGTAGTCACGCTGGGCTTGGGTGAGGTTTTGAGGCAGGCGCGCTCGGCGGTAGCTATCGAAGTAGTCGAGCGAGGCGCTGAAGGCGGGCACGGGAATGCCGATGTTGGCAGCGGTCGCAATCACCTCGCGCCATGCACTTTGCCGGTCGAGGATGGTTTGCTTGAACTCGGGGGCCAGCAGCAGGTTGGCGAGATCTGCGTTTTCGTCGTAGGCCGCTTTGATTTTGTTGAGGAAGGCAGCGCGGATGATGCAGCCGCCTTTCCAAATGCGAGCTGTCTCACCGAGGTTGAGCTGGTAGCCGTTGAGAGCAGAAGCCTTGCTGAGCAAGTCCATGCCCTGAGCGTAGGAGCAGATCTTGGAGCAGTAGAGCGCGTCTCTGATCTTATTGATGAAGGCTTTTTTGTCGCCATCGAAGCTAGCGGTGGGGCCGGTGAGCTGCTTCTCGGCGAGAACGCGCTCGTCTTTGGAGCCAGACATGATGCGGGCATTGACAGCGGCGGTGATGGTGGGAATGGGGACGCCGAGTTCTAGGGCGCTGATGACGGTCCAGCGTCCGGTGCCTTTTTGGCCCGCCTTGTCCATGATTAGTTCGACGAGAGGCTTACCGGTTTCTTCGTCTGTTTTAGTAAAGATGTCAGCGGTAATTTCGATTAGGAAAGAGTCAAGTTCTTCGGTCTCATTCCATTCTGCAAATATTTCGTGCAGCTCTGGCTGGGTGAGTCCGAGGGTATTTTTTAGCAAATCATAGGCTTCTGCGATCAGCTGCATGTCGCCGTACTCAATGCCGTTGTGCACCATTTTGACGAAATGACCAGAGCCGCCCTTGCCAATGTAGGTAACGCAGGGACCATCGTCTACCTGGGCAGCAATTTTGGTGACGATGGGTTCGATGGCATCGTAGGCCGCTTTGCTGCCGCCCGGCATGAGGCTAGGTCCATTGAGGGCGCCTTCTTCACCGCCGCTAACGCCCATGCCAATGAAGTTAAATCCGGCAGCTTCTAGATCGGTGACGCGGCGCTCGGTGTCTTCATAGAGCGAATTACCGCCGTCGATGATCATATCGTCTGGATCGAGCAGGGGCTTGAGGCTGTCGATCACCATATCTACGGGCTTGCCCGCTTTCACCATGACCAGAATGCGTCTGGGTCGCTCGAGTGCGGCAACGAACTCTTCTAGTGAGTAGGCTGCAACTGCGTTTTTGCCCTGGGCGCGATTTTTCATAAAAGCGTCGGTCTTTTCCCGAGAGCGGTTGTACACCGCAATGGGAAAGCCGTTGCGCTCAATGTTCAATGCAATGTTTTCGCCCATGACCGCCAGGCCGATTACACCAAAACTCTGTGCCATAAAATTTCCCTATTTTGATCTGTTCTCTGTATTTGTTTCCGTCGCGGTCTATAGCGTTGGCTACGTTATCAATTGGCTCGAAGCGACAAGGTCACGCGAACAGCATTACGACTTTAAACAAAGCTGCCAGATTTTTCCATTAAGGAGAGAGAAAATTTTTATGAAAAAGCACTGCTTTGGTGATGATCGATACTAAGCAGACATTAAACAGATAGCGAAGGCGCTACCGGCTTAGGGCGAAGGTCTACCTTGAGGAGAGATTGCCTGGTTTGGAAAGACCTCACTGAGAGCGGATTGGCGCTCGGCAATGGTGCCTTCGGAGCTGAGATTCCACAGGGTTTCGTAGAAGAAGAAGCTGACACCAGAGAAGTTGCGATCGCGCACAGCTTCAATCTGTTCCACGATGGTTTCCATTGGCACAGAACGGCCCTTGAGCCCACTGAGAATGCCTACGCTGGTAGGGATATGCGTCCGGGCAAATTCGGCAGCGTCTTGACCCATTTCCCACACAAATCGGCCTAGGTCAGTGCGATAGAGCTGGATGATGAGCTCTTCGACGTAGCCACGCTTGAGCCAGGTATCCCAGTCCTGGAGGTAGTACTCGTAGGCGAATTCGTGGGGGTTGGGCGAGACGGACATGACGGCCTGAGCGCGGTTGGATTTGAGGGTGGTAAATACGTCGCCCATGAAGTCGGTGATTTTGTCGGCGCGCCAGCGGGTCCATTCGGCATCTTTTTCATCTATGGGCGGCGACTGGCCGTCGTGTTCTTGCTGGTAGAGGTTGACGGTGTAGGGGTCGTAGCCGTAGGCGACGGGGAGGCCCATGTGGTCGTCGACCTGGAAGCCGTCGATGTCGTAGTTGGCAGAGATTTCGTCGACGAGGGCTAGGATGAAGGACTGAACTTCTGGGTGGAAGGGGTTGAGCCAGACGCGGTCGTGATCGCCTTCTGGGGTGGTGAGGGTGCCGTCGACCTTTTGGGTGAGCCACTCGGGGTGGCGGGCAGCGAGGGCGGAGTCGGCGGGGGCCATGAAGCCAAATTCAAACCAGGGAATGACCCTGAGGTTGCGCGCTTGGCCGAGCTCGATGATTTCTTGGAGCATGTCGCGATCGCCCTGCGCCGCCTCCAGCGCTTCCTGCCGTCCGGTTTTACCCAAGTCAGGATACAGCCCCTGCTTGAAGCCCGTCGTTCTCTCGGCAACAGCACTTGGGTACAAGGTATGGCCCCAGTTCCAAACCGTCGGATACACCGTGTTGAAGTTCAGATCAGACAGTCTGTTCAGAGCTGTTTCTAAAGACGCACGGGAGAAGAGCACATCGCTATCAATATT
>JBCBFY010000106.1:0-17981 GCA_038527325.1 Cyanobacteria bacterium J06614_10
GGCGTTGATTTGGGGAAGGCCTAAGCATAGGGCCTGCGAAAAGGCCTAGGAAAAGGCACTGTTTGAAAAGGGCTAAAAAGAACGAAATACAGCCGATCGGAAAAGTAATTTATCCTCGTAGAAGATTCCGTACAAGGTTGAAATTACCAAGGCGCGCGGCGAAGAATGATACGGCTCAGTCGCACATCAAGAAAAACCGCTACTTATGCAAGATGCCCGGAAAGCACCGACAAAATAACACCCCGAATTGATACAACCGCATAGAACCCAAATAGGACCCAAACGGACAGACGAAAGACATGGGACAGCTTGAAGGGCTCGATGGCCTATTCAAAGGATTAGAAAACCAAGACAGCTGGCAAGCACAGCGCCAGTTCCGCATCGTGGTACAGCACTGGCCCAAAGTCGTAGGGTTCGCCGTTGCCCGAAAAACCCGGCCCATCTGCATACAGAGGCAATCCCTCCAAGTCGCCACCGAAACAGCAGCATGGGCTCAAACCCTCACCTACGAGCGCCTCCGCATCCTCAAGAAGCTCAATCGATATCAGACTCGACCCATCAGAAATATTCGCTTTTCAACCGCGCAATGGCACGTAGGAAAGCCTGCCGACCCCACGCAGATAGCCACCCGGCATCCCAGCTACACCGGACAACTCATACCACCTGCCAAAGCAAAGCCCAGCACACCATCCGAAGCCTTCGAGACCTGGGCAGCCGTTGTTCAGCAAATGCAGCAAGGGCAGGCCGTGTGCCCCAAGTGCCAATGCCGCTGCCCGCAAGGAGAGCTTGACCGATGGGCCCTATGCTCACTGTGCGCCGCAAAGCAGTGGCATTAAAGGAGCTAGCTCGGCCAGGCAGCAGAAAAACGCACTTTTCAGGCCAGGGCCCAGACAGGCCAAATCGATAGAGAAACAGTGCAATAGCATCTGATCCAAAGTTACGTCTGGGGACTTATAGCGATCGCATTGCCAAAAACAACCCGCCAAAGATAACCGCAAATATAAGGATATAAAAGATAAATGAAATCTAAAAGCTGAGCTTTTTATGAGTGTATTTTCGGAATGTATACGTTAAAAGAAAAATCACAAAGGAAGCTAAAAAATTCAACGATAAAAACTTTCAAAAAGTAAGACATAGCGATCCCCGCAGCATGATCCCCAAAGATGCAGCCAGTAAGAACGAGCCCGTAATCCCCACCACAAAAGATATTTCGCTTCTTTAACCAAAGATAAAGAAAAGCTAAAACAAGAGATGGGGTATTCATGACTTGTTTCACTTTGTTTATCAACAGATGTAGGTTTTCTAAGGTTTAAAAGTAGCTCGTTCAATTAAGTCATTATGAAGACTCTGGTTGTCACTTAAGAAATTAAACTATGGCTGCTTCAAAGTGTGGAATATCTCGCTGTGGTCTTTGCAGATTTTATAATCACGAAGGACGACGAGGTGGCCGCTGCAATCAGCTAAATGTTCCAGTGAATTCTCAGTGGAAATCTTGCGGGTTGGCGCTCCCACCCTTCCTGGAAACGTCAGGCTCACAGTCGGGGATCGCTCAATGGGTGACTTCTCCAAAAATTTCGGGACCCGTTATGGAGCCAGTTCCTATATCTGTTAGCAAGCTTCATTCAGCGATCGCTCGCTAGTACTTATGCCTGCGATCCCCAAATGGGTTTTGAATCGAAACGCAACCGAAATTCAGATAGAAAAATATACAGAGAAAGGTAGCCAATGAGACAGATTAAACGTCTCATTGGCTATTCTTTTGCTCAGTTTTTCTTACGGCAGCTCTTACGGCAGCCATGGATACTGACTAAAGTCGGGCGAGCGTTTCTCTAGAAACGCTTTTTTGCCCTCCGCGCCTTCCTCACTGAGGTAATAGAGCAGCGTTGCGTTACCGGCGAGTTCTTGCAGTCCGGCTTGTCCATCACAATCTGCATTAAATGCAGACTTCAAACAGCGAATCGCAATTGGGCTCTTCTGCAAGATTTCTTGTGCCCACTGAATTCCTTCTGCTTCTAGCCGCTCCACAGGGACAACGGTATTGACTAGGCCCATCGCTAATGCCTGACTAGCGTCGTACTGACGGCAGAGAAACCAGATTTCCCGAGCTTTTTTTTGTCCGACGACACGGGCCAAGTAGCTAGCGCCAAACCCACCGTCAAAACTACCTACCTTAGGTCCGGTTTGTCCGAAGATTGCATTGTCAGCGGCAATACTCAGATCGCAAATGAGATGCAGCACATGACCGCCGCCGATGGCATAGCCTGCCACCAAAGCAATCACCACTTTGGGCATCGTGCGGATTAGCCGCTGCAAGTCGAGCACGTTGAGCCGGGGCACGCCGTCTTCGCCGACATAGCCCGCCTCTCCGCGCACGCTTTGGTCGCCGCCAGAGCAGAAGGCGTATTTGCCATCGGTATGGGGACCCATGCCCGTCAACAGCACGACCCCAATTTGCGTATCTTCGCGAGCATCGCAGAAGGCATCGTAAAGTTCAAAAACGGTCTTCGGTCGGAAGGCGTTTCGCTTGTGAGGACGGTTGATGGTTATTTTGGCAATGCCGTCGGCCTTGTGATAAAGGATGTCTTCGTAGGTGTTAATCGGTTGCCAGGTAACTTGCATGGGTGTTTTATCCGTCTCTGTGAATGCGTCTCTGTGAATGCATGAGCGATCGCTAGGAACCTACGTTACGAACCTACGTTAAGAACCTATGAGCGAACCGGCCAAAAGATAGTCTCTTGAAAGAAAATAGAATAAATACCTACCGTCCAAAAAAGTATCGTCCTAAAAATTATCGAACAGGGCGAACGGCTCAAACTGAGCAACTCAATAGGCACTCAATAGCAGCAACTCAATGGCTTATTACTGGTTCAAAGCGTTTCATATTGTCGGAGTGGTGGTCTGGTTTGCAGGCCTTTTCTACCTAGTACGGCTGTTTATTTATCATGTTGAAGCAGAGCAAGAACCAGAGCCTGCTCGCAGCATTTTGAAGCAGCAGTACGCGATTATGGAAACTCGGCTGCTCAAGATCATCACAACGCCTGGGATGCTGCTGACCCTTGCGATGGCAGGAGGGCTACTGTGGCAGCGGCCTGATGTGCTCCGTGAAGGCTGGATGCATGCGAAGCTTGGGTTCGTCGCACTGCTGCTGGTTTATCACATGTATTGCGCCCGGCTGAGGAAGCAGCTGGCGGCAGGCGAGTGCAAATGGGGACCCAAGCAGCTACGTGCCCTCAACGAAGGCCCTACGCTACTGCTGGTCACGGTCGTGATGCTAGTTGTCTTTCAAAATAGCTTTCCAACAAGTGCCACCACTTGGCTAATTGCGGGGCTAATTCTTTCTTTTGTGATCACAATTCAGCTGTATGCGCGCAAACGCCGACTAGATAAGGAAAAAGAGGCAGAGAACGTAGCCGCCGGTGACCAAGTCTTGCAGAATTCCTAGCCATGGGGAATGGAACTATGTCGAAAGATACAGTTGCTTCGGGGGATATTGATTAATATATGTTTACACAGCGAGTTAGCCGACAGGAGTTGGCTGACAGCTTAAACATCACCGATAACCGAGGAAGAAAAACTATGGAAAATGCACCTGCTAAGTTGGGATTTACTGAATTTGCTGAGACCTGGAATGGTCGATTGGCAATGATCGGATTCGTATCTGCCTTGGCGATTGAGTTTGCAACGGGCAAAGGCATTTTGGCTCAGCTTGGCCTAATGTAATTGGTCTGATCTGGGGGAGTGCTCAGTAATCTTCGCCAGAAGCTAACAGTAAATCTAAGCAAATAGTAAGCATCGACCTGGCCGCCGTGTCAGGTCTTTTTTTGTCAAAGCGTTTCCTTTACCAAGGGTTGTCCCCGTTGAAATTGGCCTCTTCGTCAGTAGCCTCATCTTCTTCGGGCATGCGCCAAGTCGACATGGGACGCAATTCGTCAGGAATTTCGTCGGCAGGATCAAATTCTAGCTGGGTTTCTCTGAGCCCTAGGTATCCTGATTCTGCGAAGGAAGTGAGCATGCGACTGAGCGCTATCCAGACCCTTTCTTCGAACTCCCATTCTTTTTCGAAGGCAGCACGGTCTGCAATCGACTTTAGGGCCCAAAAGTAGCTATTACGGACAACTGACCCCTTTTTTTTGTAGTGGGGAAGATCTTCGTTATGGATGAAGAGGACGCCGTTGTCGATTCTAGATCGCATGAGTGGGTTAGGAAAAAGATGAAAGCGAGGGGGTTTGCTATAGGCTGGATTGGAGAAGCCGATTGAATATCAAGAGTAGAGATAAGGGGCTATGGTCGCGGCAGTTTCCCTACAAAATGTTCACAAAGTTTATAACAATACCTGCGTTGTTAACGACCTGTCGCTGGCGATTCAGCCGGGTGAGATTTTTGGGTTGCTCGGTCCTAACGGGGCGGGAAAATCTACCACCATTCGCATGTTGACGACGCTGGCTCAGCAAACCCAAGGCGATATTGTGGTGGCAGGCTACGACGTTAGCCGTCAGCCCGCTCAAGTCCGCAGACAAATCGGGGTAGTGCTGCAGCAGATCAGCGTGGATGCTGATATGACCGTCTGGGAGAACATGGAGTTTCATGGGCGCATGCATCACATTCCGGCTGCTCAGCGCCGCGTAGAGATTGACCGCTGGCTGAACTATGTGGGCTTAGACGATCGCACCCAAGACAAAGTAAAAACCCTATCTGGCGGCATGAAGCGACGGCTGCAAATTGCCCGGGCGCTGCTGCATCAGCCCAGCATTTTATTTTTGGATGAACCTACCGTCGGGCTCGATCCACAAACCCGACGACGGCTGTGGGAAATCATTCGCGAGCTAAACCGCGAGCAGCGCATCACCATGCTGCTGACGACGCACTACATGGAAGAAGTGGAATATCTGTGCGATCGCATCGGCATCATGGACCAAGGGCAGCTGATTGAGAGCGGCACGCTGGCAGAGCTAAGGAAAAAGCATGGTGAAGGCATCGTGATGAAACAAAAGGGCGACCGGTGGGAATATTTGTTTTTTCCGACGCTGGCTGATGCCAACCACTATCTTGACCAGCAGCCAGACAAAACCGGTATGATGACCCGACCTGCCAACTTAGAAGATATTTTTGTGGAGTTGACGGGGCGGAATCTGGATTAGTCGCTACGGCGCAAGGGAGTCACCATGTCTCGACTGGCAAACAGGATCGAAGCAATCTTGTATTTGAAAGCGCAGCCTTTGAAGATTGCCCAGATTGCCGAATTTGCACAGTGCGATCGCGAAACCGCAGAAGAGGGACTCATCGAGCTGATGGGCGACTATGCCCACCGAGATGGCGCCCTAGAAATCGCAGAAACCGAGGAGGGCTATGCCCTGCAGCTCAGGGAAATATACAAGCCTCTGGTCGACACGATTGTGCCGCTCGATATTGGCTTGGGCGCGCTGCGCACCCTGGCTGCGATCGCCCTAAGGGGCCCCATCGCTCAGAGCGAACTGGTAGAGGTACGCGGCTCTGGCGTCTACCAGCACGTGCCAGATCTTGTGGAGCAGGGCTTCATCAAAAAGCGACGACAGGCTGATGGACGGTCCTCATGGCTGCAGGTCACCGAGAAGTTTTATCAACACTTTGAGATTGATAAGCTACCGCAAATT
This sequence comes from Cyanobacteria bacterium J06614_10, assembly GCA_038527325.1. Classification (GTDB taxonomy): domain Bacteria; phylum Cyanobacteriota; class Cyanobacteriia; order Phormidesmidales; family Phormidesmidaceae; genus Phormidesmis. The sequence goes on from JBCBFY010000106.1 coordinate 5,631, forward strand.
TCTAGCCTCAGACTGCCTAAGCCCATAGAAGCAAATGAAGGAGCTGAAAACTCAACAGAAGCGGCTCAGGTAGAGACAGTCGAAGGGATAGCACCAGAAGAGACAGACTCCACACCGACAGAGACCGAAGCAACAGAAATGGAAGAGACAGAACCGACAGACCCAATCGATTGACCTGCGCGAACTGCGCTCATTCTCATGAAATGGTCCAAATCGGGTCTACCTGGTCCAAATCGGGTCTACCTGAGAGAGCTGAACTGTCACTTGGGGACATTTTTCGTTAAGCTATGATCAGCAAACAAGGGAAATCATAGATTTTTTTAAGAAGTAAAAGAGCGAAGTAAGCCCCACAACATTAGTGACCTAGCATCTTGTGGATATCTACTCATTCTTAATTTGATTTCAACCGTTAAGCTGATATTAGTTATTTCGCATTTATATGGTCTTTAATCCTGAAAGTGCAGACTTCATTAGCCTGAATCCAGAGGATAGTAAGTCAAACGAGCTTTTGAATTATCTGCAGCATCAGCCACCGGAAGTACTGACCCGTGTTGCCCAGTCAGTCAGCGGTGAGATTAAGCAGATCATTTCACACAACGTACAAGGGTTGGTGGGCGTTCTGCCCTCCGACGGGTTTAATGTCCAAGTCAGTACTGATCGCGAAAACCTAGCAGGACTGCTGGCCTCCGCGATGATGACTGGCTACTTCTTGCGCCAGATGGAGCAGCGCATGGAGCTAGAGACCAACCTTTCAGGCTCTTTAGACCTCGGCACAGAGCCACCAGTAGAATCACCCGAGCAGGGCGACTAGGTAAGCGGGTCTGTTCGGCCTATCCAAACCATCCAAGAGGCCAAAGCCATCAGTCGCAGTCTGATTCTGCTCAATCAGACCGCGACTGATGGCTTACTGCAGTTCAGTCGGTAATGCGGTTGGTCTGACCTCAATCACTTCGAGCTTGCCTGAACGGAGAACTTTAACCTCTAGGTCTTCATCTAGCCCGCCATTTTCTACCTGAAACTGAACGTCTGTCACGTCTAGAATGGTCTCGCCGCCAATTTCTTTGATGACATCGCCCCGCTGCAGTCCAGCTGCTTCGGCGGGCGTATCTGGCATCACGCGGACAATGACGACCCCTTTCTCTTCAGTAATCCTGACGCCGATTTCATCGTCTTGGTTAATGCGATCGCGCATTTCCTTATCCAGATTTACCATCTGAATACCCAGATACGGATGCTGCACCTCTCCGGTTTCAAACAGCTGATCGGAGATGCGCTTAGCCGTTTCAATCGGAATGGCAAAGCCGAGACCCTGTGCATTTGCCCGAATGGCCGTGTTAACGCCAATCACTTCACCATTTGCATTGAGCAAAGGACCGCCCGAATTACCGGGGTTGATGGCCGCGTCGGTTTGAATAAACTGCACTCGCTTGTCAGCAATGCCCACTTGGGTACTCGTCCGGTCTAGGGCGCTGATGATGCCAGCGGTCACTGTGTTGTCTAAGCCTAGGGGATTGCCGATTGCGATCGCCCACTGCCCCGGCGAAAGGCCATCCGTATTGCCTAGGGGCGCCACCGGCAGGTCGTTCGCTTCAATTTTGATCACAGCGACATCGGTGACCGGATCGGCGCCCACAACTTCGCCAGTGAAGGTGCGACCATCTTTGAGGGTGACATTTACCGTATCAGCACCTTCTATCACATGGGCATTGGTCAATAGTTTGCCATCCGCGCTCAAAATAAAGCCTGAGCCGGTTCCTTGCTCTAGGCGCTCAGGCATCTGGGGACTTTGTGGCAATGGGGAGCCATCTGGCAGCTCGTTGCCAAAAAAGCGCTTGAACAAGCGGCGATCAAACGGGTCAGACAGGCCACTCACAGATCGGGAGGCGTCAATTCTGACCACGCTAGGGCCGACCCGATCAGCAGCGCTGGCAATAAAGTTGGAATCTACCGGTAGGCTCGGAGCTGAGGGAACCTGTGCGATCGCTTCTTGGGAAGCTGGGATAACAGCCGTTAGCGGACGCTCCGTAGCGCTGAGCGTCTGGCGAGAAAGATAGGTATGCCCGACCCAGCCAGCACCGGCACCTGCAGAAAGCAGCACTCCACCAATGCCTACACCGAGACCCAATTTTTTAGGAGAAACTCCCATGTTCTATCTGTCCCTATTGCTTGCGAATTAGCTTGCTTGTGAATTAGCTTGCTTGTAAATTAGCGACTCAGCAGACCGAGAGGCCCCTCTTAAAACACAGTCTCACAAATTTACTTAGCGAAGACTCAAGGAATTATAGAGGCGTTTTCTCTACTTTAGCGAGGTTAGTCGCTTTAGTAAGACTGGCCAACTCTGATAGCCGATTTGGAGCGAGCCGTACTGCCATGATGACATAGACAGCTAATTTAACTGGAGTGTGCCCCGCCACCGCATTGATTGAATTATTTTGGCGGAGATTGACGGAGATTGCGCGATCGCATCCTGAAACCCCCAACACTGCTTGAAAAATGGCATATCGCGAACAGCCACGCAGCTTGGCACATCCGTTCGGATGAAGGTAGCCAACAGACTTGTTAAATTAACATCACACCCAGAAGCAAATCCCTACGCTTTCCCCCCTTATCTCACTCGACGTTCCTATGTTCTGGCCTCGCACAGCAAACCGCCGTCCCGCAACCGTCATCACTGCGCTGTTTGTGCAGCTCACCTACCTATCAGTTGGCCTAGCCCGTCCTGGCATTGCCAACACTGCCTGCCCGGCCGCCCTAGAGAACACCGAACAACATCGGGTAGAAACCGGAGACACCCTTGCCAGCATCGCTGCAGACTACAGCCTAGGCACTACAACGCTTGCCCAATTCAACCCTGAGTTGGACCCGAGTGGCTCTGCGCCGCTAGCCGCAGGCTCCGAAATCACAATTCCACCCTTCAATGGGCGCGTAGTGAGCGTCGGCAATGGTGAAAGCTGGCAGTCTCTGGCCGAACGCCATGGCAGCAGAGCGGATGTGCTCTTCGAAGTCAACGGCTGTGTGAGCGAAGTGCCTAGCCAGATATTTGTGCCTATGGCCAACCCCATCTCCCCAGTCGCTAGCCGCCCGACCACGCTACAGCTGCCCGGGTATCCCCTAGCTAACCCCGCCAACATCAGCCGTAGCTACGGCTGGCAGCCGCACAACACCAGAGATGAGCTGGTCTTTAACAGCGGGATGGCCTTCGAGATTGCTGAACCAACCGACGTTCGAGCTGTGGGGTCGGGGACCGTTGCGTTTGCAGGCGAGCGAGAAGGCTATGGCCAAATGGTTGTGATCAACCATGAACAGGGGCTGCAGACCCGATATGCAAACTTAAGTAATATTTCGGTTTCGGTTGGGCAGCCTGTAACTGCAGAGACGACCGTGGGTAAGGTAGGAAGCAGCGCACCGACCTTTCTGTATTTTGAAGTTCGGACGAATTCCTCGTCTGGATGGATAGCTCAAGACCCTGGCAAATACCTACCCGCCTTAGAGCTACGTTAGATGTGACTGGCTATGCCAATTGCCAAATTAAGGCTTACCGTCACCCGATGTGCGCGTTGTTTTCTCTGCAGCACTGTAGTTTCTGCAATTTTTCTGCAGTCTTATATGTAGAGGAAAATGTAGATATAAAGGGGAGTGGAGACCACGTCTGAATCAAGCAACCTAGGAAAAGCTATGGCTTTTTAAGCTATTTCCGAAGAAAAGCTAGCCAATCGTTCAATATGCCTCTACAATTCCGATAACTTTTGGAAAAGGGGCTCTTCAGAGGAACTCTTTTGACTATGTCTAGGCCGCCAGAGAGATCGACAACTATGAAGCTTCCTACTACAAATCTTCAGTCGCTGAAGCTTCAGAACGCGGGGGACTTCAAGCGCCTCCTTTCAAGGCTATCACCGGGTAAGCTGTCGGCATCTGCAAAGAGCAAATCCACAGAAAGCAAATCCATAAAGGACAAATCGACGCAAACAGACGGCAGTAACCTGAAAACAGCAAATCCCCTGGCGACGGCGAAATCATCGAAGGGATTTCGCATTGCGATGCATCTGCTTTTGGTTAAGCCCTGGGTCTTAGTACTTGGATTTTGGCTACTTTCACTCGTAGGTGGCTCGTTGGCGCTCAGTGGCATGTTGAGCCCTCGTCGGTTGACCATGGCACTGCCCGAGCCAACCGTGACAGAAACGACTCAGAGCAACCCGCTGATCAAAATTGAGCAGGGTTCCGACGATATCTCAGACAGTCCTTCCGGTGAGGCTGAAACACCGGTAAGTGAAACAGTCGTCATTGGGTCAGACGCTGCTTCGACAACTGCAAAGCAAACTGGAAATTCAGCTGCATTGACGGTCTTACCAGTGGCGCTCTTTGTCGGCTCCTGTGCGGCTGGCTGCCTAGTCATGTCACGACGACGCGCCATGGCCAGGATGGCGGCAGCGCGATCGCGCGCCCGTGCCAGAAAATCTAAGCTACGTACATCCACCGCAGCAAGCGAAGCTATCGGCAGTGCAACCCGTGTAGCACAGTCCACTGCTCAGGCCAAAAGACAGCCGAAACGGAAGGTGGCGATCGCTAGAACCACTCGCCAAGAAGCAAACCGAAAAGGCCCCAAGGTAAAACCAAGGCTAAACAAATCAGCCGCTGTCGCTGCTGCAGCTCAGAAATCCACCCAGCCCTCATCTCAGCCAAAACGAAGACGCCAGAGAGTTCGCCCACAGGCTGCCCCCGCGACGGCAAATGGCAGCCGCGTTTTAGCGTCTCGGGCAACTGCGCAACAGCCTCCTACTCCCCAACCTAGAGGGTCGAAGCGCCGGTCTCAGCGCGCCTCTGCGCGTACGGCAGGCCGCCGACGCATGGCTGGCAGTCGCCAAGTTGCCAGCCGTCAGCCAGTGGTGAGCGTGGTCCCTGCTGGTGAGGCGAATGCTCTCGACTGGACCAATGGCAGCTTGGCGCATCAGATGGATGTCAGGCAGCATCGTGCGATGTAATTGGACATTCAGCGAGTGTCTGTACTTTCTACACCGTCGTTTCGACTCGCTAGGTAGCGTTTCAGCCAGGCGATCGCATCTATTTGCGTACTCACCTCACCCTGTGCCTGCGCCTGCTCCACAGCTTTCAAAAGCTGGCCAATCTCAGGTCCTGGTGTCAGACCAAGCTGGCTGATCAGCGCGTGACCGGTGACTAAAGTCGGCGCGTGGGCTAGCCTGCTGCGCGGATCTAGAAAGTGCTCAATGAGCGGCTGCAGCGTCTTGAGAGGGACGCCCTGAGCCAGTGCCAGTAGAGAAACCGCTGGAAAACTTTGGCCCGCCCGCTTGAACAAGAAGAACTGCTGCGCTCGGTCTATCGGCGCTCGGTCTATTGGCCCCTGCCGCAGGGCATCTAAAATAGGCTGCACCCCGAGCAAAGTCAGCACGACTTGTGTCTCGGTGCGGCTGTATTTTAACCGGGTTAGTTCTTTCGTAGCGATCGCTGGGTCAGGGCTAAACAGGCAGCTAAGCTTGGCAGCTTTGACCCAGCTACGGCTAAATCCAGTGGGCACTGGCTTCAGCCACTGGTGCAGCTGCTTTGCATACTGAGGCATCGCAACTTGAAATGAGGCTACCGCCCGATCAATCGCGCCAACTTGCTCAATGCTCTGCTCACCAAAGTGGGGCAGACAGTACGCCAGCAGCGACTGTTGCCAAATAGGAATGAGCTGAGTTGAGGCATTTGGTACACAGAGAATCCCTTCTAGCTCACTGCGGACCCGTTCGATAGAAACAGCCTGCAGCTTTGGTGCGAGCTGACCAATGGCGGCCTGCGTATCGGGCGCGACAGTAAAGCCAAGCTGGGCGGCTTGACGATAGGCCCGCATTAGCCGCAGCGGATCGGCCAGCAGATTTTCAAAGCTGACCATGCGGACTCTTTTAGCCTTGAGATCGGCCTCACCGCCTAGCGGGTCAATTAAGGTGCGATCGCGAGGATGATAGGCGATCGCATTCACCGTAAAATCTCGTCTGTGCAGATCGATCTCAATGCTGTCTCCCTGCTGTTGGGCAAAGTCAACCGTAACCTGCTCAAAAACCACCCGAGCAATTTGCCTAGCCTCATCTAGCACCACAAACCCCGCACCATAGGCCTTAGATAACTCAAAGGCCGTCTTCACTGCATCTACAGGCAGCACAAAGTCTAGATCTAGATAGGCCGCTTTACGCTCTAGCAGCTGATCACGAACACTACCGCCGACGAGATACACCTCATCTGGCAAGCATTGGAGAGAAAAGGGCCAAGTTTCAGGCAAAAAGGGAGACATGAACAAGTAAACGTCATCACGGGGAATATCAATCAGCCAACAGCAATCGGCAAACTACAAAAATCCTACGCTACAGTGGAGCAAAGCGGTCTCACTTCTAGAGGTCTTGGCCTATGTGTATTTGCGTCAACTGTCACTACGTCGATAACTGCATCACCTATCACGCAGTAGAAACCAATCACCAGCAGCCCCACCTCACAGAAGCCCCCACCTTCGAGCCTCAAAATCCCACCATCAACGCAAACATCACGCTGCCAAAAGTCTCTGTGAACAATGAGCAGATAGCTCAAGAGAATGAGTTTGGCTTTGAGTACGATGTCGTCGGGTGCGGTAGCTACACTGAGGAAATGGGCAAGTGGGCAAAGCTGAGGCCAGGCGAAGCCATTCCGACTTAACCCAGCTGCCCCCTGCCCACTTTCGTGGGATGCTACTGAGGCTATGGCCTACTGTCTCAATCCTATCTGTCCTCAGCCGCAAAACCCTGCAGCGGCAAACTTCTGCCAGACCTGTGGGACCTCGCTAATTTTAGAAGGACACTACAAGCTGAAGTCACTGCTTGGCCAAGGCGGATTTGGCAAGACTTACCTGGCCATTGAGCGACCAGAGCAGCAGACAAGTGGCCCAGAAAGTAAAGTAGGCAGTGCTTCTGCGGGTGACGAACGGCTGTGCGTCATCAAGCAGTTTTATGCGCGCGCGGCCAATCGCGCGGCCAGTAGAGTATCTGGATTTAAGACGGAAGCTGAGCGGCTGCGCAAGCTGGGCGAGCATCCTCAGATTCCCCAGCTGTATGCCGCCATTGAAAACGAGCTGGGTCAGTTTTTGGTGCAGGAATACGCGCCAGGAGAAAATTTGCAGCAACGCGTCGCCGCCGTAGGTACGTTCCGAGAACCTGACGTGCGATCGCTCCTCAACGCCCTCGTCAAAGTTCTCCAATACGTCCACAGCTTCCAAATCATTCACCGAGACATCAAGCCTGCCAACATCGTCTATCAGGCCAGCTCTCAGACCAATTCTTCAGGCACTAATCCAGCGCTCTCTACTGGTCGCAATCCCTCTCAGTCAGCGCCCATGCTAGTAGACTTTGGCGCGGCGAAGTGGGTCCGTCATACCGCTGCGAAAACCGTCATCGGCAGCGCTGGATATGCCGCACCAGAGCAATCGATGGGCCAGGCGACCTATGCCAGCGATATTTACAGCCTCGGGCTGACCTGCCTGCATCTGTTGACAGGGGTACATCCTTTTTCACTCTATTCTGCCGCTGAAGACAGCTGGGTGTGGCAAGACTACATCACGACACCGCTAGAGCCCCACTTTGCCCAGGTGCTCAGTCGTATGGTCAGCCGCTCGCTGCAGGAGCGCTACGCCACGATAGATGAGGTCGCGCAAGACTTGCGGTCTTCTCAGCGACTGTACCCAACCCTTCCAAAGCAGCTGCTAGAGCAGGCAAAGGCATCTATGCCCGGTCTGACAAAGCGACTCAAGCAAGAGGGTAGCGCAGTGATGGAGCGGTTTGGACTCTCCGATGCGCGCCCATCCCTACCTGCGTCTGCCCGCCTAGCCAATCGCTTGGCCAGCAGCGACGCTGCGCAGCACTGGCACCGCCGCCATCGTCTCGCCCCCGATATTGGCCTGACGCAAGCCCTCGCGACCTCGCCCGACGGGCAGCAGTTTGCCAGCGGCAGCGCCGATGGTGCGGTTCACTTATGGCACCTACCCAGCGGCGAACTACAGCACACCTTTGCCAAACGGCGGCTGATTGGCAATGGACATACAGACAGCATTACGGCCCTGCGCTTTCATCCCGATAGCCGGGCGCTCTACAGTGCTAGCACCGACGGCACCCTAAAAGAATGGGACAGCGCAGCGCGATCGCTGCTCAACACCCTACCAACCGCTGGCTGGACAACCACCGATTTACAAATAGACGCTCACGGCAGATCTTTGATCAGTGCCAATAGCGATGGCCGAATTGTGATTTGGGACATTGGAACGCTCCTGCCAGTGGCTCAGCTGGCTCAGCATCAGAGCCGCGTCAGTGCGATCGCCCTTGCCCCCGAAGGGACTTTATTGGCTAGCATCAGCACCGATGGCAGCGCCAAGCTGTGGCAATGGGAGCAACAAGTCCCAAAGCTCAGCAAAACCATCTCCCTAGCGCAGCTGCACAAGCGCTTTGGCAAAGAGACGACTGCAGGCATAGGGGTCGCCGTTGCGATCGCCCCTAGCAGCAACATTCCACCCCAGCTGATCATCGCCACCGACCACCTAGTCGTCACCTATCCCCTTAGCACCTCCCCGCAGCGTGAGCAGCCCGTCAGCCTTTACCACTCACCGCATACCATTACGGCCATGGCACTCAGCCGCAATGGCACAGTCGCCATCGGCACCGAAGACCGGCTGCTCACGCTCTGGGATATCGAAACCGGAGACTGCGTTGCACAGTTAGCCCACGACTGGGGGGTCAAAGCGATCGCCTTCTCCAAAGACGGCAATACTCTCATCACAGCCACTGCCGATGAGGTCATTTCTATCTGGGAAAACCAGTCCATCGAGAAGCCATAGCCAAGCAGGAAGCCAGAACCCTAGCGACCCAACTTAGCGCGAATACGCTGCGCCAAGATATCGGCTTCAGGCACCTTGAGAATCACGGTAAGCAACCCAAAGCTAGCTAACCCAACGGCTCCCGCCACACACATTTGCACCAGATTGGGTAAAAAGCCCTCCGAGCCGATAATGCTAGCCAGCCCGCCCTGGGTCAGCCAGCAGAAAACGCCGCTCACGACACTCGCCGCCACCAGCATCACAATCGTCTTTGCCCATTCGCCAACGGGTAGTCCGTCAATCTTACGAGCTAGCAAAATGGTCATCGCCAGCAAAGACACAACATTGACACCAATCGTGGCCACCACCAGTCCCGGCGGTCCTATCCAGTTAAAAAATAAATAGTCTAAAACGGCATTCGTCACGATATTTGCCAGGCTGATATTGAAGGGGGTCTGGCCGTCGCCCAGCGCGTAAAATACCCGCACCATCACATCCCTTGCTAGATACACAAACATGCCGCTGCCATAGGCAATCAGCATCGCCGTCACCAGCTGCACCGCATCGTCATCAAACGCGCCCCGCTCGTACACCACCGTGACAATTGGCTTGGCCAGGGTCACGATGAGCGCACTCAGCGGCAGCATCGTCAGAGCCACCAGCACCAAGCTCTGACGAATGCGCTGCTTTAGCGCTGGCCACTGGGTAGGCGCTGCCAGCCGAGAGAAAATGGGCAAAAACGGCACCAAAATGATATTCGACACGATGCCCAAAGGCGCTTGCACGAGCAAATTGGCAAAATTTAGCGCTGCTAAGGTGCCGGGCACAAAGGCTGCAAAGTACAAATCGGTATATACATTTATCTGCATGGTGCCAGACGAAAACGTCGCTGGGCCAAGCACTTTCAGCACATCTCGCACACCGGGATCTGCGATCCGAAATCCCAGTCGCGGACGGCCCAGGCCAGACTTCCACAGGGCAGGCACCTGAATCAACCACTGCAAAACTGCGCCCACCAGAGACCCCACCGCCAGCACCATGCCACCTAGCATGAGATTGCGGGGATCGCTCATATCTGCGCCAAGAAATAGCCACAATACCCCCAGACAAACCATCACCGCCGAGCTAGAGAGCAGCGGGCTAATTGAAGGTAGCCAGTACTGATCGGCGGCATTTAGCGTGCCAAATCCGATCCCGATAAACCCGGCAAATAAGGTAATGGGCGCCATGATCCGCAGCTGCGCAACGGCGATCGCTCGACTCTCTAGCCCGACCTCAGTAGCGCTAAAGCCCTGACCCAAGAAGCCAATAATAGGGTCAGCAAACACAATCAGTACGACGCTAGCTACCGCTAAGGCAATGCCCACCAGCGTCGTCACCGTTTCTACCAGCGGCGCAATGTCTTCTTTTTTCCGCTTCGCAACGACGCTGACAATCGCGCTATGAAAAGGACCATTGATCCCGCCGAGCAAAATCAGCAAAAAGCCAGGTATCACATAGGAAATGCTGTAGGCATCCGTCACGGGACCTGTGCCAAAGGCAGCCGCGATCGCCGTCTCTCTGAGCAGCCCAAACACCTTACTTAGCAGCGTCGCTACCGCCACGATTCCAGCTATTCCAGCAAGCGATCGCTTACCCAAAACATCTTCCCCCCAAAAGCTACTCCACCACTCCCTAGCAGCCGTCCATCTCAGCTGCCCAGGTCGCAGCATACGCCAGATACAGACGCACAGATAACTATAGTGAGAAAAAGTCACCCATGCGAAAAGGACCCAGCACCATTGGCTACCCCGTCACCCGCCGCTTCCTCAGCCTCAGCCTCAGCCTCAGCCTCAGCCTCAGCCTCAGTTAAATGGTCTTATGCCTATCCCGAGCTACTCCCGGGCAAGCTCATCAAGCGATACAAGCGATTTCTAGCCGATATACAGCTCGACACGGGCGATCGCATCACAGCCCACTGCCCCAATACCGGCCCCATGACCGGCGTCTGCCATATCGGTAGCCCAGTGATGGTCTCCCGTAGCAACAATCCCAAGCGCAAGCTGGGCTACACCTGGGAACTCATCTCCGTTCCCGACGCCCGAAACCCTCAGAAATGCGTGTGGACCAGCATCAACACGGCCCTGCCAAACCGAGTGATGCAATCAGCCTTAGAACACCGCCTTTTCCCCGAGCTGGGCAGCTACGAAGCCATCAAACCAGAAGTCCGCTACGGCACCGACAACAAGAGTCGCATAGACTTTCTGCTGACCGGGACACCCGACAATAAACCCATTTATGTAGAAGTTAAAAACACGACTTGGGCTACAGGCCCTCGGGCACGATTTCCTGACACGGTAACCACCCGTGGTCAGAAGCACTTACGGGAGCTGACTAGCCTAATACCAAACGCCAGGTCCGTAATGGTGTACTTCATCAGCCGAGAAGACTGCGAAGAGTTTTCCCCAGGCGATGGGTCAGACCCCCTATACGGCCAGCTGCTGCGCGAAGCAAAAAAGCAGGGCGTAGAAATCCTGCCTTTGCGTTTTCAAATAGCGCCCGATTGTATTCGCTATCGCGGGAAAGCGGTTTTAGTTTTAGAAGATATACAGCCAGCAAACCCTTAGGGAACTTGGGCTTGGGCGTTTAAGAATAACTGCTCCTGAGAATAAGCGCAACCGGGTAGCCGGACTAGCAGCCACTTTGTATCAATTTATTTTTTTAATGTTATTGGCACGCTTTCCACAAGTTATCCACCGATACACCAAAAGTTTTCCACAGAGTGCACAAAGTTTTCCACAGGCTTTCACGAGAAACCAACCCGTTCACCCCTTTCTTGGGATTTTGAGAATAGCCGTCGCAAAAATGAGAAATCTTACATTAAATGTAAAGAAGTGAAACAAAAAATCCTCGAAAAGCCTGTTTTCTCGTTAGAGCGCAAAGGACAAAAAACTTACTTACAAGTTTTTTTATCATTGACAAACCCTCCCCCCCCTAGCGCACAATGTTGCGACTACCTGCCGGAAGTACAGTGACTACCTAGAGGTTTTCAATGCAAGTAAATATCAGCGTCCTGGCAGAAATTCCTGAAGAACTTCACGAATCTCTCACGCACTTTCTCGAAACGCACCCCACCTGGGACCAGGATCGGGTTTACCAAGCGGCCCTTTCCCTGTTTTTGTTGCAGAACGGCCAACGAGAAGGTGACCAAACGCCATCACGCATATATCTAGATACGTTGTTTGACTACGCTCGCTAAGTTAGCTCAGCCCAATCAAACAATCGACTCAGTAAGCCCCGCTAGTCAGACGTAAGGAAGGTGGGCGAAAATGCGTAAAGTTCCCCCACCTGAAGGGACTTTGGGTATATTAGGTTTATACCTATAGATAAAGCATTACCCAGCTATGTCTGCAAGTCCTGCTGATCGGGCCTCCATGCCGGAGGTTGCCCGTCGGACAGCGACGCAGGATTCTTTGCTTCTCCAAGAAGTTTTACAGAGTATTAGTGCGCAAAGCTGCCCGAAAACGTACAACTTTCATATCCACACCCAC
>JBCBFY010000107.1:0-17921 GCA_038527325.1 Cyanobacteria bacterium J06614_10
GATCGCTAACAGCAAGGTACAAGCGCCGAGCTGGGTCAATTTGATCCAGTAGTAGGCGGTAGAGCATGTATTGACCAATTGCCTGTTCTAAAGATGCAATTGCAGACTGACCTCGAAATTCCTTAATTTCTACAGCAATTTGCTGGTTGCCCTTAGCCGCACCAATAAATTGCCCTTGAAGGCCATTGGAATTCTCCTTGATTGGAGTCGGCCCATTTCTACACCGGCGGGCGAATGAAGTGATGGCGATTTTGACCAAGCGGATTCGTCTGGGATAGAGATTGTTGAAGGCAATACGCATAGAGCATTGCTGACGCGCTGCCGCTTTTGGGTGCGTTGGCAATGTCACACCGTTGGTGCGATCGCACCGATAACCGGATTCTTACGATAAAGCAAGCAGCGATAAGCTTTCATCCTCATAGAAAGATTGAATTGCGCTAAATTCTCGACGTAACAGAGTCTCAACCTGCGCTGTCGAGCAGTTTCCCAGGCGAATCCAAATCACTTTTGGTGGGTTGCCAAATACTAAGCTCAGATCGTGCATATCCGTATCTTTTGAGACGATCATTCAGATCGTTTTCTTTTGCATATTTCCAAACAACGGGATCGTTTGTTGCTTTCATTCCGACATCTCGAACATGAAGTGAGCCAGGAAAAAGATCACCCAGACGCTTCGCCAGCTTGTGCGACAGATTTTCATCAAAGAGTAGTTTCATGCAGATGACGGAGCCGACATGAACCGTCTTTCTCGGTCGGCAGCATACGCAATGCAGGCTTTTAAGTCTTGGCGCGTTAGATCGGGAAAATCATCTAAAATCTCTGCTTCGGTCATTTCAGAGGCAAGGTATTCGAGAACTTCATACACGGTGATGCGTAGTCCTCGAACGCATGGCTTTCCACCGCGCTTTTTAGGCTCTACTGTGATGATGTCTCGGTAGTTCATAGCCAGTTAGAAAATCCTACTGTCGTCACTCTATATTACGCTGCTTATGTTGTCCCACCACACCCCGACCACATCCGCCATATGCTATTCGGAACACTCGCCGCCGTACAAACCACCATTCGACACCTGCATCATCTTGGCTACGCAGAGCCCAACGATTGGAGTCGGCCCATGTCTACACCGGCGGGCGAATGAAGTGATGGCGAGTTTGACCAAGCGGGCTAGTGCGGGCTAGTGCGGGGTAGGGATGATTGGTCAGTCAATTCTCTAGCGCGCAAAAACATCTATGCAGATATCCAGGGCAGTTCTATCGGTGGCGGCGATCGCGTCTGTACGCCTGCGGTAGTCACCCAAGCTGAGCATTTCGCCTGGCTGATACGTCCATTCAGCATTGGGAGTATAGGGAGGGTGAACGCGCGTCGCATCCACAATTGCATCCTCCTCAACAAAGCCCTTAAAGCAAGTTACCCTAGACGATGAAAGGGTATCGACACCAACGACAATACGCCCCCATTTTTTTAGAAACAGAGCGCGATCGCCCGTTAGCTCATGAGATGTCGGTTGCACGTAATAATGCTCACCATCTGGCAGCTCAGACAGCACTAGAGTGAGATTCTGTACCGGCTGAGACACACCTATTAGCAGCGCAATGAGCGGTGTAAATGTATTCATCAACAGTTCGGTGATGCTTCTAGCCAAAGTGTATTCGATGTGACGACGTTCAAGGTAAAAATCGAGGACAGTTCAGTAATGTCACGTATTCAATAGCATCTATCGTAACGGTTTGAACTACCATGGCAAACTCCTCTCCAACTTTGCTAGAAGAAGACTTTACCGGTAACTTTCCGCCCTCTGGCTGGACAGCTTTTAGCGGCGAGGGTGAAACGGATACCGGTGAGGACTACTTCCCAGGTGATGAAGACTGGTCTGTTGGTTCTTTGGGTGGCAATAGCGTTGCCTTTGTATCTGGCGAAGATATCGATAATGGCCTTGCTCAAGATTGGCTAGTGACCACGCTGCTGCAGCCTGATACGACAAGCAACACGCTCTCATTCGATGCCCTGACGTTTCCAGGCAACGCACCAACAGATTTCACCGTTCAAGTTTCTACTGGCGACCAGGCCGATCAGGCTAGCTATGAGACCATTGCCTCCTACACCTCCGACGACTTCACAGGTGATTTTCAAACCTTTGAGGTGGATCTGAGCGCCTACGTTGATGACTCTGTTTATGTGGGCTTCGTCATGGAAAATGACGATGGCGATACTTGGGTCCTCGACAACGTAGAGGGAATTCCGCTGGCACCAGATGTCTTGGTTTCGGTGCCTGGTGAGCAGTTTGGCCTGAGTGAGGGCGGCACCGAGCAAACCCTAATTGTAGAACTCACCACGGCACCGACCGAAGCGGTGACCGTTAGCTTCACAACCGACACTACCGAAGTCGCAGCGGTTGATTCACTTACCTTTACGCCCACAAACTGGGAAACGCCGCAGCTCCTTAACTTGACGGCTATTCAAGATGATTTAGAGGAAGGCGAAGAAGCCACCACAATTGGCGTTGACATAAGCAGCACCGATCCGGCCTACAGCGCGGTGGTTGCAGAAGACATTAAAGGTACGATTTTCGACGATGCCATTCCCTTTTTCCCTAGCTATCGCACGGTGGAAGAAACCTATGGCGATTTAGAGGCACTAGCGACTGCCAATCCGACGTTGGCCTCATGGATCGACATTGGCGACAGCTATGACAAGCTCACACCGGGCGGCGCTGAAGGGTACGACATCTTTGCGCTGAAGCTTACTAACGAAGAATTTACCCCTGCTGACGACGAAGAAAAGCCAGTTCTCTACATGCAGGCGGCCATTCACGCGCGTGAATATACAACAACTGAGCTGGTAACCCGCTTTGCTGAAGATCTGGTCGCAGGCTACGGCGTCGATCCAGATACTACGTGGCTGCTGGACTACAACGAAATTCACATCGTTCCTATCGTCAACCCAGACGGACGCAAAATCGCTGAGCAGGGCTATCTATGGCGTAAAAACACAAATCCCAATCCTCAGCCAGGTGCTGAACCGGCCCCCTTCCCCACCTACGGTGTAGACCTCAACCGCAACTACGGCTTTGAGTGGGCCAATGGCGTCGCGGCTGACGGCACAACAGGCATTGGCTCTAGTGACGATCCCTCTTCCGATGCCTATCACGGTAGCGGTCCCTTTTCAGAACCTGAAAGCACTGCCGCCAGCGAGTATGTGGCAACCCTGTTTGAACCCAATGGTCCCGAACTGCTCAATGCTCAAACGCCTGAACTAGAGCGGATTTACGCGCCGGTTCCAGATGACACCTCTGGCATTTATATCGACTATCACAGCTTTGCCGAGGCCATTCTCTATTCCTGGGGCTGGGCAGAAGGGCTAATTGCACCTAACGATGAGGAACTGAGCAATTTAGCTCGGCGGTACAGCTTTTTTACGGGCGCTGTGGGCGAGCCCTACGACGCGCTACCAGCTCAGGTATTTGGCGCTGTGGGCGGTGCGACCGATGACTGGGCCTATGCGAATTTTGGCGTTCCTGGCTTCACGCTGGAAATTGGGACTAGTTTCTTTCAGCCCAGTGAGGATTTTGAGAACGAAATCTTGCCTGACAACATTCCGGCTATGTATTACACCGCCAAAGCAGCCAGGCGTCCTTATCAAACGCCTTTTGGCCCTGAAGTTCTTGAGGGAACGCTCTCCCGGCCGCAGGTTACTGCGGGGACATCTGTGGAACTAGCGGTGGTCGCCGATGATACTCGCTATGCTGACAGCGACGCGATTGGTAACGGCGACGACGAGACACCCTCAACGTTTCAAAACATTGCGGCAGGGCGCTACTCCATTGACAAGCCTTCTTGGATACCCGGCGTGGAGCTGTTTACGATGACGGCTGCCGATAGCACTTTTGACAGCGCTGTAGAGACCTTGAACGCGACGATTGACACTGCTGACTTTACGCCAGGACGCTACACCATTTTTGTAGAAGGACAAGATGCTGAGGGGAATTGGGGTGTGCCCACAGCAGTCTTTTTAGATATTGTGCCGGCGCCAGCGGATGCAGCCGTTATAGAAGGCTCAGAAGCTGGTGAGACACTGACAGGAGGAGACCAGTCTGATGTGATTTATGCGCTGGGCGGCAATGATACTGTTGCTGGCGGTAACGGTGACGACGTGTTGTTTGGAGAAGACGGCGATGATGTATTGCGGGGCGATCGCAACAGCCGCAGCCCTAATGGAACAGTCGGCGGTGACGACATTATCTATGGCGGGAGCGGGCGCGATCGCATCGGTGGCAAATCTGGTAATGACTCACTCTACGGCGATGCTGGTGACGATTTTATCTGGGGTGACGATGGCGATGACCTGCTCTGGGGCGGTCGGGGAAACGATGTCTTAACAGGTGACAACAATTCTGGCGGCAGCGGTCGCGACACCTTTGTTTTGGCCTTTGGCGACGGCACCGATACGATTACCGACTTTGAGGTCGGCACTGATTTATTCGGTTTGTTTGGTACGCTGAGTTTCGGTCAGCTATCAGTGAGCCAAAGCGAACAGAACGCACTGATCGAGTTTGGCGACGAGACGCTAGCGATTGTGCTAGGGGTTGAGGCAGATGCGCTCACAGAGGCCTCCTTTGTCTTGGCCTGAGTAGGTCAGCGACTTGAACTGTTGAAGATACTCTTGCTGCGAGAGGCTACACATCAGATAGAACACAGCAGATAGAACAACACAGCAGATAGAACGGAAGCAGCTTGTTCTTAGCCTATGGGTAAGTCTTTGCAGCTTCGCAGGCAGAGAACTTTGGAGTGACGCTGGTAGTGAATGGTCGCTGGGGGAGTGCATGGCGCGATCGCAAAAAGTGTGCTGCCTGACGCCTAGTCTATGCCTGTTGCAGCTATACTCGGCACTCCATCTAGAAAGACAGATGCTAGGCTGCGAGACCGCTGAGGCTATCTACCCATTCACGAATGATGTTGTTGAAAGTAGCACTAGGTCGCATGGCATCACGTGTCTTGTCTCGATCTGTTCGGTAATAGCCACCAATGTCAACGGCTTTTCCCTGGGCAGCGTTCAGCTCAGCGACGATTGTCGGTTCTTGGTCGCTGAGCTGGGCAGCTAGGGGTGAAAACATTGTTTTAAGTTCGCTGTTTTGGTCTTGGGTGGCCATTGCCTTTGCCCAGTAGAGCGCTAGATAAAAGTGACTGCCTCGATTGTCGAGTTCGTTGACCTTGCGAGAGGGTGATTTGTCGTTGTTGAGCAGCTGGCTGGTTGCTTTGTTGAGTGCGCCCGCGAGGATGAGGGCGGCTTCATTGTTTGTTTTTCGGCCTAGCTCTTCTAGGGTGACCGCCAAGGCCAAAAATTCTCCGAGAGAATCCCACCGCAAGTGTCCCTCTTGGAGAAACTGCTGCACGTGCTTGGGCGCAGAGCCGCCTGCCCCCGTTTCAAACAAGCCGCCGCCTGCTAGCAATGGAACAATCGACAGCATTTTGGCGCTGGTGCCTAGCTCCAAAATGGGGAAGAGGTCGGTGAGATAATCTCTTAACACGTTGCCGGTGACTGAAATAACGTTTTTTCCTGATTTGATGCGATCGCAGGTAAATTGCATGGCCTCCACCGGCGGGAGAATCCGAATATCTAGGCCAACGGTGTTGTGATTGGCCAGATAGCGATTCACCTTGTCGATAAGGTTCGCATCGTGAGCCCGGTTTGCATCTAGCCAGAAAATCGCTGGGTCACCCGTGAGGCTTGCCCTCTTAACGGCCAGCTTTACCCAGTCTCGAATCGGAATATCTTTGGTTTGGCACATCCGCCAGATGTCGCCCGCTTCTACCGGATGCTCCATCAGGGTGTTGCCTGCACCATCGACGACGCGCACGACGCCATCGGTCGCAATTTCGAAGGTTTTATCGTGGGAGCCGTATTCTTCAGCCTTTTGGGCCATGAGACCCACGTTGGCAACGCTGCCCATTCTAGAAACATTGAAGGCGCCATTCTTCTTACAAAAGTCGATGCAGGCCTGATACATGGTGGCGTAGCACCGGTCGGGGATGAGGGCCTTGGTGTCGTGGGCTTCACCCTCTGCGCCCCACATTTTTCCAGAATTGCGAATGGCCGCTGCCATCGAGGCATCGATGATCACATCGCTGGGCACGTGGAGATTGGTGATGCCTTTGTCAGAGTTGACCATGGCCAGCCTCGGGCCAGCGTCGTATGCCGCTTGCAGGTCAGCTTCGATGGCAGATTTTTGGCTTTCAGGCAGCGCCTGAAGCTTGGTATATAGGTCGCCGAGTCCATTGTTTGGGTTTACGCCCAGCTGCGAAAAAGTATCGGCGTACTTGGTAAAGACTTCTTGAAAGTACACTCTTACCGCATGGCCAAAGAGAATGGGGTCGGAGACTTTCATCATGGTTGCTTTGACATGAAGCGAGAGCAGAAGATCGTCTACTTTTGCTGCTGAAATCTCTCTTTGATAAAAGCTGCGTAGGGCTGTAACGCTCATGACAGCGGCATCTATAACTTCTCCTTCGAGGACGGGGATATCGCTTTTCAGAATTGTGACTGTGCCGTCTGTTGAAATCTGTTGAATGCTGACCGTGCCAGCCGCCTCGATAACAACGGATTGTTCGCTGCCATAAAAGTCTCCATCGTCCATATGGGCGACGTGAGAGCTAGATGTGTTCTTCCAGCTGCCGACCCTGTGCGGGTGCTTTTGGGCATAGTCTTTGACGGCGTCGGCGACTCGTCGGTCGGAGTTGCCTTCTCTGAGAACGGGGTTTACCGCGCTCCCAAGCACTTTGGCATAGCGCTTTTTGAGGGCGATTTCTTCTTCGCTTCTAGGTTCAGCAGGATAGTCGGGAACGGGGTATCCCTTTGCCTGTAGTTCGGCAATGGCGGCGGTGAGCTGCGGAATGGAGGCGCTGATATTGGGCAGCTTGATGATATTGGCTTCGGGGGTTTTGGCGAGCTGACCTAGCTGGACGAGGGCATCTGGCTGCTGCTGTTCGGCGGTGAGATGCTCTGGAAAGTTGGCGAGGATACGTCCGGCTAGGGAGATGTCCTTGGTTTCGACGGTGACATCGGCTGCGCGGGTAAAGGCTTGAACGATGGGTAAAAAAGACTGGGTGGCCAAAGCAGGGGCTTCATCTGTGAAGGTGTAGATGATGGTTTGGGCGGGGTTAGTCATATTTCTGCTTGGAGGGTTTGGGGCTTTGACCAGTCCCTAGTTTACACGGGACCCGACGACGGGGCGCCAGCTGACATGGGGTCAGCTTACACGGAACCAGATGGGCATACTATGCACGACGATACTAAATTCTGAAGTTCAAGTTTTTCTGACGCTGCCCATACAGCTGCCCCTATAGCTGCCCATATAAAATGTGGCGATCGCACGTGATGATTAACGACGGCAATATGGGTTGGGACGACGGGGTGGCCCTGATTGTACGCAACCTAAAAGAGAGCGAGCCGGACAAATACCGACTCGCCCGAAGGCTGCTCGCTCAAACGGATGGCAGCTTAGTGGCAGAAGGGATGGTGATAGTGGTAGAAGAGGCGTTTTCGAATGGGGACGTGCTGCTGAGCCAATATGCGACAGATAGTCGGTGGAACTACTGGATGACGAATAACGGTGAGTTTTCTAAGGTTTGCCTCCTGGCATGGAAGCTCAGGACGGAGAAGGGTTTGAGCGCTGCTGAAAGAGACTTTTTGGCAGGATGGGAGGATGTCTTGGAAAAGACGTTTGATATTCGGCAGTTTTGATGGGTAGACGAGAGAGTTTGAGTCTGGTTGGTGACAGGGGTTGCGGACCCACCCCGACCTCCGCTGCGCTCCGGCCACCCCTCTAGAGGGGATTTACCTCGGGCCTTGAGGCTAAAGGTGTTCGCTCCTTTGAGTTGCGTAGCCGGGACAGATCCCCTCTGGAGGGGTGGCGCGCAGCGACGGGGTGGGTCCGCAACCTAATCACCTCAGCCAATCTCTCAAACTTCTGTGCTTACAAGAGCCTGCGCACACAGAAGCCCTCAGAAGAAGAAACCACTAGGACTCCAAGGCTTCCTTAATCTGTGCTTTTGCGGTTTCTAGCGCTTCGGGTAGCTTGCTGGCATCGCGTCCGCCTGCTTGGGCAAAGTTTGGCCTGCCGCCGCCGCCGCCGCCGCATAGCTTAGCAATGCCGCCGATGAATTTGCCTGCCTGGAGCCCCTTGGCAATGACGGGTTTGCTGAAAGCCGCGACGAGGCTGACTTTGCCTGCTTCGGGGATAGAACCCAGCACGACTGCGCCGTCGCCGAGCTTTTGGAGCAGTCTTTCGGCAGCGGTCTTGAGAGCGTCTGGTTCGACGGCATCTAGGTTGGCGACGATGACGGGGATATCGCCTAGGGTTTCAGCCTGACCGATGAGCTGGTCTGATTTGACCAAGGCTAGCTCAGACTTGAGGGCGGTGAGTTCTTTTTGGGCGGTTTTGAGGTCGGCTTGGAGGCTGGTGACGCGATCGCTAATTTCTTCTGGCCTGGTTTTGAACCGGGCACTGAGGTCTCGCACAATGCGATCGCGCACTTCCAAATAGTCGAGCACGGCTGGGCCAGCAACCGCCTCAATACGGCGAATGCCTGCCGCTACACCCGTTTCAGAAATAATTTTGAAGACGCCAATTTCGGCGGTGTTGCCCACGTGGGTGCCGCCGCACAGCTCCATGGAGACGCCTGGATAGTCGACGACGCGAACTTCGTCGCCGTACTTTTCGCCAAACATGGCTACCGCGCCTCGGGCTTTGGCTTCCGCGATTGGCAGGGTTTCTACCGCTGCAGAGTGCGCTTCCGAAATCCAGGTGTTGACCTGGGTCTCTACCTGCTGAACTTGTTCGGACGTGAGCGCTTCGGGCGCGTGAAAGTCAAACCTGAGACGGTCGAAGTCAACTAGGGAGCCCGCTTGAGAAATGGACTCGTCGACTAGGGACTTTAGCGCGGCCTGAAGTAGGTGCGTGGCTGTGTGGTTGGCCTGGGCGCGGCGGCGACAGGCGCGGTCAATTTTGGCGCTGACTTGGGCTCCTTTTTGGAGGGTGCCGCGCTCTACTTTGCCAAAGTGAACAAAGAAGCTGCCTTCTTTTTTGACATCTTCGATACGGATGACAAGGTCTTCGCCAGATAGGTAGCCGCGATCGCCAATTTGTCCGCCCGACTCTGCGTAGAAGGGCGTTTGGTCTAGTACCACCTGCACATCTTGCCCCGTAGGCGCTTCTGAAACCGGCTCCCCACCCACTAAGATCGCCTCCACCCGGCTTTGACTGTCAGACTGGTGGTAGCCCACAAATTCTGTTGAGTCGATTTTTTCAGCCAGCGTGTCTAGGCTGCCCTGCACCGTCAGGTCAATGGTCTCATGGGCGGCCTTGGAGCGCTCCCGCTGCCGGGCCATCTCCGTCTCAAAGCCTTCGACATCGACGGTGATGCCGCTCTCTTCGGCAATCTCCTGAGTCAGCTCAAGCGGAAAGCCGTAGGTGTCGTACAGCTCAAAGGCGTCGTGGCCTGAAATGCGCTCGGGCTGGCTGGCTAAAATGTCGGCCAGTCGCTTTTCGCCCTGGGCTAGGGTTTTTAAGAACTGCGTTTCTTCGCGGTTGAGTTCGTTTTTGATGGCCGATTCTCGCTTGCGCACCGCTGGGTAGGCAGCTTCCGAAAGGGTGATAGAGCATTCGGCCACCTGGGTGGTGAAGGGCTGCTCAATGCCGAGCAATCTGCCGTGGCGCACCACCCGGCGAATCAGTCGGCGTAGCACGTATCCTCGGCCCACATTCGAGGCGGTAATGCCATCGGTCACCATGTGCATCACCGCGCGCACGTGGTCACCAATTACTTTGAGAGATACTTTTTGTTCTTCGCTGGCTTGGGTGTAGTCTAGGCCAGCGACATCCGCAGCGGCTTTGATGATTGGAAAGATTAAGTCTGTCTCGTAGTTGTTTGGGACGCCCTGCAGGATTTGAGCCATGCGCTCTAGGCCCATACCCGTGTCGATATTTTGTGCCTGGAGCGGGGTCAGCTCACCGCTGGCGTCGCGGTTGTACTGCATGAAGACGAGGTTGTAGTACTCAATGAAGCGGCTGTCGTCTTCTAGGTCAATATTTTCGTCGCCGCGCTCTGGGTGGAAGTCGTAGTACAGCTCGGAGCAAGGGCCGCAGGGGCCAGTCGGGCCAGACTTCCAAAAGTTGTCGGCTTCGCCCATGCGGATGATGCGCTGCTCAGGAATGCCGATATCGTCGCGCCAGATGGCGAAGGCCTCGTCGTCATCTTTAAACACGCTGGGAACCAATCGGTCTGCTGGCAGTTTAAAGACTTCTGTCGATAGCTCCCAGGCCCAGGCGATCGCTTCTTTTTTGAAGTAGTCGCCAAAGCTGAAGTTGCCCAACATCTCAAAGAACGTGTGGTGCCGGGCGGTGCGGCCTACGTTTTCGATATCGTTGGTGCGAATGCACTTTTGAGAGGTCGTCGCCCGATCAAAATCGGCCTTTCGCTGACCCAAGAAAATTGGCTTAAATGGCAGCATCCCAGCGATCGTTAGTAAAACGGTGGGATCTTCAGGGACTAACGATGCGCTATCTAAAATTTCATGCCCCTTGGCCGCATAAAAATCTAGAAACCGCTGGCGAATGTCCGCGCCGCTTAGCGCCTGAAGCTGAGGCGAATCTGAAGGAACTGAGCTAGAGCTTTGTTTTTGAGCGGACATAGGACGATAAAAGTGAGGACGAGAAGGCTCTCCAGAATTGGATCAATGGTGCCATACTCTTGTAGGTTTGCGTCGAAATTTCGCGGGGATGCGTTTGCTTTAGGTCACTGAATATGGAGAAAGTTTTGTGGTATTGGGTCAGTAATTTGGAGTGATGGCTCATTTAGCCGCTTCTGAAATAGGTGAGTCAGCTAAAAGGGATGTTTTTCCGGCTGAAGCCATACGTTTTCATCAGGATGCAAAATATTGAACCTTGGTTTCAGGTAGCGCGGTCTTGTTGGCGCAGCCCTATTGACCTATTGAAAAGTACAGGTCACCTAGTGCTAACTCAGGGATGTCTTTAGCGGGTGTGACGGTTTTATCTTGGCTTGCTCTGTCGTGCCTGGTTGGCTAGGTCAGCTTGGCTCTAGTCTGAGGGATGGTCACAGCGAGTTGCACAGACATGTGCTATGTATAGTTTTTTACAAATTCTATCGACAAATCGCCAAAACCAACTAGTCAAAAAAGTATCGCTTTGTATCGTTCTTGATAGGCCCCTAGGTGCATTGGATTGAGCTTATATGAACAGTGTGTTGCTAATTGGGCACAGCGGTTTTACAACCAGTGTGCGATCGCAGGTACGAGGATTAGAGTCGCTGACGGTGATGACCGCATCCAACGCTTCGGAGGGGATGTCGCTGCTGGAGTCGAGTTCGCCCGACGTGGTGATTTTTCAGGCCAGCATTCTCAAGCAAGACTCCGTGGTGAAGACGTTTGGACGCCCTCACAATGCCTACTTTATTGCCATTGAGACCGCTGAGCATCCGGCATGCGAAGCTGACCAGCTAAGTGCCCTGCAGCTAGAAAAGACGGCCCTAGCGCTGGAATCGGGCTCAGATGCTTACCTCTGGCTACCGCCTGCAGAGCAGAGCGAACAGGAAGAATATTATCGGGAGCCTGCAGCTGCCGTTGCTTTAGAGCTGACGGCAGTCACCGTGTCAGATAGGAGCGGCTTAGAGAGTCGACGCCAAGATCGCAAGCTGCTAACCGAGACTCAGCGGCGGCCTACCCACCCGTCAAACCGCCAAGCTCAGAGTCTGCCGTTTCTAATCTTTCAGCAAAACCAGTGCCGGTTGATTCAGGCACATATCCAAATCGGCCTGAGCCGCGCCCAGCGCTACCGCGACCTCTCTCGCATTAACGACTGGCTCTCTGCGGTTGCCCTCGTCGACGCCCTCACCCAAATCAGCAATCGCCGCGCCTTTGACCTTGAGCTACCCAATCAAATTAAGATGACCCGTAGCAAGGGCACCCCGCTTTCTTTGATGGTGCTAGATATTGACTTTTTTAAGGGAGTCAATGATCGGTTTGGCCATTTGGTCGGAGATGACATTCTCAAGCAGCTGGCCAAGCGGCTTTTGGCGAATATGCGCTTTTATGACACGCCCTTTCGCTATGGCGGCGAAGAATTTGTGGTAACGCTGACCAATACAGACCTAGTTGAAGGGCGTGCGATCGCCAATCGACTGCGTGAATCGATTGCCCGCGACCCGTTTAAGATTGCGCCACCGGTAAACGGTCTTGACACTTTAGATGTGACGGTGAGCATCGGCATTGCTGAGCTGCTGCCAGACGACGATGAGCAAGGCAGAAGCCTGCTCGACCGCGCTGACCAAAATCTTCTCAGGGCAAAGGAGCTGGGTCGCAATCGGGTGATTGGCTCAGGGAGTGATAGCCAGGCTTAGGCGGTGAGGTTTGGCTAAGTCGCTTAAGACAGTGAGCTAGTTAATCCTGGTTCACTAGGGCAACAGATTCAGTAAGGGATGTCTCCACCCGGCAGCGCTCAATTGCTGCGCAGCAAGCGGCAACGGGGGCACGCTCGGCCATGGCTGCTACGAGCGCGTCGTAGGCTGCAGATTGTTTTTCTATGAGGGTTTGAGCCTGTAGCAAGGCCCAACGCAGCTGGGTGTCAGCTGTACTTTCTGGATGCTGGGTCTGTATCCAGAGCTGCCGGAGCTTGCGCTGATCATCTTCACCGCCCTGAGCCGTGCCGTATTGCTGATTTTCTGCGGCAATCCCAGCCATCCATACCGTGCAGTAGCGATTGACCTGTTGCTCAGAGAGATCTGCTGCTCTCGCCTGCGCATCTAGCTCTGGGGCTTCGCAAATAACGCCGCCTAGCCCCGGAAACCCAGCTTTGATAGCTTCCCAAGCGCTCAGCGTGTAGCTCTGTACCGGAATCTCTAGCAGGTGGGCAACCAAAAAGTGCCCTGCCTCATGGTGCAAAACCCGCTGCCGATACTCAGAAGACTGACGAGAGACCAAATCGATCAGTAGCGTGCCGCCTTTGCCCTGAGCGCCGAAGCGATCCACTGCGATGACGCCTGCGCAGCCGGTCAGTGCGATGGCGACTGCACCAGGTGAAATATTGAGCAAAGGCCCAACCAGACTCAATATCGTAAACGCAAAGACGGAAACGGCGAGAAGATTCAGCGTGGTGGGATTCATACGTGCTGTTGTTTGTATGGCTTGGGCAGCTAGCTCATTAACAGGATCCTCCGAGCGCCGAGCCAAGCGCCAATCATTTGTAGAATAATTCTAAACTCTCTTGGTTGCCCACGTAGCGCCAGTGCCAGGGTTCGTACGCCACGCCCGTTGCGTTGCCCTTAGGAAAAGAGAGTTCAAAATTGTAGTAGGCGGCGTTTTTTTCGAGCCATTTGAACGCAGCTGTGGTCTCAAAAGAGGTTTGCAAGTGGGTCTCTGAGCGGCCCTCGTCGATGAAGTCGACTGCGTAGCCTGTGTGGTGTTCGCTGTAGCCGGGTGGGGCGCTCACTTCGGCGCGGGTTTGGGCGTCTTGGCCCCGCTCGGCCTTAACGTCAAAATACAGGTAGTCTTGGTCTGCTAGGGTGCGAAATCCGGAGATGATGCCCAGCCGAACGCCTTCCGCTTTGGCTTTGTCGATCATCTGCGTGACGGCAGCTTGCGCTTCTGGCTGCAGCTTGATCTGGCTGTTGGGGTTGAGCTGCACGAGAGCATCTTCTGAGGCGACCTCGTAGCGGCGGTGGTTGAGCAGGATGTCGGGTTCTTGGCCAGTCTCTTCGCCGGTGGCTTGAGCAGATGAGCTACCGGTAGCCCCGGGTGTGGCTGCGACTACTAGCGGGTTCTGTTCACTCTGCTCGGTTGCGGTCCGAGTTGTCTCGTTTTGAGTAGGGTTAGCAGTGCTTGAGGCCGTATCAGTAGTAGAGGGGGCCGAGTTCTCTTTAGATAGGAAGCCGAAGTCGCTGGCTGCGATCGCAGCTTTCATTCCCCGTAGGTGAGGGCTCACCCGTTCCCACTGCCAGGTACCGACTCCGCCGATTCCAGCAATGAGTAGAAGCATCACAACCCATCCTCTGCGATGTCGCCGAGGTTCTGACTGCAGCTTGATATTTTCTATCTCAGCGAGCGAAACCTCAGTCGGTTCGCGACGTGCAGGTGGAATATCTTTGGAAGGAGAATTGCTCACAGACGCAATGAATTCTTGAACGACAGGATTCGACTACCAGAGCGTGACGGCTAAAATTCGCCAGCTACCTGCTGCCAGAGACAGCCCGATAAAGTGACGGGGTTCAGTGTATAGCAAATCTGAGCAAATCAGCTAAGCGGATACACCTATTAGCATTAATTTATTTGGCTACTAATAAATTTGATCCGCGATTACTCGGCAACCTGCGCCGCCAGCGACTCCCAGCCCATCTCTTCGTAGTTCTCGAAAGGTTGATGAATCCATGGATTGTCTTCTAGATAGTGCACGGCGTAGTCGGGCGCGATGGAGGAGCAGGCCTTGTGCCACAGTACCGCCGTGCGCACTTCGTCGATATAAAAGCCGTATTTGTGCTTCAGCCACGAGATACTGCGCTCCAGGCTCTGGCCCGAATCTACCAGATCATCGACCAGCAGAATCCTGGAGCCTAGGTTGGCGGTGGTCATACTCAAATCTTTGGAAAAGGTAATGGAGCCACGGGTACGATTGCCCTCCCCGCCGTAGGAGGCGGTCGATAGTATCGCCAGGGGCTGGTCAGAAATGCGGCAAAGAATGTCTCCAATTCGCAGCCCACCTTTTGCCAAACACACAATTTGGTTAAACTGCCAGCCGGAGCGGTGTACCATCAATGCCAATTGCTCGATAGTTCGGTGGTACTCTGACCAGGATACATAGAGGTCTGCCATTGCTCGGTTTAGCGGCCATTCGCTTAATGACTACGGTTATCTATTTATACAGGTTTTTCCCATGGCTAATTTAGACCCTCAGCCGCCTGCCAAGGTGAACTATCCAATGCCCAAGCTCTCGCTGCCGGTGAAGCTGGCCTACGGTGCGGGCGATTTTGGTGCGGGTCTAACGTCTCAATTCTTAGCGTTTTTTCTACTGATTTTCTTAACGGATGTAGCGGGCATGCGACCGGTGGTGGCGGGGTCCGTCTTAGCAGTTGGCAAGATTTGGGATGCGGTGAACGATCCGCTCGTGGGGATGATGAGCGATCGCACTAATACGCGCTGGGGCAGGCGGTATCCCTGGATGTTTCTCACGGCGATTCCGTTTGGCCTGTCGTACTGCTTTATTTGGATTGTGCCGGGCTTTGAAAAAGAGTGGATGAGTTTTTGGTACTACGTGGGCATTACATCGGTATTCCAAATGTTCTTCACCACGACGAACTTGCCCTACAGCACCCTAACCGCCGAAATCACTCAAGATTATGACGAGCGGACGTCGCTGACGTCTTTTCGGCTGGCCTTTTCGATCATTGGGGGGCTGCTGATATTGGTCGCGGCTGGGGTGACGGCAAGTGCGATCGCAGACGAAGGACAGCGATATATTCTACTCGGCATTTTTGGTGGCATCGTGTCGACTTTGACGCTCTACTGGTGCATTTTTGGCACCTATGGCTACATGCAGCAAAAGGCCAAGGCCACTGGCCAGTCTCTCTCGGCTGATAGCGACGAACCGGCTGAGCCGCTGGCCCAACAGATCAAAATTGTCTTTGGCAATCGCCCTTTCTTGTTTGTTGTCGGAATTTATCTGTTTTCGTGGCTGGCTTTGCAAATTACGGCTGCTGTCATCCCGTTCTACGGCAAATATTGGATGGATGTGGATGGTAGCTTGCTGGCGCTCATCGTACAGGGTGTTGCGATTATCATGATGTTTGTCTGCGCGGCCCTGAGTAAGCGAATCGGTAAGAAAAACATTTATTTCCTAGGGTCGGGCGTTTGGATTTTGGTGCAGGTTGCCCTTTTCTTTCTGCAGCCCGGTCAAAACGCTATTCTCTTTGGCCTGTGTGCCCTAGCCGGATTTGGCGTGGCCACTGCCTACGTGGTTCCCTGGTCAATTTTGCCCGATGTCATAGAACTCGATGAGCTGAATACTGGGAGACGGCGAGAGGGCGCGTTCTACTCTTTTATGACGTTGCTACAGAAGGTGGTGATGGACCTAGATATCGATCTTGTAGGCTTGGCGCTGGAGGTCTCTGGCTTCGATAGAGATCTGCCTGTGCAGTCTGACTCTGCGCTGAGAGCAATTCGCTTTTTTGCGGGACCTGTTCCGCTGGTGCTGCTGATCTGCGGCGTGGTGCTGGTATATTTTTATCCATTGACGCGGGAGATGCACGCGGAAATTATGCTCAAGCTGGCAGAAAAACGTCGATTAGATGAAATGAAGTAGCCAAAGGGTAGTAAGCTATCGGCAAGTGATGGTTATCCATCGAAGTATGCATAATTTTTCATGCTCTTAAAAATCTTGAAACTCAACCTTTAGGATCGTTTTTTTGGGGGTTGACTTGTTGGTATTCTGCGAAATAAAAACAGAATTAACGTGTATTCAGTTAGCCACGGTTTTAGCCACAATTCGATGACTGTCAGCTCACTTTCTGTCGAATGGGTGACTTGACTTGTCTGTGCTAATTCAACGATGCGTTTTCAGCGGGCTTGACCCGCTGATGAACCCTGTCGTGTATGAACATTTATAGTCTTTCAATCGCTCGGCCATTGACCGTATCTACCAAATCTGCTGACCTTGCCTTCTCCCGAATAAAAGACCCTCGTCTAATTGCTGCCATTGTCGAAAGGACACACTATTGGACGGATGGCGACCCGTTTTTGAGACGCTTTATCTATGAGTATGTTGCTCAGTATTCGTTTCAGATAGTGCGCTCAGAAGGTGCTGGCATCGTCGATGAAATTGTCCGCCAGAAGATTGTTCGAAACTGGGAAAATAACGTCGATATTCCCTGTCTAACCCGGATTAAAAAGTCGCTGTTTGCATTTCAGGATACAGACATTCTGCTTATTTCATACATGCAGATTCTTTCTAGGGGTGCGATCTCTTTTAGCTATCAGTCACACATTCGAAGAATGCAGGCGCACCTGCTAACATCGGGCCTAGTGAAGCAAAAAAGCAGCCAGCTTGTGGTGAGCAATGCTATTTTTGCCGAGATTTTTAATATGGCGTGGATTGAGCAACAGATCCCAGGTCTGACGCGTTCGGTCACAGTTGTTGCTAGTGAGGCGCAGTTTTCTGGTGATTTTTCTCGATTTTCTGCCAGGGAAGGACTCAGCGGAAGGTCACAGGCTCACAATCGCCAGAGCCCTTCGAGACGCTACAGATATGTTGTTGCGCTTGGCTGCACCCTTATCGCATTCGCCGGTGCTCTGCTCGTACGCTACCCAGTGGAGACGGATGATATTTTGGCTGTTTCTCGTTTGCGTGCGATCGCATCAAGCGATAACAGCAATGAGAGCGATAGTCAGATAGGTGACATGCAAGACAGGCGGTTTTTTGATAGCGGTATTGACCATGCGACCAATGGCCGATGGCTCTCTATGCTCCAAGACTTCTGCCAAATTTCCAAAAGCTCTCACTATTTTGCGCCCGCGAAAAATCAATTTTTACGCTGGTATGAACTCTATCCAGCCAAGATTCAGAGCGCGAGGCAGGCGCTGTCTGACAAAGAAAACGAGGTCTGCGGCATGCCCACCGATATTTAGCGCGTCTGTTTAGCCCGCCGCGTCAGTTTGGTGTCATTTAACGCGGATCTTTCTTTTTCTGCACGTATAAATAACCAGGGTTTATATAAATTTTCCTCACACGTTCCTGAAGTCAGCGTCAGTCATCGCAAATGTCCTGTGGTTCTCCCCTTCGATGAAGGGCGGATTATGGGTGAATTGATGAGTATAGTAGTCTTATCTATTCGACCTTTGCTTGCCGAATCCGGATGTTTTAGAAG
>JBCBFY010000108.1:0-17715 GCA_038527325.1 Cyanobacteria bacterium J06614_10
CCAAAAGTTAACCGGTATCAGCAGCAGCATGGTCAGCGCCAGCATTCGCCCGGTACTTTGTAGGTTTTCTTGCCTGAGCGCCCACAGACCCGCCAGCCCAAACGCCAGCGTGTAGGCAAACAAAACGGCATACTGACCCACCGCCGAGAAAGACGACCACTGACTTGCCGCCAGCACGCCTGAGGAAACAACAACTAAAAATACGCCCAAAAACAATAGCCACAGCACGCTGATTTCTTCGATTAGCGCGCTAAATGCCTGGGCGAGTCGGTTTGGTCTTTCAATGCTAGCTGGACTGCTGACCACAGGTTGAGGTTCTTGGTCTGTTGCCAGTGTTGTACTGGCTATCTCTGGTGATGCAGTTTGTGGGGGCACATACTGGGGGATGGTTGCTGGCAGAGGCTCGCTGAGCGACTTAGCAATTTCAGTAATCTGTGCTTCTGATAGCAGGCCTAGCTCTATCCAGCGGTCAAGCTCCGAAAGTAAGCGATCGCGCACCTGCTGAGAGGTCAAATCGAGCCAGATATTGAGTCGCATAGCCATACGTTCTGTGGTTGCTGCCAGCATATGAGCATTCTGCCCTTCCATCAGCCTATTCAAGACAGATTACAGAATGGACCAACAAGACAAAAAAGAACAGGCCAGCCTTCAAAGCCAACCTGTTCCTTTTTACTATCCAAATGTGATGAAACTACGAACGCTTACGATAGTAGACCTTTTGCCCTTCATTTGGCACATAGATGCACTCTCTAGCAGATCGCCAAAAGCTCGTCCACACAGAGTCTTTCGCCTCGCGGTAATAGTCTCCCAAAATTGGCTTGATCGCCTCCGTCGCTTCCTTCAAGTGATAATGAGGCATACCCAAGAAGATATGATGCGCAACATGCGTTCCAATATTGTGGTGGATATTGTTGATCAATCCATAGTCGTAGTCAATGGTCGATAGGGCACCTTTCAAAAAATACCAGCTATCATTGCGATACCAAGGAATCTCTGGATCTGTATGATGCAAAAATGTCACCAAGTCAAGCCACACAACAAACACTAGGTAAGGCATGACGTAGTAGTTGATCAAAAATAGCGGACCTGCTGAGAAGCCAACCCAAGCCAAGAATCCAACAAACAGTACGATGCAGCTAGTGCTGGTAATCACGTCCCACTTCTCAGAGGGGCGAAATAGCGGACTACTGGGCAAAAAGTGAGAGCCCTGACGACCCGGCGAACGGAAGAAAAGATAAAAAGGATAGGCCAACAAAAACAGGCTAAATCGAACAAACTTTGCGCCACTGTCCATTTCGTCGTAGGTCTTCTCAGAAATGGGATACCAGCTTTCATCGGTATCTAAGTTGCCCGTGTTTGCGTGGTGGGTGCGATGGCTAATGCGCCACCCATGGTAAGGCACCAAAATAGGCGTATGGCAAAGGTGCCCAATCAAATTATTGAGCCACTTGTATTTAGAAAAAGAGCCATGACCACAGTCGTGGCCAACGACAAACAATGCCCAGAACATCGTGCCCTGCGCAAACCAAAAAAGCGGAAAGAACAACCAAGAATTAATGCTGTAGGCCAGTGCATAAAGTCCAGCAATGATTCCGATATCCAGAAAGAAATAGGAAAGAGAGCGGCTAACAGAAGGCTCAAAACAATAATCAGGAATAGCGTTTTTGAGATCTTTGAGCGTAAATGGAAGATCTCGCTTTGAAGAATCGGAATCTACAGAAACAATCGGACGGGTACTTAGCTGCACGTATTACCTGCGAATTAACATGACAAGCGCAAACTCCAAGACGCTTTCACTGAATGAGCAGGCATCAGCGAAAGCGTCTCAGAATTGCTTTACAAAGATTTACAATACTATAGTTTGTGCTGTGATGGATATAGCGACTGTCCTGCGGTCGGTTTGACCACCCAAAGCCTCAAACGCACAACCTGCTCCCCAGCGAAGACAAGGAGCAGGTTGTGTGCTGATTTCGTAGTGTTCTGTTAGTAGCGATGCCCGATGAGGGGCTCTGCTAACTGCGGCTGATCGTTGGTTTCGATAGCTGACTCCAATGACTGAACCCAATGACTGAACCCAATAACTGTGTCTAACGACTAGCTCTAGTGACTCAGCTCTACTGAAGCGTCGGTTTTATTTGCCTGTAACTTAGACTGATTGCGTAGACCCAGTAGCTTTGCGAGTACAAAGGTGACCTTATATTTTCCTGGGGCTGCCTCCTCTGGTAGCTCAATGGCCAGCTTTCCGTCTTCTCCAACCTGTAACAAGGCTTCAATGGATCGCATAATCTAATTTATATTCCCTTACTACATGACTGCTTTACACAGCGTAAGGGGATAGTTTTACTTGGTCTGTGATGTGTCTCATCAAGTGGCCTTGATCGAAATCCAGCCTTCCGTGACCGCTGTATCGCACTTATGGCGCGTTTTACGGGATATACGCAGGGTCTTCCCGATGGCTTCTTCTTATGAATATTTCGCACAGAGTAAAATCACTTACTTCTTGCTCCAAAAGGTCAGCCCCTGAATGGAGCGATCCGCTGGCACTTTGCCCAGCAGCGAAATGCCTATGCCAAACACGACGGCCAGCGGCGCGGTAATGGCCGAGCCCCAAAATGCAGGTAGGCCAAACCTTTCGGTCGCAGTGAGGTAGGTCAGCGTCAGCACAGCCAAAATCGTGCCGTAAAAAGCGCCATTCGCATTGATCCTCGGCACCAGCACGCCCATTAGAAATAGCCCAAGCAGTGGTCCTAGCGACAGCGTGACGTACTTGATGAGGAAGGGCAGCAAATTTTCTTCCGTTGACGCTGCATAAAAGGCCGCCCCAATCCCGACGATGCCCCAGAGTGCAATGAGGCCCTGCGCAACTTTTAATGACCGCGCCTGATTCAGCGGCCCGCGCGAAAACCGCTCATAAAAATCAACGGTGATGCAGGTGGCCAGGGCATGAAGGGCCGAGTCAATCGAAGACATGGCCGCTGCGAAGATAGCCGCGACCAGCAGGCCAGCCGCACCCGCTGGAACATTGTTCACAATAAAAAATGGCAAGATAGCATCGCCCGCAATCTCTTCTGGCAGGCCAGGGTTAATGCTGTAAAAGCTAAACAACAGCGTGCCGAGTACCAGCGTTGCCCCAACGCCAATCAGGCCGGAAAACCAACCTAAAAGGATCGCTTTTCGGCCTGATTGCACATCGGCGCAGGAGACGTAGCGCTGCACCGACTGCTGATTGGTCCCGGCGACTGCAAATGCCAGCATGCCGTAGGCAATCACTGCGGTCGGCAGCGAACGAATATTGCCAGGGTCCCAGGCCGTATCGACGACGGCGAATTTGCCAGCAGCGGCGGCAGTGCTCCACAGTTCACCCAGCCCGCCGTTCACGCCAGCGGCGGCTGCCCACACACCTGCCCCAAGCCCCACAAACACCATCACAAACTGGAGCACATCTGTCCAAACCACGGCGGCAATACCGCCCGCCATGGTGTAGACGATAGAGACAATGCCCACCAGCAAAATGGCGGCAGAAAGCGGAATATTGACAACGGTAGAAACGGCCAAAGAAGCCGCGTAAAGTAGGCCACCAAGCCTCGCAATCACAAACAACAAAAAGCAAATAGAGCCCAACACTCGCGTTTTGCTATCAAATCGTCTTTCTAAATATTCGTAAGCTGTTGTCAGATTCAGCCCGACAAAGAATGGCAAAAACAGCGCAATGACGAGCCCATAGCCAATCAAATCACCCACCTGCAGCTGCAGGTAGAGCAGGCCGTTGTTATAGCCTTCACCCGCGCCCCCAAGCAGAGCCGCCCCCGAAAAGGACGTCGCAATAATCGAAAACCCAATCGCCCACCATGGCAGCTGTTGCGACCCTCTAAAATACTCTTCTGTGTTGTTTTGTTTGCGACTAGCTGCCACACCAATCCCAACCAAAATAGCCGCATAGACAGCGACAATCGCCCAGTCAATGGCACTCATAGGATGCCTCGTCCTCATTCGTTGCCGACATCATGCCACAAGAAGGCCATTAGAAGGCAATTGAGAGGACAGCCGCGTATTAGCCCACCGCTACGGTCTGGTCGTCGCAATACCGATGCTCAGCTGCTCTATGGTTCGCAGCCGGTCCATGGCTTCTATCACCCTGCCATGGGCGGCAGATTCGTCTGCTCGAATAGTCACTAGGATGGGTTTGTTGTTGGCGCGCGATCGCACTTCATCCGCCAGCCCTGTCAACGCCACAGGTGTGTCATCCACATACAGCTCACCATCAGGCGTAATGGTGAGCGTCACATCCACCTGATTTTGCGGGGTAGCCGTCACGGCCTGCGGCAAATTGACCGGCAGCCCCTCTGCCCGAGTCAGATACAGCGTCGAGAGAATAAAAAATGCCAGAATCGCAAAAATCACGTCAATCATCGGCAGAATGTTGACGCTTAGCCGGTTTCCCTCAGTCTCTTCGGACAGCTTCATGTTCTCTGCTGTGTGTTTGCTGCGCGATCGCAAAACCTAGCAAAAGCTAACACAGAAAAGCCAGCGCAGAAAAGACAGCCCAGAAAATCTAGTAGGCAAAGCCCGCTACAAAGAGCACCACCGTCAGAGCACCTACCAAAATCATGAGCGCTGTGCCAGCGTCCCAGCTACCTTTCCAGGAGTAGTTTTGCTGGTTGTTAGTTTCCTTATTGGTGTCAGGCATGGTTTTTCTCGCAGGTCGCAAATCGTCAGGGCTTAACTTTACTTAGCATAGCGCTCCCTCAGGCATTGTTTATCTACCTTTGGTGATTTTTGCCTTAGAAAAAAGTTTTTGCTGGTAGCACATTGCAAACCAGCGTATCGCAAACTCCCTACAGCAAAGACATCTGCTGCCCTTGCTCCTCGTAGTAAAAGGCTTCGACCCCCCAGCGACGATACATCGGCAGCTTCCGCTTGTACGAGAGGCGGCTTTCTACCTGGGCGGCGGCTAGCTTTGCCTGCGCCTCTTCTTTGCGACAGTTGAGTATTTTGGCCGCGTCCTGCAGCCGAATCCACTGCTGACCAAACCGCTTGAGCAGAGTATCGTCTGCTTCGCTCTGAATCTGTCTGAGCAGCTTTTCGGCCAGTAGCCAGCAGGCCATCGTGTCGGCCTCGGCCCGGTGCGAGGTACTGATATCAAACCCAAAGTGCTTGATCAGGTTTGGCAAACTGCGGGAGGGCAAGTCGGCCAGCAGCATGCGCGAGAGAATCACTGTGCAAAGCTTTTGCAGCGGTGGCTTATAAAAGCGAATACCGAGGCGCTTGTATTCCGAGCGCAGAAAAGAGTAGTCGAAGTCTAGATTGTGCGCTGTAAAAACCCGCTCTCCTTCTAAGAGCGGCTGACACTTTGGCCAAATCTCTTCTGGCGGCGGCGAGGGATACACCATCTCCGGGGTAATGCCGGTGATTTTGGTGATAAATTCTGGGATTTTGACCTTCGGGTTGATCAGATACGTTTCTTGGTGTTCTATACCGCCTACCAGGCTAGCCTGAAGGATAGAAACCTCAATCACCCGTGCATTGTGGCCTAGGGAGCCGGTGGTTTCGATATCGACAACGACCAGGGGAGACTGACTGACCTGACGGTAGTAAGTGAGCAGTTCGTGGGAGAGGAGGGCGGACTGGCCCTGAAATTTTGCGGCGTGGGCAACCATTATTGCTGGGATAACCTCTTAACGTCTGCGCCGCCTATCATCCCATGGATCTTGGCGAGGCGGTCGGGAATGGTGTCAGCGTGAGGACTGTTTTTGAGGCTCTCGGTGAGGTCGTAGTCGGTGAGGTTTTCGGCTTTGTTGCCAGGAAACCAGTGGCTGGCGCCGCCGAGTAGGTTATAGCGGGCTTTGGCGTATTCGGTCATGTCGAAGGCTTCTACTAGGTTGCCAAGCCAGAGTGCGATCGCAATATTGATGTTGCCAGGAGTGGACTGAATATCGGGCAGGCCTTCTTTCCAAGTGCGGTACCAGGTCTCGCCAAGGGCATCAATGGCCTGCTTTTCTAGCCGTTCTAAAATTGGCGGCAAAATCTCATCTGCTTTATCGAGCAGGGGAAGCACTTTTAGGTGTTCATCAAAATCGGAAGGCTGGGCCGCTCCCAGGCTGAGGGTGTGCACCTGCGGATGGCTCAAGCAAAACAAATCGTTGAAAACCATGGGACTCAGCGGCTGGCAGAGGTCAACCAGTCGCTGGGGCGGGCTGTAGAGATTTCCGCCTTTGTTCGATGGGCTAATGATAAAGACGCCCATATCCCGCTGGGTCGCCGCTTCGATAGCGCGCCAGTTGTCTTGAAAAATGTAGTACCAGTGGATATTGACATAGTCAAACAGGTTACTTGCTATGGCATCGACGATGACCTGGGTCGGGCCGTGGGTCGAAAAGCCAATGTGTCGTACCTTGCCCTGAGCCTGCAGCTTTTGGGCAACTTCGATACACCCGCCCGGGCGAATGCTGTTTCTCAGCGTTTCGCGATTGTTTACGCCATGAAATCCCAGCAGGTCGACATAGTCGAGCTTTAGGTTTGAAAGCGAGGTTTCAAAAATGTCTCGAAATTCTTCGGGGTCTGCTTTGGGAGAGACCTTGGTCTGCACGATCAGGCGATCGCGCTCAAATTTTGGCAGCACCTGCCCTAGCTGAATTTCTGAGGTGCCATAGCCCCTCGCCGTTTCAATATGGTTAATGCCAAGCTCAATCGCCCTGTGGATGGTCGCCTCCAGATTTTCCTGATTTTTCTGTGGAATGTGCTCCAGAGGAACATCTCTCCACGAGTGCTGGTAGCGC
The DNA here is from genome assembly GCA_038527325.1 of Cyanobacteria bacterium J06614_10. Classification (GTDB taxonomy): domain Bacteria; phylum Cyanobacteriota; class Cyanobacteriia; order Phormidesmidales; family Phormidesmidaceae; genus Phormidesmis. The sequence continues at coordinate 6,777 of JBCBFY010000108.1, forward strand.
ATACCCCCACAGGAGAAAACGGGCATTTGCAGTTCGGTGCGGCCAAAGCGGCGATAAAGCATAGGACAGGTACAGTCAGCAAATAGTCAATCAGGTCTGAGAAATCCCCAGACCTGATTGTAATCGCTTTAACACTGATCCATCCTACTCAGTCGGCTAGGCTACATTCTCAGCCCATCTCAAAATGGACAACCAGATCATTGAAGTCTTTGTCGCCCAGTCCAGCCATATCCTCGAAGCCGAAGAGATTGTTTCCTAGCAGTTTGGCATGGTCGTTGCCTACGCTGTTCATGCCAGCATGGCTGAAGTACAGCTCGCTGGTTGCAGGGTCGCTACCGTCAGCTATCAAAAACATGCTGAGGAACCCACCACCCTCTAGCGTGGCAGAGAAGGTCTGCGCATTGCGGTTTTGCCCAGTGAGAGAGATCTCGACCTGACGGGCCAACGCAGCTGCTTCATAGCCGTCATCTCCTGGATTGATTGTGAGACCGGTTAGCTCGTCGAAGATACCGCCGCTCACATCGTCCGTTTGATAAAACTTCAGGGTGTTGTTAAAGTTGGCTTCTCGGAAAACGGTGAACGCCATAGAGACGTCTTCTCCAAGATGGTCAGACAGGTCTATGCTGCTGGCATCTTCGGTGAGGAGATTGATCGCTTCTTTTGCCTGTAGAAATAGGGAGAGTAGCGTGCGATCGCCAAACGACAGCTCAATCTTTCCACTTTCCCCTAGGGTCAGGCTACCGGTCTGGCTATTCTCACCGTCCAACAGTTGAAAGGTCAGTGCCATCCCCTCTGCCAGTAGGTTAGCCGCTATCGAAAAGGCCTGGGCAAACTGCTCCCCTAGCTCAGCCCCATCAAGCAGGGAGAACTGCCCCACTGTCTTTTCTGCCCCCTCACCATAAACACCTGAGACAATCATCTCAGCAATATTAGATAGGTTCCAATTTTCCAGACTGAAGTGCAAAGATCCCACCTCGTCCAGTGATTCAACCAGCAGGCGAGTTCCCTCAGACAGCAGTCCGAGTCTACCGACACTCTCGAGATCGGTCGGTGGGTCAACGGGTGGATCAATGGGTGGGTCAACCGGTGGGCCAACCGGTGGGTCGATTGGCGGGTCAACCGGCGGGTCAACGGGTGGCTCTTCGGGATCTTCTATGCTGCTAATCGCATTGGTAATCCAGGGCTCTCGGCCGTTAACACCATCATTCGCCTGGAACAAAAATTGTCCATTTCCCAGCGGTGTGAAGTCGGACGGTGCAGAGTCGAACCCGCCTTCATGGATATCCTCGACTAGCCGAGTGCCTTCAGCGGTGCCATCTGTTACCCATAGCTCTTTGCCATGTACCCCATCCTCACCGGAGAACAGTGCGAGTCCGTCTCCCACTGCGGCCAAGCTACGCACGGAGCGACCAGCAACCGTACCCTCCAGAATGTCTTTGAGGAGCTTAGTGCCTGTGGACGTACCGTCTGTCACCCATAGTTCAGGCCCGTGCGTGCCATCATTAGCCGTGAACACCACAACACCGGGACTGATAGCCGTGAGATCCGTAATCGAGCCAGGTTCACTGCCAGGATTAATGTCTTTTAGAAATTCAGTCCCTGCAGACGTCCCATCGGTGACCCATAGCTCATTTCCATGGGTCTCATCGCTAGCAACAAACACAAATTGGCCATTGCCCAGCGCTGCAAACTCAAAAAGAGAGAGATTGTTGTTTGCAGGGAAAAGGCTCGTGGTCGAGACAGTGCCTGCCTCAGTCCCGTCCGTCACCCACAGCTCGCGGCCATTGGTGCCATCATCTGCGCCAAATAAAAGCCTGCCATTACCGATGTCAGCAAATCCTCTCACGCCAGAAGTGGCCGCGCCTGGATTAATATCCTTGAGCAGCTTAGTGCCTGCCGTTGTCCCATCTGTAACCCACAGTTCAATGCCGTGGATGCCATCGTCAAACTTGAACAAGACTTGACCATTGATTTCGACGGTGTAGCTGCCTGGATCACCAAAAACACCATCTTTGGCCAGATCAAGCTGTTGAAGATTTACAAAGCCTTCGCTGCCCGGCGTCGTATCCTTGAGCAGCTTTGTACCGCCCTCAGTCCCATCTGTAATCCACAACTCCCGTCCATGAACACCATCATCCGCTGCAAAAATAATCTGACCGTTACCCAGTGAGCCAAAGGTCCAGGAATCGCCGCTCTCTACACCAGGCTTTATATCTTTCAATAGCTGGGTACCAGCCTCGGTGCCATCCGTAATCCACAGCTCCCGCCCATGCTCTGCCGTCTCAGCCAGGAAAACCGCTTTGCCATTACCGAGCGGCGTAAAGCCAAACGCGTTTGAATATTGCCAACCTGCGTAAATGTCCTTGACGAGCTTTGTGCCTGCTTCGGTACCATCAGTCACCCAGAGTTCGTGGCCATGGTCACCATCGTAGGCCTGAAAGACAAAGGTATTGGGTGCAATTTTTGTGAAGCCTGCTCGGCCTGCGGGGAAAGCGCTATCGCCTATGCCGCCAAGTTTGATGTCTTTGAGTAGGATCGTAGAAGGTTCTGCAGGTGCTATCATCTTCTGGGCCTGTCCTTATTTTTATGTGTAATCCAGATTGTGATGTGTAATCTAGGACTTCTTAGGATTGAGCGGCATGATCTGATGTACGGCCAGTCAACCTATCAAAAAGTGCTTGAACTTATGATGCCCATTCCATACGGAGAGGAACAAACTTTAAATGTGTTGTTTCTATTCCTATAGTTTCCGGTACGACCGGTATGAAATGTGACAAGTAAAGCCTTCCGAGTCCTGTTCCTGTTGCTCTTGAGCGTATTGTTGTTTCTAGGTGAGTCTATTCCTGCCGTTGAAGCCGCCGCCTCGCTTTCGGTCACGTCTATCTCTGTCACCGCGCAGCAAATACCTCCCGTTCTGCTCCAAGCCCGGCAGCGCAAACAGGCCCAACCGAACCCTTCCAGAATGCCTTCTCCAACAGAAATTCTCTCTCGCCTATTTACAGCGACAGAACTTCAGCGAGCGTGGTTTGCAGATTCGTTTTTGGCGCAAATTTCCCTGGGTGAAATCTCTCAAATCACCCAAGGTATTGTTGGCACACTCGGTAATTACCAAAGCATCGAAGATGTCGACAAAGGCTTTGTTCTAACTTTCGAACGGGGAACTGTTCCCACCCATCTAGCGCTCAACAATCAGGGACAAATCACTGGTCTACTCTTTGAGACGCCTCAGCTAGCTGCTCGCCCGCTCGCTGAAGTCGTCGCCGAGCTGTCTGATCTCCCCGGCGACAAGCATCTACTGATTACCCGCAACGGCCAGCAGCTTGCCGCCCTCAATGCAGACCAGCCCCTCGCCGTAGGCTCCACCTTCAAGCTCCTCATCCTTCAAGCCCTGCAAACCCAAATCGAAAATGGAGAGCGCCAGTGGGACGAAGTCGTCTCGCTCAGAGATAAGTGGAAAAGCCTGCCCAGTGGCTTCCTCCAAACTTGGCCAGCGGGTTCTCAACTGACGATAGAAACGCTAGCAACGCTGATGATTTCCCAAAGCGACAATACCGCCACCGACCATTTGCTCAATCTTGTTGGCCGGGACGTCGTCGAGGCCCTTTCAGAAAGAAACCAACCCTTCCTCACTACTCGCGAAGCCTTCGTGCTCAAAGACCCTGCCAATCGAAATATTCTTACCCGTTGGCGACGCAGCGATGAACGGCGCACCCTGCTCTCCGCCCTAGCGGCGCTACCCTTGCCTGCTGTGAGCATCTTTAATGAGGGGCCTCAGGCGATTGATGTGGAATGGTTCTTCACGGCGCAGGCGCTGTGCGAGGCGATGGAAAAGGTAGCGGAGCTACCGCTCATGAGTATCAATCCAGGCTTGGTAGATCCGGCTACGTGGCAGAAAGTTGCTTACAAGGGAGGGTCTGAACCTGGCGTGGAGAACTTTACGACCTACCTAGTCGATGAGCAGGGGCCACTGTGTGTCACCGCCACCTGGAACAATGAGGCTGGGATTGACGAGCTGCGATTTTCTACTTTGTATCGCGCCCTGATCGAGAGCAGCCGTCAGCCAGCTGAAGAATGACCCTGAGTGGTTTGTCAAAATCCATGGCGCTGTGCAAGGATTTTGACAGTACACTTCTATCTCGCCTGTAGCGATAAGCCTATGGCCATTCCTATCCCAGCTCGACCCAGCGGCTACAGAAAAGGAAGCGCAGATGCGCCCGTTGTTGTAGAAATGTTCCTCGACTTAGAATGTCCGTTTTCCAATCGGGGATGGAAAAATGCTCTTGCTGTGATGAATGCATACCCTCTCGACCAAGTTAGCTGGCTGTTTCAGCTGATGACGCTGGGTAACCATCGTCAGAGCTGGGATGCGACTAAGGCTGTTATTGCCGCTGCCGGTCAAGAAACAGAAAAGTTCATTGACTTTGTTAGCTATATCTTTTCGAGGCAAGAAGAGTTTGCCAACGAAGCTTGGAAAGATAAAACACAGACAGACTTTCACAATCTACTGGCAGAGTTCGCCGCTGAAGCAACAGAATATAAGGATAACGCTGCTTTTATTGAACGGCTTAATAGCAAAGATGTTTACGCCCAGGCTCGTATCCCAGCCCGCCATGCGACAGTGAGGGGAGTTTGGTCTACGCCGACTTTCTTTATCAATGGTGCAGAAGCAACAATGTTGTCTTCTGGGTCGAATCTGTCAGAATGGAAAGACGTGATCGATAAGTTGCTGTAGGGTCAGTTGTTCTAGAGTTGTTCTAACCCTTCGAATCAATTACCGACAGAATGCAAGGCGTGATGTTGGTTAGGTCTTTTGCTGACGCAAAGGCTTTTGCCTCAGGTCCAACGACCAAAAGCGGAACTGGGTTGAAGGTGTGGCGCTTGGTGGAAAGATCTTCTACGTTGCCATGGTCACTGGTGACGACTAGCGTAACGTTGGGCGGTAGTGCGGCGATGAGATGTTCTAAGAAGGTGTCGATTCGCAGTAGGGCAGCTATTGCCTGCGCTCGGTCCTGCGCATGTCCGGCGTAGTCTGTTAGATAGCATTCAAATAAGGTCACGCTGTAGCGATCGCTCATTTCTCCAAGTCGCTTCCCCGCCGCTGCCGCCGATATAGGCTGACGACCCCCTCGATTAGCCGGTGCCCGCTCACCCACAATGTCCCAAAACACTGCCTCGCCTTGTTCATACTCATACTGCAGTCTAAACGGTAGGCCCGCAGAAAGATTGAGGAGGGTGCAGACTGAATAGCGGCGTTTTCTATGGGCGATCGCATAAAAATAATCCGGCGAGTATGCATTCGCCAGCGTCGCCGTCCCGCCCGCTGCCAAAACCTGGGTAAATAGTCCATATTGATCAATCAGCTTCCGCAAAGACCCATTGGCAAAGCCCGACTGATGGCGCCCCAAATACGCTGGTGCATTTCGGCCCGTATACAGCGTGGTTTGTCCAGTTGCGCTCTGAGGTAAGCCCGCTACGCCCAGCCCGGCATCTATTGGCTTGAGCAAAAGTGAATCTTGTGAGATTGTGGCCCCGGCAAGCAGGGGTTGACCGATGTAACTGGTCAAAAAAGGGACTGCCTCTGGCGTCGAGAGTGGATTGTGTTGGCTGGCTGCACCTAGGCCCAGCCCATCTAAAAACACGATGACTACGCTTGGGGCGATCGCATTTCTATTGCCCCATTCGCTACTCAATGGTTTACTCAACGCTCTACTACGCAATCTGTTGAGCCAGCGGGGGCGCTACCGTCTCAGGGGTCGAGAGGTCAGAGGGTGGTAGGTTGAGCGGAAGGTCATTTTCAGTAGCCCAGGTTTGCAGGTCTTTGAAGGCGCGATCGCGATACTGTCCATAGCGCTCTCGCTTATTGCGCACGCGTTTCGGCAACGCCGGAATAATGCCCATATTCGGTGGCATCGGCTGAAAGTGCTTCGGCTCCGCACTGCTGATAAAGCCCGTTAGCGCTCCGATCATGGTGGTTTCTGGTAGCACCAGCGGAGCTTTGCCAAGCGCCACTCTGGCCGCATTTGTGCCAGCCAGCCAGCCCCCCGCCACTGCCGCCGTATACCCTTCTGTACCTACCAGTTGACCAGCCGCAAGCAGCGTGGGCCGCGACTTAAATTGCATCGATGCGGTCAACAGCTCCGGCGAATTGATAAACGTATTGCGGTGCATGACTCCCATGCGCACAAACTCCGCATTTTCTAAACCAGGAATCATTCGAAACACCCGTTTCTGCTCGCCCCAGCGCAAATTTGTCTGAAAGCCAACCATGTTCCACAGTTGCCCTGCCTTGTCTTCTTGGCGCAGCTGCACCACCGCATAGGGCTTGTGCACCTTGTTCTCTGGTGCGTCAAAGGCACCATACTTTGCAGTATCAAATAGGCCCACCGGCTTCAGCGGCCCGTATCGCATGGTATCTTCCCCCCGCCGCGCCATCTCCTCAATCGGCAAACAGGCCTCAAAAAATTTTGCCGTCTCCCGTTCAAACTCCTTTAGCTCCGCCTGCTCCGCCGCGCACAGCTCAGCGTAAAAAGCCAAATACTGTTCCCGATTCATAGGACAGTTCAGATACGCCGCCTCGCCTCGGTCGTACCGAGATGCCATAAACGCAACATTTCGGTCAATCGACTCCCCCACGACAATCGGACTGGCCGCATCAAAAAAACTCATATACGCCTGCCCCGCAAATCGCTCTAGGTCCTCACTGAGCGATTCACTGGTGAGCGGTCCCGTCGTCAAGACGGCAATGCCCTCATCCGGAATCCTCTGCACCTCATCCCGTCGCAGCTCCACCAGTGGATGCTCTGCCAATGCAGCCGTCAGATCTCGTCCAAAGACACCGCGATCAACCGCCAGCGCCCCGCCCGCAGGCACAGCATGCTCATCCGCCTTGCCAATCACCACAGAGCCCAGCCGACGCAGCTCCTCATGCAGCATCCCCGACGCTCGGTCCGTCCCCATCGCCCCAAAGGAATTGCTACACACCAGCTCCGCCAAATGCTCAGAGTGATGCGCTGGAGATTTCTTCACTGGCCGCATTTCATGTAGGACTACTGGTACGCCAGCCTGGGCAACTTGCCACGCGGCCTCTGTTCCGGCCAGGCCTCCTCCAATCACATGAATAGGCTGTAGATCACTCATTGATATCCTCTGAACTGATTAACTGATGCAGCGCTACCAGCAGCTACTGATTTTTCTATAGCTTAATGGTTTTCCATCTTGTAGCCTACGAAGCCGCCTATGCAACGTAGACGGTCTGCAAGATTCACTTTACAGTCAAATTTACAGTTTCTAAGGTAAGCCTCGCTCGGCTATTTATGTACGATCCTGTCTGCAAATTTCTAGTCGAAAATTTCTCCGCCGATTTTGCCAGCTGGCTCCTAGGGGAATCCGTCGAACTCGCTACGCTTAACCCTTCCGAGCTTTCGCTAGAACCTATCCGAGCAGATTCCGTCCTGCTGCTAGAATCCGCACAGTCTGCGCAGCAGCCCACCATTTTGCACATCGAATTTCAAACCCAGCCCAATCCGGACATCCTGTTCCGAATGTTGGACTACTGGGTGCGCATATACCGACTTCATTCAAGTAAGTCGATTCGCCAGGTCGTCATTTACTTAAGACGCACAGGCTCTAATTTGGTCTATCAAACGCGTTTTCAAAAAGGCGGTACATCTCATCCATTCGAGGTTGTTCGCCTATGGGAGCAACCCTTTGAAGCCTTTTTGAGTTCTCCGGGGCTGCTACCGTTCGCCGCGCTCAGCCGCGTATCAGACCCTGCCGGTGCTTTGCGACAGGTTGCCACTCAAATTAGAGAAACCCTAGCACCTGAGGAGCAGCAAAGGATTGCTGCGTCCACAGCTGTCCTAGCGGGGCTAATATTAGAAGACCAGTCACTAATTCGGAGAATTATCGGCATGGACTTGCTAGAGCAGTCTTCTGTATATCAAGGCATTAAACAGGAAGGCCGTTTGGAAGGTCGTTTGGAAGGTGAATGCGCTTTGGTCTTGAGGCTGCTGTCCCGAAAGTTAGGGGATATTTCTCCAGTGGCGGATTCACAAATTAGGGGGCTTTCAGTCGCTCAGTTAGAGAATTTGGGAGAGGCGCTTCTAGACTTTTCTAAGATGGCGGATTTAGAGCGGTGGCTGTCTGAGCAGGCATAAGCTGCTTATCGGCAATGCCAAATTCTTTCAATGTCCTTCTTGCCTGACGATACTACTTCCACCACCAACCTCTGCGGCATCTCCAGCATTACCCAGTTGCAAGAGTATTTCCCAGTGTAAGACGGTGTGGCATCTACTCATACACCACTAATCACTTGGTCCACGGCTAGCTGAAAACCTGACAAATTTGGAGACACCATCGTTTCTCCTTGTCGAAAGAGCTTTGTCTCATAAATGCCATTTGCCAGCGTACAGACGGTAATGGTCGGCTGTTTCGGGGTGCCAATATATCGCCGTCCGCCTAATCCTAGGTAATCCACAATCCAATAATTTTGAATGCCCATGCCCTCATAATCTTCAAATTTACGGGCGTAGTCATCGGGCCAGTTCGTAGAGACGACCTCAACTACTAGCTTGACTGAGCTGCCTAGTGTAATGATGGATTCCCGCTTCCATAGGGGTTCTTTTGAGAGTTCTGTGGGGTCAATTAGCATGAGATCTGGCTTGTATCCACTCTCAAAACCCAATGGCTGAATCATAGCCGTGTTAGGAATGAAATAGGTTAGATTTTGCTGGTCGAGCAATACATTTAGCTTGCGGTTTAGCAGACCAACTACCTGCTCGTGGGGACCTGTAGGCTGCATTTCAACAATGGCTCCGTCGTGCAGCTCATAGCGTCCTGTTTCTGGCTTCCAGTCCAAGAACTCTTGGACTGTCATTAATTTTGGTTTTGCCTGAACCATTGTAAAACTCGTGGCTGACAATCTCGATTATAAGTGAACGTAGAGCGGCACAGAGCTTTAGAAGTTTTTGTCAATTTCATTGGCTGAGCATCATAGGAAAGTGCTCATTTACGCGCTCCCAACACTTGCGCCGCACTCAGAAATTCCTTCGACTTCAAAGCACTTAATAGCGCAGATTCAATGGCAGCACTCCCCTCAAACACTGTTGCTTCATACAGCCCTTCCACCAAATTAAACACCGTCACCTTCTGCGCAATCGGGTCTACGATCCAATACTCCTGTATCCCTCGAGCTTCATATTGCGACTTTTTATACCGGTAATCGCGATCGCTGTTTTTCTTCCCTGGCGACACCACTTCCACCACTAACCTCGGCGGCGGCATCTCCAACATCACAGTTGCTCGCGTTGCCCCCTCTAGTGCTGCCACTAACTCATCTGAGAGCACCATCAAATCTGGCACTCTCACTGTCGCGCGAGATCCACTGACGGCTAGCTCTGTCTTCATTCTCAGGCACTCGAACGAAATCCCAGCTTGTAAGAAGTAAGCAAACAAAAATGATGCAATGCGCTGATTTAGTTCGCTCTCGGGTGCCATGGTGATGAGTTCTCCATTTTCTAGCTCGTAGAGCGTATCTGTCCCATCATCAAAAGATAGGAAGTCCTCTAGGCTCATCTGAGTCTTTGTCGCAACCATGGTGTTAATCCCTCACTCGTAGTGACTCCACAGTGTACAGTCTTCAATAGGTTCAGCGCCGCCCTGCTTGATAGAGTCCACCATACCTGGAATGCTGGTTAGATAAAGCGTTTCTTGAATAGCAGTAGACTCTGAAGTGAGCTTCATTTTCTGTGTCAGATGAGCAATCAACGCTAGCTGCTCCGCTACTGGCAGGGCTTCTGCTTGCCGAATAAGGGTGGCCAATTGCTCAGTCATAATCGCTTCACCGCGTTTTAGCTCTTTTTTGTAACTACTCAAGCTGTCTACGCTTAAGAATCGCCCCACGATTGAAATCGGGGCTATCGAAATCAAGCCCCCTAAAAGAGATAGGAAGGGGCTAGGAATTTGGAGAGTCCCAAACAGTCCCTTTAGGGGACTTCAATCAGTTAGCCCCGATTTTTAATCGTGGGGCGGGTTACAGGTGTGACCTAGGGCTCTTCTTTTAGCCTAACCAGGCCGCGCTGTAGAGCGGTGACAACGGCCTGGGTGCGATCGCTCACATTTAGCTTTTGCAAAATGTTGTTCACATGGAATTTCACTGTGCCTTCGGAAATATTGAGGGCGGCGGCGAGTTTGGTGGTGCTGCTGCCCTGCACCATCATTCTGAGGACGTCTAGCTCTCGGTTGGTGAGTTCATCGGTTTCTAGGCGTTCGGCAAGCTTCATGGCTACATCCGCAGGAATAAAGCGTTTGCCTTGATGCACCTGGCGAACGGCGTTGGTGAGTTCGGCGGCGGTGGCGTCTTTGAGCAGGTAGCCCCGTGCTCCGGCTTGCAGACACTGATAGATGTCTTCGTCAGTGTCGTAGGTGGTGAGAATGATGATTTTGGCTTTGGGTGTGGCTGCTCGAATTTGGAGAACGGCTTCTAGGCCTTCCATTTGTGGCATGCGCAAATCCATCATGGTGATGGTTGGCTGGTGCTGTTGATGTAGGGCGATCGCTTCTTTGCCATTTTTTGCCTCGGCAACCACTGTAATGTCTTCTTGTCGGTTGAGCACAGACACGATGCCTTCACGAACAACGCTGTGGTCTTCAACAACAAGAACTGTAATGGGGGAGTCGGAGGTCATAGGTATCTGAAGTTAAAGAAATAGACTAGAGGAGACTTTGAATCGTTCGGCCAAAATTTTAGCCTGCATCTTATTTATTGATTTTTGCCCACTGACTAGTTCAGCAACTTCATCATTAGTAATGAGTAAAAGACTGGCTAAATCTGCCTGACAGGTGTTGCTTACTTCCAAGATGTAGCGCAGCATATGGTCGGGCGATGCTTCTGGAATGGGATAGTGCTCATCCTCAAATTTTTCAATTAGCGTGGTTAACA